>JAAXXD010000009.1 GCA_013334655.1 Chlorobaculum sp. | reverse complement strand
CCACGCCGCCGGAGCGCATCAGCTCGTGCTGCGCGGGAGTAGCCGAAACGCAGATCACCTGCGGCGCCAGCTCCTCGAACTCCTCGAAGCGCAGCGGGCGGTTGTCGAGCGCCGATGGGAGCCGGAAACCGTGCTCGACGAGCACCGTCTTGCGCGACCGGTCGCCGCCGTACATGCCGCGAATCTGCGGCAGGGTGACATGCGACTCGTCCACGACGACAAGAAAATCCTCCGGGAAGTAGTCGAGCAGGCACCACGGCCGCTCGCCCGGCTTGCGTCCGGCGATGTGGCGGGCGTAGTTCTCGATGCCGGAGCAGTAGCCGAGTTCCTTCATCATTTCGAGATCGTAGCGGGTGCGCTCTTCGAGCCGCTGCGCCTCGACCAGCTTCTCCTCGGCGCGGAGCGAGTTCAGCCGCCCGGCCAGCTCGTTCTCGATGGCGAGCATCGCCACCTCCAGCTTCTCCCTGTCGGCCACGAACTGCCGCGCGGGATAGATGAAGGCGTACTCCTCGCTGCCGAGAATTTCGCCGGATTTGGGATCGAAGGTCTGGATCGAGTCGATCTCGCTGCCGAAAAATTCGATGCGCAGCGCCAGCTCCTCGTGGCCCGGCACCAGGTCGATCACGTCGCCACGCACGCGGAAGCGCCCCGGCGAAAGATCGACGTCATCCCGGAAGTAGTGCAGGCTGACCAGCTTTTGCAGGAACTCGTCGCGATCCATCTCCATCCCCTGCCGCAGCTCGACGATCTGCGCCATCCAGTCCTCCGGCGAGCCGAGGCCGTAGATGCAGCTCACCGAGCTGACCACGATCACGTCATTACGCCCGCTCAAGAGCGCGCTCGTTGCCCGCAGCCGCAGCCGCTCGATCTCGTCGTTGATCTTCAGATCCTTGGCGATGTATTTATCCATCGACGGGATATACGCCTCGGGCTGGTAAAAATCGTAGTAGCTGATGAAGTATTCGACCGCGTTGTGCGGAAAAAACTGCTTCAGCTCGCCGTAAAGCTGCGCGGCGAGGGTCTTGTTGTGACTCAGCACGAGCGTGGGACGATTGACGGCGGCGATGACATTCGAGACCGTGAAGGTCTTGCCCGAGCCGGTCACGCCAAGCAGCGTCTGCCAGCGGTCGCCTCGCAGCACCCCCTCGGTCAGCGCCCTGATCGCCGCGGGCTGATCACCCATCGGGCTGTAAGGGCTTGCAAGTTTGAACGTTCCACTCCGATTTCCATCTTTAAACATCATATATCCCAAACCTCCGTAATTCACATAAGCGGTGATAATAGCTATTACAAAAACTATTTACCTCTGCTGATAGTTCTTGACTCCAACCCTTATGACATGACGCATACTGCGCTCCTTCGGGTTTTATGCAGTCACTTTGCCGGATTTTTCGTAATGTAGGGTTTTGTTTGAACCGGAACGAGCGAATGGATGCATGATCGAAATTTGCCATGACCACGAACCATGACCAGCGCTTGTTTTCCATACTGAAATCAACGGGCAGAGTGCTCGCCATTTGCGCGGCGCTGCTTCACCTCATCTCCTGCAGATCAATCATGAGTGAAAAAAAGACGCACCAGAACGAAGCATATCCATACATCACCGTGCCCGGCGATTCGCTGCACACGAGAATCTACCGCCTGAAAAACGGCCTCACCGTGTATATGAGTCCCTACCACGACGAGCCGAGAATCTACACCTCCATTGCCGTGCGGGCGGGCAGCAAGAACGACCCCGCCGAAACCACGGGCCTTGCGCACTACCTCGAACACATGCTCTTCAAGGGCACCGACTCCATCGGCTCGCTCGACTACGCCAGCGAACACACCGAACTGGAGAAGATCATCGAGCTGTACGAAAAGTACCGCGCCACGAGCGATCCCGAGCATCGCGCGGCGATCTACCGCGACATCGACAGCATCTCGAATGTCGCGGCGCAGTTCACCGTGCCGAACGAGTACGACAAGCTGCTCAACTCCATCGGCGCGAAGGGCACCAACGCCTACACCTGGGTGGAGCAGACGGTCTATATCAACGACATTCCGTCGAACGAACTCGACCGCTGGCTCACCATCGAGGCGGAGCGCTTCCGCAGCCCCGTGATGCGCCTCTTCCACACCGAGCTTGAAACGGTCTATGAAGAGAAGAACATGACGATGGACAGCGACAGCCGCAAGCTGTGGGAGGAGCTGTTCAGCGGCCTTTTCACGCGCCACACCTACGGCACGCAGACCACCATCGGCAAGGCGGAGCACCTCAAAAAGCCGTCGATCAAAAACGTCATCGACTACTACCGCTCCTGGTACGTGCCGAACAACATGGCGATCTGCATCGCGGGGGACTTTGATCCCGACGAGACGATTCGCCTGATCGACGCGAAGTTCTCGAAGCTCGAACCCAGGCCGGTGCCGGAGTTCCATCCACCGGTCGAAGCGCCCATCGCCGCGCCGGTCGTCAAGACCGTCACCGGCCCGGAGGCGGAGGAGCTGGTGCTCGGCTTCCGTTTCGGCGGCGCGGATTCAGCGGATGCCGACATGCTGGCGCTCGTGGACAAGATTCTCTTCAACCAGACCGCCGGCCTGATCGACCTCAACCTCAACCAGCAGCAGAAGGTGCTCGAAGGCGGCTCGATGCTGGTGATGATGAAGGACTACTCGACGCACATCCTGAGCGCCAAGCCGCGCGAGGGGCAGAGCCTCGACGAGGTGAAGACGCTGCTGCTCGACCAGCTCGATCTGGTCAAAAAAGGCGAGTTCCCCGACTGGCTGGTGACGGCGGTGATCAACGACCTGAAGCTCGAAGAGCTGAAGGCGTGCGAGTCGAATCGCGGCCGCTCGGAAGCGTTCGTGGATGCTTTCGTCTGGGGCATGGAGTGGGATCGTCAGGTTCACCGCTTCGAGCGCCTCGAAAAGATCACCAAGGCGGAGATCGTCGAGTTCGCGAAACAGCACTACGGCAAGAACTACGTCGCCGTCTACAAAAAACACGGCCAGCGCGAGAGCGAGGCGAAAATCCAGAAGCCGCAGATCACGCCGATCAAGGTCAATCGCGACCGCTCCTCCGCCTTCGCCGAAGAGCTGCTCGCCCAAAAGAGCGGCGAGGTGAAGCCGGTGTTCGTCGATTTCAAAAAGGATATCGGCTACTACGAACTGACGCCGGAGATCAGCCTCAACTACGTGCCGAACAGGGAGAACGAGCTGTACAGCCTCTATCTGATGTTCGATGCCGGTTCCAACCAGAACCGCAAGATCGACACGGCGCTCGACTACCTGTCGTACCTCGGCACCTCGCGCCTCTCGCCCGCGGAGTTCAGCCAGGAGCTGTACCGCCTCGGCGCGGAGTTCACCGTGCTCACCTCGGACGACTACGTCTATGTGAAGCTCTCCGGCCTCAAGGAGAACTTCACGCAGGCGATTGCACTGCTCGACGAGCTGTTGCAGGATGCGCAGCCCGACGCTCCGGCGCTCGAAAAGCTCAAGGAGGGCATTCGCAAGGAGCGCGAAGACGAGAAGCTCTCGAAGCGTAAAATCCTTTTCGAGGCGATGGTGAATTACGGCAAATACGGCCCGAACTCCCCCTTCACCAACGTCCTGAGCGACGAGGAGATCGACAAGCTCACGCCCGAAGAGCTGCTCGGCGAGATCAGGAAGTTCATGAACTACCGCCACCGCATGCTCTACTACGGCCCGGACTCGCCCGAAACGCTGATGACGGCGCTGCGCTCCATGCGCCACTTCGGCCAGGCGTTCCAGCCGGTGCCGGAGAGCGATCCGTTCGTGGAGCTGGAGACGGCGAAAAATCACGTCTACGTGGTCGATTACGACATGACGCAGGCGGAGATCATCATGCTGTCGCGGAGCGAGGGGTACGACGCCTCGACGGTGCCGCTCGTCACGCTCTTCAACGAATATTACGGCGGCGGCATGTCGTCGGTGGTGTTCCAGGAGATGCGCGAGGCCAAGGCGCTCGCCTACTCGGTCTTTTCGGTCTACCGCCTGCCGAAGGAGAAGGATCGCCACAGCTACCTCTTCAGCTACATCGGCACCCAGGCGGACAAGCTCCCCGAGGCGCTCGATGGATTTTCGTCGCTGATGCAGAAGCTGCCCGAATCGCCGGAGCTGCTCGCCTCGGCCAAGGCGGGCATCGACCAGAAGATTCGCACGGAGCACATCACCAAGGGTGACGTACTTTTCGCCCTCGAAGAGGCTCGCAGGCTCGGCCTCGACCACGACATCCGGGAGGATGTGTTCCGCGAGACCCCCGGCATGGAGTTCAGCGACATCGAGCAGTTCCACGAGACCCGCTTCCGCGACAAGCCGCAGATCATGCTGGTGCTCGGCAAAAAGGAGCAGCTCGATCTGGAGACGCTGCGAAAGTACGGCGAGATCAGCTTCCTGACGCTCAGGAAGATTTTCGGCTACTGAGCGGGAGTTCGGCCACATGCGTGACGCAAAAGCGACAGCGGACGAAACGGGCAGCCTGGGGAATCGACCACCGAGGCTGCCCGGCCAGGGCAAGTTCACGATCATCGACCGCTACATCGCCCGGCAGTTCCTGACGATCTTTCTCTTCGCGCTCGCGAGCTTCGCCGCGCTCTTCATCATCATCAACCTGGTCGAAAATCTCGACCGGTTTATTGACCGGAAGATTCCGTTTGGCAGGATCATTCTCTACTACCTCAGCGGCCTGCCCGACACTTTTCTGCTGACAAGCCCGCTCAGCGCCCTGCTCGCTTCGCTCTTCGTCACCGGAAAGCTCTCGATGCAGAGCGAACTGCCCGCGCTCAAATCGGCGGGCATGAGCCTGTCGCGCCTGATGAAGCCCTTTCTCGTCGTGACACTCGCGATCACAACGCTCAACACGCTCAACTCCTGCTTCATCGCTCCGTCGCTCTACGACTGGTCGAAGGGATACGAGAAGCGCTATCTGAAAAACCAGAAAGATGACGACGGCGGGCCGCTGCACATCCGGGAGTCGAGAAACCGCATCCTGACCGTTGGGCAGATTGGCCTCGATCGCAAAAGCGCCACGATGGTCTCGCTCGAAACCTTCGACGGCAGCAAAATCGTCTCGCGCATCGATGCCGATTCGCTACGAATCATCACCCGCCGCAACGACTGGATTTTCTACAACACGAAGCAGCGCAACTTCTCCGGAGGCGTCGAAACCCTCGCTAAGAAGGTGGGCGCGGACACGCTCAAGCTCTCGCTGTCTCCGAGTACCTTCAAAATGATCGACACCGACCCGGACGAGATGAACATCCTTCAGCACTTCGATTTCATCCGGCAGAAAGAGCGCTCCGGCCTTCCGGGACTCGAACGCGCGACGGTGAAGCTGCACACCAAGATCGCACTGCCGCTCGCCAGCATGATCATCGTGCTCATCGGCGTGCCGCTCTCCTCGAAGAAAAAGCGCAGCGGCTTGGCGGTCGAGGTCTCCATCAGTCTGCTTGTCGGGCTGCTCTATCTCGGGATGCTCAAAACGATCGGCAGCCTCGGCTACAACGGCCTCGTCAATCCGCTGCTCGCCGCCTGGCTTCCCGACATGCTCTTCATCACCGCCGGAGCGCTCCTGTACCGCTCGGCCAACCACTGACGCTCATGCTCCAGCCGCCGCTCATCGTGCTCATGACCGATTTCGGCCTCGAAGATGCCTTCGTCGGCGTCATGAAAGGGGTGATCGCCTCGATCCGTCGCGCCGCCCGCGTGATCGACCTCACCCACGCCATCAGCGCCCAGAACGTCCGGCAGGCGGCATTTCACCTCGAACGCTCCGTCGGCTACTTCCCGGAGGAGACGATCTTCGTCTGCGTCGTCGATCCCGGCGTCGGCACTGCCCGGAGAGCCATAGGCGTGGAGGCTGGCCCGTACCGCTTCATCGCGCCGGATAACGGCCTGCTCACGCCGATCTTTGAGCGATACCCGGACGCCCGATGCCACGAACTGACGAACGTCGCCTACCAGCTCCCCAACAAAAGCGCCACCTTCCATGGACGCGACCTTTTCAGCCCCGCCGCCGCCCACCTCGCCGCCGGAGTGCCGATTGAAGCCTTCGGCCCTGCAATTCCGCTAACGGAGTGCGCTCGGATGAAAATGTTCCGCAACCGCCCCCTCGACGACGGCAATGGCTGGCAAGGCGAAATCATCGCCACCGACCACTTCGGCAACCTCATCACCACCCTCGAAGGATCGATGATCGCCGACGGCGTTGGTTGGACGGTCACAGTCGGCAATGTGCCGCCGCTCCCCATCCTCCGAACCTACGGCGAAGTCGAAACCGCCCAACCCCTCGCCTACATCGGCAGCAGCGGCATGATCGAGATCGCCATCCGCAACGGCAACGCCAGTAAGGAGTTAGGGATTGGGGAAGGTCAGAGGTGCGAATTGAAGCGGGTGCATTTGTAGGGTCAGTCCTCAACGAGTGACAGGAGCGTTGTCGGAGCTGCCCTGAACGAATGACACGGCAGAATCGGGATAATTCCAGGAAAAGTCACCTCACGCCACTGGTGACAAAGGAACTCCGCAAGCCTTCGACACCCGAGACCGGTCACAAAACAACAGTCCGCCATGTTCTCACTCCTCGATGTACTGAGCCCACGATGCATTTGACCTTATTCGGTCATCATCGAGTCTGCTGCGTACAAAAATGCTTCAAGTCAATACGCTGAGTGAAAACCGTTCATATAGTCTTGTGTGCATCAGGCATGTATACAAACACAAAGAGGTTTCGATATTTTATGAAATTATTATTTATTTTAATCAGCAGGAATCCCCATCAGGGTTTTTGCTGAACATCTTTTCTCCCTGGACTCCCGATCATAGCGCTTTTCATGCAGATATATAGCCGTAACGTTGAGCGGGCGATTGAGTAGACAACTCCCTCAATCGATTTTTCAAAACGCGCAAGGAGTGATTCCAGGCAGTTCGCTTCGAGGATTCTCGATTTGTCAGGCCAACAAAACACTGAGGGCTGTGCTCATCATGAAAAGAAAATCAGGGTTTTTCTTGCTCTTCGCGCTGCTGGCATTTTTTACGTCAGTCACCGCCAGCGCGAAAAACAAGTCTTATAACATTTACGTGACGATCCCGGATACCCCGCAAACAAACGGTAATTTTCCCGTCAATCACTGGAAAATACGCTCAACGCCAGTCACCTATGCCGGAAAGTTCACTGCTGACGATACCGTCGCTGGACCTATCAGTAATCTCCATCTCGTTATTGGCGGTGTCGATATTGCCAGATATTTCTCGTTTATAAATAGTTACTTCGATCCAGCTTCCCTTGAATTGACCCTGGTTGCAAGCATTTCAATCTCAGAAGCTTCGAATTCTCCCAATGCATTGGTTCTGTTCGGAAATTTTTCGTTGCCGCCCGCTACCAAAAGTCCAACATCAAACTATGTGGCCGCTATAGAGCCCAACAACCAGGGCGGAACTCTGGATACATACTATGGAGTCACCCAAAACTGGGCGGGAACGATAATCATCACTACCCGCGCTGTTCCAGATTCATAAGCCCACCCGCATTTCATCCATCCCTTCTTCGAGAAGCGTTGCCCCGGTTTACAGACAGTGGTTACGTCAGATCACTTGTTCAAGTCTGTGAACAACAAGAAATGCAAAATTTTCAGCAGTGATTTCACGTCCAGAATGATGCTCTGGGCTTAAATCCAGTCGCTCGATTTTTTTCGTCACACCTGTATGTATCTGCGTTGTTGATGTTCTGCGTGCGGAAGCGGGCCGGATACGAGTGGCTCGCCATGACGGAGGCTTCAGAACCGTTTACCTTTGACACGCCAATTGTTTGTGGTTAAAATGGCTGGAAAATCGTTGCAAACGGTGTGTTGTGGGTGTTTATATTTTGCGAAAAGTAAGTGATTTCTTATGTATGACATTCAAATCATGGTTCTCATTTGACCTGTTCCCGGATGAGCTGGAGAAAAGCGTTTGATCCCTGACTGAGCAATAAAAGCGGTTTCGATGCATTTGACTCAGCGCAATCCGTGCTGCCGGGGATGCGATGCTCATCATAAAAACAGTAAAATAACACGCTATGCACCATGCCAGTGAAGTTCCGGGAGTGCCGTTGAAGGGCATCATACCGCCACTCGTCACCCCTCTTGCCGACCACTCGACACTCGATGAGCGAGGGTTGGAGCGGCTGACGGAGCATGTGATCGGCGACGGCGTGCACGGTATTTTCATTCTGGGCACAACCGGGGAGGCTCCAGGTCTCGGCGCGGCGCTCAAGCACGAGCTTGTGCGGCAGGTTTGCGGCATCGTCACCAGGCGGGTGCCGGTGCTGGTGGGCATCAGTGAAACGGCGATCACGGAGTCGCTCGCCATCGCCGAAACGGCCCGCCGGTGCGGAGCCGACGCGCTCGTGCTCGCGCCGCCATACTATTTCCCCGCCACGCAGGCCGAACTACTCGGCTATCTGGAGCGCCTCGCGCCGCAACTGCTGCTTCCGCTCTTCCTCTACAACTTGCCGTATCGGCCTCCGGTTTCGCGCCGGAAACGGCTCGTCAGGCCATGACGATTCCGGGCATCGTGGGGTTGAAGGACAGCTCCGGCGACATGTGCTATTTCCAGAACATCAGGGCGCTGTTTGCGGAGCTGCCCCATGCCAGCCTGTTCATCGGCCCCGAACAACTGCTTGCCGAGTCCGTGTTGACGGGCGCGCACTGGAGCGTCTGTGCGGGGGCGAATCTGTTTCCGAAGCTCTACGTCGCGCTCTACCACGCCGCCGCTTCGGGCGAGTTGCAACGCACCGTCGAGCTGCACGGCAAGGTGATGGAGGTGTGCCGCCTCATCTATGAAGCTGGTCATGGATCCTCCAGCGTCATCAAGGGCCTGAAATGCGCCCTCGCCAGCCTCGGCCTGTGCAGCGACATCATGGCCGAACCGTTCCAGCGCTTCGCCGAACCCGAACGCAGCCGCATAGCCGAAGCCGCGCAAAGTTTGAAAGCGTCGATGGAGTGACGCAATTGCCCGCTACCTCGACGTTTCCGATCAGCCGTCGCCTTCACCTCGCTCATGCTCGTGCCGGTCGTAAAATTTGGAATGAAAAGAGGTTACGAATGATTCTGCCTCACGGCGATGTATGATTCGTAAAGCGTGAGTGGGAGATTTAGGAGCGGCTTTTTAAGCGTCTGGACTTGATAAATGCAGTGATTATTCGTACATATAAATCATAAGCCCCGCCGTCGGGCTTATGCAATAATCCATTTCGAGGCGGTGTTTCGAATGAGCAGAACAGACTCAATGCAATACGAGTGACGGAATAGCTGATAGGTGCTTTGATCCTGCGGTTACTGCTGAACTTGCGTGAAGCGTTCTTTGAGTGATGCTGAGTGTGTTGCCGGTTTAGACTGATCTGTATAAACCGGCGGGGTTCAATAATTGTTGATGTGGTTAAGTTGTTTTTAAATAATTAATTGGCTGGTCTGTGAGTATGGTTGTAGGGGGGGGCTTATACAGAAAGAAGCGGTCTGGCTTTTCTGGATTAGGCAGATCAGTGTAAATGTTGTTCGGACTATAAACAAGTTCATCCATACTTGCATATGTATTCATCAGAAGTTTTAAAAGAGTTGTCAGATTTACGTCGAGACGCATACGCACATTTTAATAGAACAGTATTGTCTTTATCAGCTACTCTTTTAGCCTTGATTGTTACTTTTTGGACAAGACTGGTAACTGATAGTTCTGTTCACACTGAACTTCTTATTTTATCGGCATTTATGTTTTTTATTTGTCTGGTCTGTGGGACTATATATTTGCTGCGGGATATATATGTATCCAAAGATGCTGCAATCGCATACAATGCCAATCCCGACACCGAAAGAATCAGGCCTCGTTTGTTTTTTAGGTTTGTTGAGCGTGTGCTGCCTGTTATATTTATAATCGCACTTATCACATTTTTCATCTACAACATATACAATATCTCTTGGGAACCCATAACGTTCCAACGGATCATCGATAGCTACAAAACCAAACAATCTCATTAAGAGACGGACTAATCTCATCAAGGCCGAATAAGGCGCTGTACCTAACTGAAAAGTCTCTGTTGTATCAGTTGTGTTATTTGTAGTATTTTTGTTCGCCATTTCAGTCGGCGAGCTTAAATGT
The DNA here is from genome assembly GCA_013334655.1 of Chlorobaculum sp. GTDB lineage: Bacteria > Bacteroidota > Chlorobiia > Chlorobiales > Chlorobiaceae > Chlorobaculum. The sequence continues at coordinate 38,916 of JAAXXD010000009.1, read as the reverse complement.
TAGGCAGAGCCTCTGGGCGGGACAACTGCAATTGAAATAGCACACAATCGAGTTTTTAATAAACTATCAAATGATGACATTGAAATCAATCGCCACTTCAAATAATGGAGAAAAGGCCATGAAAATGAATTACGAAAATCGAGTATGTTGTTTTTTGGATTTTCTCGGCTTCAAAGAAATCGTCGAAAAAACGACAATAAATCCATCTGAGCTGGATAAAATAATTGAAGCCATCAACATGGCTCGTGAACATTTTGAAATAGAAAATCCTATCAAACGGACAGTGGTCACCCAATTTAGCGACAGCATAGTTATCTCATTTCCCTACGACACGGAAAGCGAAGTCTTTTATACACTGAATGATATTCAGATGTACTTGGCTAGATTGATTTATCGTGGCTATATTGTGCGAGGCGGAATTTCTCTTGGGCCATTAGTTCACACTACGGAAATTTTGATTGGACCAGCAATGATAGATGCTTATGAACTTGAATCTAAAATTGCCAAATTCCCAAGAGTCATCCTTTCTAAGGATGTATATGAATTGGGAGTCAAATTTCACGCAAGTCATCATTTGCCGCATCATGAAATTGCCGCACTCAATGAGGTTATTTCGGAGGATACAGATCAGCGCCTATTTGTAGATTATTTTGGCAAAAATATTCAAAATCTCGATGATCCAGAATATGATTTTGCAATCTATGCAGACGCATTGAAAAGGCTGATTCTTGCCGGTATTTCTCACATAGACGAAAAAGTTCGAGCCAAATATGAATGGGTAAAAATCAAATATAATGAAATGATTTGCAGTTGGGATAGCGCGTATTGGAAGTTTAAGATTTTGGATGATCTCTGATCAATTGCTCAATACTTAAGTATTGAACAATTGATCATGCCGAACAATGCCGTTCCACCGTTATCGCGCCTTCTGTTGTTATGCCGACGTGGGCGCGAAACGGTGAACAGGCGGCGTTATCCATAAAAGACTATTTGCTATCGGAAAATCTGTTTTCCCTTTCACGACATTCCACGCTCATTATATCACAAGGCGAAATCTGCTTTCATTGAGCATGAAGCGCGGCAAAATGCCGAACCTGACAGGTTGGGTTCGGCGCTCTCCGGGTAAACAGAATTTCTCTTTCGACACCTGCCGGTTCACATCTTCCCCAGCGCCGCCACCAGCATCTCATACCCGATTTTTTCCTGTTCCAGCCGTACCCGTTCGCCTAACCGGTTTTCGCGCAGATCGTTGTAAAGCGATTGTTCGGCTTCGGTCAGTCTCGTCAGCTCGGCGGTTTCGGGGTGGGGTTCGGTTTGCCAGTGGTCGCGGTGGGCGAGGAGGGTTTCACGATCCATCAGGAGCGAGGCGGCGTGGGGGAAGTGCTCGCGGAACTGGTTCAGGATCGCGAACCCGTGCGTGTCGATGTCGCCCCAGTAGATGAGTTTGCGGCGGCACAGCCAGTCGATCCGGGCGAGGTTCTGGAAGCCGTAGCCTGCGCCGAAGATGACCATCGCTCGCGGGAAGGGAGGGAAGGCGAGGAAGTTGATTTCGTTTTCGGTGACGAAGATGGTTTCGACCGGCAGCGCGAGGCAGGCGAAGTCGGTTTGCGTGAGAGTGACGTCCATATCCGCGCAGTCGGGCAGGAGGGCGAGCGCGGGGTCGAGCAGGCGGAAGCGGACGCGGAGCGGCTTGTCGCGGAAGCCGTAGCGCTGGCAGAAGTTGGCGCTGCCGGTGGCGGTTGCATCGATCGACTCGGGCGGCAGTGCGAGGTCGAAGAGTTCGGAGAGCACGCCGCGGTGCGCTTCGATGAATTTGGTGTGCACACCGGGCAAATCGATCTGGCGGAGGTAGATGCCGGGGCGGGGATGGTCGCGCAGCCAGGCGACGAGTCGAAGCATGTGGGGCCACGATTCGGAGAGTTCGAGGGCACGGAGTGGGCGCTTGGCAAGCCAGGGGAGCAGCGCGGGTTCCTCTTCGCGGGTCAGTTCGAGCAGTTCCGCGAACTGAGTCGCGTCGCGTCGCTTGCCAATGAGCGCGAGGGCGTCCGCCGCTGTGTCGATCCAGAGTTCCGATGGAATGTCGTTGCTTCCGAGGACGCGGTGGTTGACCGTGCGCCAAGCGATGCGGTACGGCCCGGCGGCGGCGGTGAGTGCGCTGATCCATTCGCGTACTTCGGCGAAGCGGTCGCTGAGCTGGCGTGAATCCGGCCCCTTGAGCGCGAGGCGCAGCGGGAAGAGCTGTTCGCCCTCTACCATCGTCGAGAGCAGCGCGCCCCGGTTCCAGAGCTTCAGCACCTGTGCCCGGATGTCGGCGGCGGTCGTCCAGCCGGTCGCGCTTCTGCTCATTGGGGCGTTTTCGCTTTTTCGGCGCGGTACTCTTCGATGCTGAGGTTGCGCAACACGGATGCGCGGCCATCCTGGTTGTGCACGAATCCGACGCTCGAAACGAAGGGTTCGATGATGTGGATCTTCTGCAACGGCGTGACGATGAGCAGTTGCAGGTTGAGCTGGGCGAAGAGTTGCAGGCCGTAGTGGGCCGATTCGTCCGAACCGCGTCCGAAAGCTTCGTCGATCACTACGAAGCGGAAGGAGCGCGAGCGAACCGCCCCCCATTCGAGGCCGAACTGGTAGGCGAGGCTGGCGGCGAGCACCGTGTAGGCGAGCTTCTCCTTCTGGCCGCCCGATTTGCCGCCCGAGTCCGCATAATGCTCGTGCTCGGCGTCGCCTTCGCGCCACCGCTCGCTGGCCGCGAAGACGAACCAGTTGCGCACGTCGGTCACTTTCGCCGTCCAGCGGCGGTCGAGGTCGCTGTACTCATCGCGTCCCCGGAACCGGTCGATGATTTTGCGCACCTGGAGGAATTTTGCTTCGGAGTACTGGGCGCTCTCCGAGCCGGTCAGCGAGCCTTCGGTGCAACTCCTGAGTTCCGACTGGAACTCGCGGATGTCGGCGTCGGGGCTTGTCTGTGCTTCGAGGCTGATGTAGCGTCCGGGGTTGTAGTCAATCTGCGTGAGCGATTCGTTGATGCGCCCGATGCGCTCCCTGATGGTTTCGCGTTCGCGGGCGAGCTGCGACTGGAAGTTGGCCACTTCGCGGATGGTGTTTTCGTTGAGCAGCTCCTTGAAGCGTCCCTCGAAGCGAGGCAGGTTGTCCGAACGCAGGTTTTTGAGCATGTTGCCGTACTCTTCGACGGCAGCGAGGCTTGCATCGAACTCGCTCGTTTCGAGCTTCCACTGCTCCTTGTACTCGGTCATCGCGCGGATGATCTTTTCGTTCAGGCGCGAGAGCTTTTTGTCTTCGGCATCGATGCGCGATTGCAGCCAGTCGCGCATGTCGCGCTCGCGGTTGTCGCACGATTCGACGGTGAGTGCTTTCTGCTCCGGCATCTCCGCCTGAAGGCTTTCGAGTCGAGCAAAGCGGGCGACCACTTCCGGCGCGGCTTCGCTTACGATCTGTCGCGCCTGCTCCTCCAGCTCCTTTGCGTTGCTGATCTTCTGCTCGGTTTTCGAGCGCTTGTCCTTGCGGTCGTCGATGATGCGCTCGGTCTCTCGGAGTCCCGCCTCAACCTCTTCGAGCTGCGCGGTGAGGGTGCGGAGCATGTCGGAGGTGCTCTCCAGCTCCCGCTTTTCCGCTTCGAGGCGGGCGATGGCGACGGCCACCGGCTGCCAGTCGAGGTCGTTGAAGTCGGGATACTCGTCGAGGCGCGAGAGGATGGTGAGGCGTTCTTTGAACGTCGTTTGCTCCTCTTGCAGCGCTTTCATGCGGCTCCTCAGTTCACCGAGGCGCTCGCTTTTCATGCGGGCGTTCGCTTCGAGCACGGCGATTTTGGCGGCATTCGTCCAGCCGAGCACGTAGCGGCTGCGGTCGTCGAGGCGGTGGCGGTCGTCCTTCTCGTGGCGCTCGCCGGGCATCTTGACCTGTCCGGCCATCGTGATCGCCTTCTTTTCGCGCCGGAACTCCTCCTGAGTGTCGCAGCAGACCAGGTCAAAGCGGTTGCCTATCTCCCGTTCGAGCCAGTCGAAGTGAGGGGAGTCCGCCTTGATCATCAGCTTGCGCGGCAGGTTTGCGGGGTTGTCGGGCAGTGCTTCCCGGCGGGCAGGCGGGCGTACCCGGAAGTAGACGAGGCGTCCTCTGAGGTGCGTGCGATCAACCCACTCGGCAACCGGCGCGTAGTGGCGGTCGGGCACGAGCAGCGAGAGAGCGAAGTTGCGCAGCAGCCGTTCGATGGCCCCCTCCCACGCGGCCTCATCTTCACGCACCTGAAGCAGTTCGCCCGCGAAGGGCATCTCCGCCTCGTCGATGCCGAGCGCCCGGCAGAGTTCGCGGCGCATGGCGATCTGCCGGTCGTCGATGTTGTTCCTGCGGGCCTTCAGACTCTCGATTTCGGCGTTGAGCTCCCGGTACTCCTGCTGCTCCTGCGCTACCGTGACGCCCAGCTCGTTCAGCTCGTTCTGGACGCTCGCCTCGCGCTCTCCGGCCTCATCGCGCATCGCTTCGTGTCCAGAGCGTTGCTGGAGGAACTCCTCGGCGGTGGCTGCGGGCGTTTCGCCGAGTGGCTTGAGCAGCTCCGCATAACGGTTGGCGTTGCGCTTTTTGCGTTCGAGTTCCGCCTGCTTCGTGCGGATTTCGGAGGCGATGCTCTCGATGCGGTCGCCGCCGTTTTCGGCGATGGTGCGGCGGAGGTTGCGTTCGCGCTCCTGTCCGTCGCGGCGCTCCTCTTCAAGTCGCCCGACAGCGCTCTGGTGGCGGGCGAGTTCCTCTTCGAGCGAGGTGATGCGCTGGTGGAGCAGCCCGAGCTTGAGGGAGGCGAACCAGGGGCGCAGGGCTTCCCGGCAGCTTCGCAGTTCGTCGGTCGAGGCGGAGAGTTCGCTGTGGCGGTCGCAATCCTGTACGAGTGGTTCAAGCATCTCGATCTGCCGCTTGGCCTTGAGCACCGCTTCGTGCGCGCGGTTGAGGTCTTCAAAATGGTGGATCAGGGCGGCAATGCGCGGTTCGACATCGAAGGGTTCGAGCATGTGGCTGCGCACGAAGTCGGTGAGGTTGCCCACCGATTTGAGCGAGACGGTCTGATGGAACAGCTCCAGCGCCTGATCGTTGTCGATGCCGAATCGGCGGCGGAACCAGGCTCCGTAAGGCGGGAAACTGTCGAACAGCTCGACGCCATCCGCCCGCAGGCGCTTCTTCAGGGCAGTGATCTCCGTACCGAATCCTGAAAAATCGGAGGCGATGGAGAGGTCACGTTCGGCGGCGGCAAAAAGACGCGCGGGCTGCCCGGCGGGATCTTTCATCCAGAACACCTGGGCGAGAGTGACGGTTTTCTCGTACCCTTCGTTATGAAAGACGCCAAGCACCACCGAGTACGCGCTGGCGTCGCGCAGGGCGACCGGTTTGGCCCCGCTGCCGCCGAGGGACTCCTGCCGCTCCGATTTGTAGAAACCGAGCACGTAGGAGCGGAGCGAGCGCTCGCGGGTGTCGGCGCCGGCGGCCTTGTTGTAGGCGATGCGCTGGCTGGGGACGAGCAGCGTGGTGACGGCATCGACCAGCGTCGATTTGCCCGAGCCGATGTCGCCCGTGAGCAGGCCGTTCTTGCCGTCGAGCCGGAGCGTCCAGACGCGCCCGTCGAAGGTGCCCCAGTTGAACACTTCGAGGCGCTGGAGGCGGAATCCGGCGAGGCGGTCGTCCGCGATGAATCCGAATTCGAGAGACTCAGCCATTCTCTTCCTCCGTCGATTGCCCGGCAAGCTGGCGGTACTCGTCGAGGCGGCGGTCGAAATCCGCCAGCCACTGCGCATCGACGAAGGCCTTGATGATGCGGCGCACCTCGATCATCTGCTTTTCACCGCGAAGTCGGCGGACGAAGCCCAGTTCGGCGATCTTGTTCAGGGTGGCATCGACCTGGTCGATCAGCTTCACTTCATTGCTGCCTGCCGGAAGGAAGATGCGGACGAGTTCCACCACCTCGTCGCGCGAGAGGATCAGGCGCGTATCGCCACCGCCCGCGTCGGATTCGGCGAGCTTCTTGCGGAGCAGCGCGAGCAGCAGGCTGACAGGGTAGGAGAGCTGCCGCCGGGCCACCAGACGCGGCATGACGTTGCCGTTCTCCTCGTCATCCGCTGTTCGCGAGCGCAGGAAGGCATACCCCTCGGCCTCGTCGAGGATGAGTTCGAGGCCCATCACGGCAACGTAATCACGCACGGCGGCTTGCAGGTTAAGCAGGGCGCTCCAGAGGGTCAGGCTCTCCTCCTGATAGATCACCCCTTTCAGCAGGGTGACCACAATCTGGGACAGCTCCTGCGGAGCATTTATCGAACGCGGCGTCTGTGTGTCGGATGGATTCATCGGGACGACTTGAAAAAATGAGAGTACACCGGCAAGTATAGCATCAATTCGTCAAAGGCGAAAATATCGGGAATGATGGAATCAGAGTCTGTCTCAAAAGAGGTTGCCCCAATGATTATAGTCATGTTTTGTCTGTCATTCTGAGTTCGTCCCGACGACTGTCGGGGCGGGCGAAGAATCCAGAGAACTCTCGTCACGTCCAATAAATTATCCATTTACTGGAAATCCCCGGAAACTGGATTCTTCACTTTGTTCAGAATGACAAAACAACGAAGTCCTGAATAACTCACGGATATAAACCTTTTGAGACAGCCTCTCCCTGAACAATGCCGGGCAACCACGGGGGGTTGCCCCTGCGAGATAACCGATGCGATGGATGACCATCGTCCTCTTCTCACTCATTCCGCACAAAGATAATCCGTGGAAGCTTCGCTACTCGGTTCACGCTGTTTTCGCTTTCCCATTCGATCAGCTCTTCCGTCTCCTCGTCAACCGCTGTGCGGGGCCACTCCCCGGCGATCTGGAGGTAGGTGAGCAGTTCGGCGAGGCCGTGGCGCAGGGGGTGGCGGGCGATCAGTTCGCCGAGAGCGATCTGGCTCCGCTCCTGCAATGCCTTGCGGATGTTCTGCATCAGCACGGTGCGATCGACGATCACCTGCGCATAGAGCGCGGCGGTGTCGATTTCAGCGTCACCCTCGTCGAGCGCGATTCCCTCGATCATCGGCTTGAACGGTGGCCGGTAGAGCGGCCTTTCGAGCGGCAGTTCGATGTCGGCGGAGGCATCGGCAAGCGGCATGAAGCTTCCCGAGGGCATCGCTTCGCGCAGGGCGAGTGCTTTGTTCTCGATGTCGTGCAGGATGTCCATGATGCGCCGGTTTTCGAGCCACGCCTTGTCGTCGAGGAACTTGCGCAACTGTTCGGAGAGCCGCGCCACCGTGCGCTGCGTGTGTTCGCCCGCATCGAGCCAATCGAAGTGCACCCGCTTCAGGCGCGGCTCGGGGCGCATCTCCACCACCGGCGGCAGGTTGAGCACCTCGTCGAGGAGATCGGTCAACTCCTCCTGGCGCGACTGCGACATCAGGAAGTCCCAGAAAGCGCGGAAGCTCTTACCCTGGTCGGAATCGGCAATGGCATCGCGCTGCCCCATGATCTCCTCCAGCAGCGTTCCTTTGGCTCCCTCCCAGAGCGCGATACGCTCGCGCACCCGCCGGTCAAGGGCGCGAAAGTTGTGCTCCACCTCGCGGAAATCGGTCAGCAGCTCGCGGGCCAGTTGCAGGAACTGCTGGAATCGATCCTTGAGCGCCGTGTCGTCGAGCATGGCGATTTCACCGGCGCGGATGCGGGCGACCTCCGCATCGATCTCGTTGCGGCGGCGGTTCAGCTCGGCAATGCGCACCTCCGGGTCGGCCTGGCTGCCGGTGCTCATCTGGCGCAGCAGCCCGAAGAGGGTCAACAGGCGCGACTCCGTGCCCACAAAGGCCCGCTCCGAAAGGCTTTCCAGCCAAGCCAGCGCTTTCTCGGTCGCCGGAGTCAGGTCGAAATGCGGCTCATCCTCGCCGACCGGATAGAACTTGCGCAGCCACCCCTTGTCATTCTCCGCCCAGTCGTTCAGGTAACTCTGCGCCGAACCGGGAAACGCATTGTCGCCAAGCTGACGCCGAAGCGCAAACAGCTCATCCTCGAGTGCCTCGACCAGATCGGCCTGCGAAAGGCTGCGCACATTCGGCGCAATGAACACCCGATGCAGGAACGACGCCACCAGCGGCGCATGTTGCGCCCGCAACAGCCGCCATGCCGGATGGTTCTGCCGGAGCAGATCGAGCGTCGTGTAATCGAGAGCCATAGGCGCGGTCAGAAAATACGAGGTGAAACGATGAACAATATTCGCGATCCTTGTTGATCCGAGCTGTTCAGCGTGTGTGGAAGGAGATTCATGAGTGAAACATGTTTAGCGGATGAGTTGGCCTTGTTTTATCCCAGAAGTTAAGCCATAAACCGGTTATTGCCGAAAGATCGGGCTCCCGGATTGACATGGCTCACGGGGACGCGCACTCATCTTAGCGCTCAGCTATCTCACAGTTCGATTATCAGGTAACGGGATTTTTTATCCGGTTAAATCATAGAAATTCGCAATCTGTATCTGTAAAACTCTTGTAATCATTGTACATATAAAAGTACATTATTTTTTCTTTCGACACTCGCGCCTTACGCATTTCCCAACGCAAACATCAGCATCTCGAATCCGATATTTTCCTTTTCCTGCCTGATGCCATCGCCGTGGCGGTTTTTGCGGAGTCGTTGTAGAGGGATTGTTCGGTTTCGCTTAATTTCGCGAGGATGGCGGATTCGGAGTGAGGTTCGGTATACCGGTCCTGGGGGTGGGTGTCGATGTCACATGATTTCAAAGCAGAAACACATGAAGCCGGAGATTGTCCGGCTTCACTCGTTCTCTGGTGACAGACTTTGCTTCAGACCGGCAAGCTCTTGCACTCGTTGAAGAAGTCGCGCAGGCGATGGGTGCCGTATTTCGGCGAAACGATGTCCATTTTGCTGAGCGTGGTGGCGAAAAGCGCCACGTCGGCCACGTCGCGGTTGAAGAGACCGACCACGCTGACAAGGCCATCCGCCAGCCAGAAGGGGAGCGGGACGAACACCGGTTTGGTTCCGGCGATTTCGCAGGCCAGATCGACCATTTCGTGGTAGGTGAAGACCTCCGGGCCGCCGACCTCGACTTCGCGCTCGCTGCTGTCCACCGCGTCGGCGCACACTGCGGCGAGGTCAGCGCCGTGGATCGGGTTCTGGCGCTGGTAGCCATCGCCAACCCAGATCATGTAGCCGCGGCGGGCGCGGGCGACGAACTGGCCAATCTCCGAGTAGAAACCGTTCGGGCGGATGATCGCGCTCTCGATCTTTGCCGCCTGCAACTCGCGGACGAACTTCTCGTGCGCCTGGACGTTGGGAATGTTCATCATGCGGTGCGCGTCGAAGACCGAGACGTAGACGAATTTTTTTACGCCAGACTTGAGTGCTTCGGCGAGAATGTTCATGTTGCCCTGGTAATCGACGTCGAAATTAGTGTGCTCGAAGTCAGGCTTGATCATGCCAAGTGCCGAAAATACTACGTCGATGCCGTCGCACAGCCCGGCGATGGTTTCGGGCTTCGTGGCGTCACCGAAGATCACCTCGTCAACGAGCGTGTCGATCTCTGGCGCGAAAAACGGCCCCGGCTTTTTGAACTTCTCGGGATTGCGCACCAGCGCACGCACCCAGTATCCGCGATTCTTGAACTCCTGCACCGCATAACGTCCAAGGTAACCGGTCGCCCCGGCCACAAGCACTCTCTTCATTGATCAGGCTGATAAGGTTTATGGATAAAGCTTTTGTGAATCGACGTCCAATATACGCATTTCCCTTCGCATCCATTTCCGCCCCGTGCGTGCAGTATACTCCATCCATCATGCTCACCCGATCTTTGAGCGCTTTTCTTCCTTTATAACATACTTTCATTCAAAGAAAAAGAGTATATTCTGAAGTATCAAGCTATAAAGTCCGGTTTTTTTCCAGTGCACGACCACAAGTTGCATCCGGATTCACCTTGACGGAAACCCCAGCCTTCAAATGAAGTTCACCTGTTATCCATGTACGGTTAACTCTTTTAAACTCTATCATTCAATACTCGCTCCCGGTTGGTAACAGTGGTGATTCAAGTCAAATCAGTAACCTCCGCCTCATGATTACCGTGTTGTGTCTGCACCTTGCCCCTCATCGGCCAAGTTACCGTTACCGGATAGGACAATTTCTGCCTCACTGGCAACAGCACGGCATTCACGTCGATTCGATATGCGTATCCGGCAAGAATTCCTTGAGCAATGTCATGAGCGCTCTCTCGGTTTGCAGTAATTATGATTATGTCTGGATACAGCGTAAAGTGTTTCCGCCTCTTTTCATATGGCTGCTTTCGCGCAGAGCGAGATTGATCTTCGATTTCGATGACGCCATCTATGTCAAGCAGGTCATGCTGACCGGAAAACAGCTGCCGGAAAGCCGGATGAAGCTCGACTGGATCGCCAGCACACTGAAACGCTCTTCACTGATTTTTGCAGGCAGCGAGGCGCTCAAATCCTATGCGGAACAGTATAACCGGACAGTACATCTGGTGCCGACCGCATTCAGCACTCCCCCGCTCGCTACCGGCAATCACCACAACGGCAAAACTGTCACCATCGGCTGGATCGGCATTCCATCCAATCTCTATTTCCTGAAAATCATCGACCATGCGCTGAGATCGGTTCAGGAACAGCATCCCGGCGTTCGTTTCTCCATCATGAGCAAAAGAGTCCCCGAAGACGTCAAAACGGAGTGGGAACTGAGCGAGTGGTCGTCCGAGAACGAAAAACAGTGGCTGGCAGCGATCGATATCGGCATCATGCCACTCACCGACGACGAGTGGTGCCGGGGCAAATGCGCCTTCAAACTGATCCAGTACATGGCCTACGGAAAACCTGTCGTCGCTTCGGATGTCGGCGCAAACAAAGCGGCCATCGCGCACGGAGTGAATGGATTTCTTGTAAAAACTGACGATGGCTGGATCGAGGCGCTCGATCGGCTGATACTCGATAAAGAGCTGAGAATGAATATGGGAGCAGCAAGCCGAACTCTCCATGTGGAACAATATGATCGGGAGCGAGTGCAGCAAAACATCGCAGGATTGATCACCGACGATTACCGTCGCGGCGCGGTCGAAGGCTCCACAGAATAACGGGAAAAAAGACGCCTGCCGTCGCGCCGAAACAAAAGGTTGCCGCCGGGGAAATCCGGACCCGCGACATCCCGGCGATCAAGCTCGACGGACGCGCCGCAAATCCGGGCGATCCGTAATGAATTGATGGAGCAGGCTTCGCCGTTACTTTCGGAAAAACTTCTCGTACCCTTTTCCAAGCACATATCCAGCCAGCGCGCCCGCCAGCATATGCGGAATGTTGAAAGCCCACAACGGCGCGAGAAAGTAGAGAAAATCGAAAACCCAGAAGACCTCGATGAAAGTCATGACCGTTCCGATGACCCCACCGGCAAATCCTCCCAAAACGAAAATCAATCTCCCTGTGATGGTTTCCAGTCCAAAAAATGGTTTTGCCAGCACCGTGCGCCCAACATAGGCGAGCATGATATAGGACAATGAAAACCAGATCGCAAAGGGAATCAGGAGAAGGATACTGCCGATGTTGATGAAGTATGACCACGGGATCGTAGGCTTTCCGTGAGCCGAAAGGTAGAGCTTTACGCCCACGCCGACAAGCCAGGGAAGCACCAGACCAGTGGCGATCATGCCTCGAAACAGATACAGGTAGCGAGAGTCTACCGCATCCTTTCGCTGCTCAACCGGCATCTCTCTGCTGGCTGGCGCTACGAACGGAGAGCGCGTCCACGCATCCGCATCCGCTCGCAACCTCAGAGTAAAAAAAACGATAATGCCCGGCACGACCACTCTGGTCAACGGCGCGAGCATCGAGATCAGAGAAATCGTATCGACTCCTGCAAACATCGTTTTTTGTGACGACATGATGATCGACACCACAGAAACAATGTAGCTGAGAATATCCACACCGGCGGCAAGCAAGACCGCAAAGAGCGCCCAACGGCGCAGGAAAAGCAATCCTGCGCCGCCAGCGAGATAGAGCGGCAAAAGAAGCATCGGCAGCACGGATAAAACAACGAAGAGATAATCCCCGGCATTCTCGAACGGCTTGTGCGACATCGTCAATAAACCGGTAGCGCCAATAGCGCCAAAGAGATGCGCCGCGAGCGCATAAATGAGCACGATAATGCCAAAACTCCTCGGCTTCTGCATTTGGAATCCTCCTTCTGTTGTTTGTGTGCTTCAAGACCCTTTGAGCGGAAACTCAACCTGGATACTGTATTGATGCAGGCAGACCGCTTGAATTGCCTGACTCTTTTTCGCGATGCCTCGCCTGATCGTCCTTTTCCTGTTGAAATATACGCTAATAACAGGCCCTGTCGATGAGCATCATCGTCATTGCGTACCGGGATTGCCATCGAAAAGTTTGTAAAGTTCGGGCAAGCATATGCAAATTAGAGTGAAACACTGACCGCCACAAGGCAACGGACAAAACGAACAACATTTCCGGGAGCACCTCATGAAATTCGAATACTACAACCCAACGCACCTCGTTTTTGGCGCGGGAACGCTCGCTCGGCTTGGCGAAGTGACCGCAACATATGGCAAAAAAGTGATGATCGTCACCGGCGGCGGCAGCGTCAAGCGTAGCGGTGTTTTCGACCGCGGGGTCGCGAGCCTGAAAGCTGCTGGCGTTTTGTGTGTGGAATGCGACGGCGTCGAGCCGAATCCGCGACTTTCATCGGTGGCGCGAGGCGGCCAGATTGCGCGGCAGGAGGGGTGCGACGTGGTAATCGCTCTTGGCGGTGGCAGCGTGATGGATGCCGCGAAGGTGATGGCTGCGGCGGTGTATTACGAGGGCGACCTGTGGGATATGTTCCCGCACGGGCAGGCAATCCGTCGGCTTCCGACCCAGGCGCTGCCGGTCATCACCGTGCCGACGCTTGCCGCCACTGGCTCCGAGATGAACAGCGGTGCGGTCATCACGGACGAGAAGACAACCATAAAATCCTTCGTCGGCGCGAAGTGCCTTTATCCGAAAGTGGCCATCGTCGATCCCGAGCTGACCGTGAGCGTACCGAAGGATCAGACGGCTTACGGCGTCTGCGACCTCATCACGCACGTCACCGAGTCGTACTTCAATGGCGTTGATGGCACTCCCATGCAGGATCGTTTCGCCGAAAGCGTCATCAGCACGGCCATCGAGTGGGGGCCGAAAGTGGTCGCCGATGGCAACGATATCGAAGCGCGCGCCCAGGTGCAGTGGGCCTCGGTGGTCGCGCTCAACGGCTGGGTGCAGTCGGGGTGCCTGTCGCCCTTCCCGGTGCACATGATCGAGCACACCATCTCCGCGCAGCACGACATCGCTCACGGCGCAGGTCTCGCCATCGTCAACCCCGCCTGGATGCGCTTCGCCGCGAAGTCGCGCCCGGCCCGCTTCGCGCAGTTCGCGCAACGCATCTTTGGCATTGAGCTGAAATGCGCCGACGACATGGAGGCTGCGCTACAAGGCATCGACCGATTCGAGGCGTTCCTGCGCTCCATCGGCTGCCCGACGCGCTTGTCGGAATGTGGAATCGGCGACGACCTGATCGACCGCTACGCCGAAGATACCCTGCTCGTCGCGGGTAATGCACAGGGGCAACTTGCTGGCAGGCCCATGATGACGAAATCGGACATCGTCGAGGTACTGCGGACGGTGGTGTAATTGCGTGAGGAATAGGGGGCGATACTCGGCAACGGTTCACAACGCCAGGGTGATGCCATATTTTTCTGAATAGGTGCACGCATGCCTATTCGCTCCCACAGCACAAACGCAGTTTCGGCTGATCGGGAGTATGGTCACAAATAGAGTTGACAATGACGCTACATTGCCAGGCTTCAGAAGCATTTGTTCGCCTGGACGCCGACCACGACGTTCAGGTTCAAGTGCCTCATAGCCGCCGTTTTAAAACCTTGGCACCACTGAACAACATGCTGGCGTGAAACACCGAACGCCTTGGCCTTTGCACGTTGTGAAATTCCATTTTTGAAGACCATGTCAACGGCCATTATGCGTATCAGATGTATACGATAGGGCATCATTCCTTATCATAATCTTCAATAGCAAATCTCAATCAAAAGTCACCTATTTGAATGCCATAGTAATATTGTTAGCCATAAAACCCTCCTCCTGCGGGTGGTGTTGACTGCAATGGTAATTTCGAGTTTACCCATTACCAAATAACACGTTATTCCTTTGATTGAGGGCTTTTTTTATGCCAAATCGTTCAGATTAGGGCTCTGTATCAGGCGATAACAACCTGTTTTCCCTGTTGGAAATCAGCGAGCGTCAAACCGCCGGTGAACTGGAAGTGAGGAAACTCCTTGAATTTTTTCCAGTCTCCCGCCCATTCAAGACCAGAGGAGCGTCCGATAGCTCCGATTTTCTGCCACAGTACCGAATCATTCCACATCGCCTTTCCATTTACGATTGGAACTACGTCGAACGCGACGCGCCAGTTATGATAACTTTGCCCGCCTTTGGCATTGGTCACGATTTTTCCCGGCGTTGTCCGGCCCTGGGCGTAGAGCGCATTCTGACTCTCGAAATCTCGATACGTGCTCGTTATGAGCAGATCGATTTCAGCTTTTTTGCACTCTTCGATCATTTGATTTGCAAGTAGTTGTACATGGGGGTGCAACTCTTCGATGTGACGACTGTTGATCATAGCTGAATCGCCTTTTCCGGCGCCGTTGGATTAGATGGATATCAAAGAAACAAGCTTGTGATGCATATCGCGCATTTCAGTTATGCTATCAATTTGTGAGGCTATCCCGTTTTTCAATTGCAATTCAAGCGTTTTCAAAAAGATACATTTGTGATAAAAAATACTTCTGATTTTATGGATTTCAAAAACAGCTATTTATCCTTCTCGATTTTTCGAGATCATACTCGCATTGCGGGATTGGTATAGGCGGAGAGGATCGTATCGACCGGGTTTGTCGGCTGGTAAGGGCGTGTCAATGTCAGAGGCTTCTCCCTTCAGGGGTCACTTCTCTGACTCTGAGGTCTCGCCCTCCCTCTTTGTTCTCACCCAGGCGTCGCTTTTTTTGCGGATTGCCATGGTCAGATAGAGGGGGATTTTCCAGAGGATGTAGAAGGGGGCGGCGAGGAGAACGCGCCAGGTGTGGAGTCCAGCGCGGCGCTGGATTTGTCCTGACACGACGTAGAAAAGGAGAATGGCCCACCACGCGGCGACGATCTGGTTCCAGACTCCGTGGAGCAGCGTGAGCGACAGGAGCGAGACGGCGGCGAAGAGGAGCACGAGCAGCGTGAGTGGGGGGACGGCGAGCTCGGCGAAAGCGACGAGGTAGCGAATCTGGCCGGTGCTGAAGAACAGCCTGAGCAGCGGAAATGCCATCGTCGCGACGAGGTTGAAGCGTCCGCTCTCCCACCGTTTGCGCTGGCTCGATGCGTTTGCGCCGGAGGTGACCATTTCGCTGCGCACGATGGCGTCCGGGTTGTAGTGTACGCTGATGTCGTTCATCAAGAGGAGCTGGCTGAACTCCATGTCTTCCACGATCGAGTGGCAGGGCCAGCCGGTCTCCTCGATCAGAAATTTGTCGAACGCCATGCCGTTGCCCTTGAGCACGCAGCTTTCCGAGAGCTGGAACGGCCCGGCCATGCGCAGGTGGTTGAAGACGTTGAAAGCCGCGTCGAGGAGCGCGGGTCGCCATCCGGCCTCGGGGTTGCTGACGCCGTTGTATGCCTGAAGCGCCTGGACGCCCGGCTGGCTGAAGGAGAGGCTGATTTCGCGCAGGTAGTTGCGGTCGGCGCGGACGTCGGCGTCAATGATGGTGATGACATCGAGGCCGTTGTAGAGCTCTTTATGCCTTTTGAGGAACCAGTCGAGCGCCTGCCCTTTTCCGCGATGATCCTTGTTGAATCGCTCCACCACCGTCGCTCCGGCGTTTCGCGCGACCTCGGCGGTGTTGTCGTCGCAGTTGTCGGCGATGACGAAGATTTTGACGCTCTCCGCCGGATAGTCGTTGGCGTGGATGCTTTCGATAGTGCCCGCGATGCCCGCCTCCTCGTTGTGCGCCGGGATGAGCACGCCGATTTCAAACATACGGTTCGTCGCCAGCTCCTCCTTTCTGAAAAGATATGCGGCGATGGTGACAATGAACAGGTAGAGCGCCGGGAGCGAGAGCAGAATGACCAGCAGCTCCGCGATGATTTTGATGGTCTGCATCAGTTGCCGTTCATTTCGTTCTGGAAGTGCTCCACCAGCAAGTCGTTGTTTTTATGCTGGTTATACATGTCGCTGACCTTTTGCCGTCCCGCTTTGCCGAACTGCGTGCGAAGCGCGGGGTTGTCGAGCAGCTTGCGGATCTGTCTCGCCAAATCCTCGGGATCGCCGGGCACGGCAAGCAAACCATCCTCTTCGTGTTCGATCAGCTCGGGAATGCCGGTGATGCGGGTCGAGATGACCGGAATCTCCTTGGCCATCGCCTCCATGAGCACCACGGGCACCCCCTCGGCGAAGCTCGCCAGCACGAAGATGTCGGCGCGGTCGTAGTGCTCGCGCACCTTGTCCTGGCCGAGCGCGCCGGTGAAGAGCACCTTGCCCGCGATGCCAATCGACTGCGCGTAGTTTTTGAGCGATTCGCGGTCGGGGCCGTCCCCGACAAACGTGAGGTGGAACGGCACGCCCGCCTTGTCGAGCATCGCGCACGCTTCGATCAGGATGTGCTGTCCCTTGGCGGGAGTCAGCCGTCCGACGCAGAGCAGCTCCGGCACGGCGTTGCCGGGTTCGGGCCTCGGCGTGTAGAGATCGGGATCGATACCGCAGCGCACGATGTGGAAGCGATCCCAGCGCTCCACCTCGCTGATGCGCATGATCTGGCTGCGGCAGTAGTGGCTGATGCAGCGCACGAATGCCGCCTCGCGCACCTTGTCGGGCAGCATCGCCGAATCGACCGTGTAGAAGATGTCCGGGCCGTGCACCGAGATGCTGAAGGTGATGTCGCCGTAGCGCTTCATGAGCATCGCCACGAGAGCCGTCGGGTTGCCGAAGTGCTCGTGAATGTGCGTGATGCCGTGCTTGTGCGCCCAGCGCAGCAAAATGCCCGCTTCGGCGAAGTAGGCCGCCGCCTTGACGGGATTTTTCGGGCCACGGAAGAGCAGCCGGAAAGCGTCCGCCGCCATACGGAAGTATCCGCCGGGATTTTTCGCGAGGCAGTGCAGGTGCGCTCCGGCAATGTCTGTCACCGATTGCGAGAGCACCATCAGCGTATTGGCAGCCTCCTCCTGCTCGGCAGAGGTCATGAGGTCGAGCTTTTCCGGCCTGTGGATCGACGCCGCGTGGACCGTCATTCCGGCCTTTCGCAGCGACTCGATCTCGCGGTAGATGAAGGTATGCGAGATTGCCGGGTACTCGCTGCACAGATAGGCGATGGGCTTTTGAGTCATGCTTCTGGATGTGAAAGTCCGGTTTTCAAAGCGCTTCGTTTGTTTTTCAGCGGGCGTCCGGTAAGTGCGCCCGCGTAGTATCGCGCGACGCCGAAGAGTTGTGGCAGCACAGTCACCGAGCAGTGCAAGGCGTAGATTTTGGCCTCCTTGCGGGTCAACTTGTTCTCCCGCATGAACTTGCCGACCTTGAAGAGGCGCGGCGAGAAAAGCAGCGGCACTCCCGCCACAGAGAGCGCCGCCGCCGCGAGCGTCGCGATCAGCGAGGGACGGGCGGCGAGGAGCATCGCTGTCGCCAGACTTTCCGCCGCGATGAAGCCGCCGCCCTTGATGGCGATCTTGCGCAAATCCGCTTTCCAGAAATCGCTGCCGAGTTTCGCCTCCCGCGCCCGTACGGCGGCGAAGCCGTAGCCGGAGCGGTAAGCGCGTTTGAGGTACTGCTTCACGGTGGTCATCGCCAGGTCGTGGCGCGTCATGACGGCGTCGATGCGCTCGATCTTCCATCCGGCGCGGATGATGCGGCGGCTCAGCTCCGGGTCTTCGCCGCCGACGAGCGTTTCGTCGTAGCCGCCGGTCGCTTCGAGCGCCTCGCGGCGCAGGAGCACGTCACCGCCGAAGCAGTCCGATTCGCCGACCGGGCCGTTCCATTCGAGATCGCCGATCCAGTTGTAGACGGAACGCTCCGGGTGCAGCTCGCGGCGGAAGCCGATGACCGCGCCGAGACGGGCGTCGCGCATCCAGGCGACCGCTTTCCGGAACCACTCTGGATCGACGATGGTGTCCGAGTCGAGGAATTGCACGAAGGGCGAGTTGCCGCTTTTCCATCCGGCGTTCCGGCCAAGTCCCGGCGTCGGGTACTCTGGGGTAAGCGCGAGCACCGTTACTCCGGCGAAGCGTTTGGCCACGGCGATGCTCTCGTCGGTCGAGCCGCCATCGGCGTAGATGATATGCAGTTTCTCCGCCGGATAGCTGCCGGAGCAGATCGACTCGATGCAGCGCCCCAGCGTTTTCGCGCTGTTGACGCCGATGAGGATGCAGTCGATCTCGGGCAGGTCGCGGCCATTCCTGTAGGCCGGGCTGTTGAGGTTGTCGGGGTGCACTTCGTTCATCGCGGGTTCACTGTGCGGCTTTGGTTTTCTGGCGCGTCAAAATGGTGAGCGCCTGGCTCGCCTTGTTGAGCAATGACTTCTGCGACAGGCAGGTGAGCAGGCAGAGCTTGTCGCACTTGATGGTCGCCTCGCGAATCTTTTTGGCCTTTGCGCCCGTCCATATCTCCTTCGCCGACTCCTTCGTGGTGTTGCCGATGGAGGGAAAGTGGAAGCAGAGTTTCACCTCGCCGTCGGGGCGGATGTAGAACTCGTGCAGGCCGATGCGGCAGGGCAGGTGCTCCGGCGACGCCTTCTCTTCGCGGAAGCTCGCGGGCATGAGGCGCAGAATCTCCTCGCTGTTCATGATCGGCGATCCCGCGCGTTTCATCTCGACGAGTTGGTCGATGACCTTCTCGAACTCGGCCATATCCTTCTCTTCGATCCACAATTCGTCGTAGGTCTCCGGCGTCCAGCGACCGAGCGGCTGGAAGTTCACCGCCGTCGCGCCGATATTCTCCGCCCAGCGCACGATCTCCGGCAGCTCGCGGAAATTCGCCGACATGACGGTTGGCTTGATGATGATCGGAAAGGTGACTCCCTGCTTCTCTTGCTCCACTTTCAAGAGTTCGATGCCGCGCACGATCCGGTCGAGCAATCCCTTCATGCCGCGCACGTAGTCGTGTACCTCAGCTTTGGTCGAGTCCACCGAAATGTTGAGGTTGAACGGACGCGCGGCTACCAGCTCCTGCACGTTCTTTTCGTTCAGCATCGCGCCGTTGGTGGTGACGCCAGCGAGAATATCGTTGTCGCGGCAGAAGCGCAACAGGTCGATAAATCCTTTCTTGATCAAGGGTTCGCCGCCGCTGAAGTTGACGGAGAATCGCCCGGTGAACTCCTTGATGCTGAGCAGCGTCTTCTGCCACTCTTCGATCGACATCTCCGGGATGTACTCCGCCTGCCGCCAGTACTCGCAGTGGCGGCACTTGCAGTTGCAGCGCTCGTTGACCAGAGCGTGAAAGGTGACGGGGCGGGTGAAATCGATGCCGTGGTTAATGTAGAGCGACTCGGCAACCGCGTTGCGCGTATGGTTCAAGCCCATGCGGGCCAGTTCGGTGACTTTCATGGCGTGGTAATTATTACTTTACTCACTAAACGTATCAATTGTCGGTTCAGGGACACTCTTTCCCGATGTCATTCTGATCCCGACACGTCGGGAGAAGAATCCAGAACTCTTTATTTCGTATGAAGATGGATTCTTCATTCCGCTTTGCTTCATTCAGAATGACAGAGGATTTTCCGAAATTTCCTTGCGATACGGAATGTCTGGATTAAAAAAGTCGTTTCCTTTCTGCCCTGCATTCAGAATGACGGGCGCAGCTCCTGGAGGCGGGCGATATCGCCGGGCAGCGCGGCGGGAAGCGGCAGGTTCATCAGTTTGCAGAAGCGTTCGATTCTGTAGCGCCAGTCGTGGTGCATGATCGTTTGCGTGATGTTGATGCGCCGCTGCTCCTCCAGCTCGTCGTTTCGCGAGAGCATATCCACCAGCTCGTCGGCGGCGGTGGCGGGATCGTCGGAAAGCTCGGTCGTCGCGCCGGGCCAGAAGAGCATCTCGTCGGCCATCCGCGACACAGGCCGCTTTCCGGCGACGATGCACCCCGAGAGCAGCGATTCGAGCCATCGGCTCGTCACCATCATCGAGCGCGGGCGGTTGCCCTCCGGCTCCACGTAGAGATGAAACGCGAGCGAGATTCGGGTGCGGTGCAGCAGCTTGAACAGCATTCCGCGTTCGAGGCGGATATTCGGTCCGGTCAGATTGCCGAGCGGCGAGTGCAGGTAGAGGTATGGCGATTGCATCGGGTGAAAGCGCTCCACGAAACTCGCGTGATAGCTCGACGGCATTCGCCCGAAGCCGGTAATATCGATCTCTCTCGCCATCGGCTTGCGTGGCGCCCACTTCATGGCGTCCGTGCCCTGATAGAGCTGATGCACCGCGATGCCGAACTGCTCTTTCGGAAAATTCACATCTTCGTGCGCGGTGACGGTGATGGCATCGAACTGCGCAGTCTCCTTGCCATACCCCGCATGGAAGTAGGAGTCGGTGACGAAGGCGTAGATTTTGCTGAATTTTTTACGGCAATCGGCGATGGCATCGATCATGCCGAGGTCGCCCGGATTTCTGGCGATGACGATCAGCACATCGCCGCCGTTTGTCTGCAACGGCTCGTAGCTGATGCTGTCGGGGCGAATCAGGCGTTTCGGCCACTCGGCGGCGCGGGTTTTCGGCGAAAGAATTTCAGCATCGAAATAGTGAGCGAAAAGCTCCGCCAACTCGTCAATGGCCAGCCAGCCGACATGCGGTGAGGCGAGACCTGCATAAAGTATAGAGGTTTTCATGGCTGTCGCACTGTCGTTTTGAAATGAGCGGTTTGCCGCGCCGATGGTTCAGATTGGCGATGGTTGACCAGATTTGCCGTTAACGTTGCTGTTTACTCTTCGCTTCGGGGGTCGGGGGTTCTGCGTTCATAGTGCAGTTTAAGGCGAAGCACAAATCCGGCGGCGATACCGGCAAGAACTCCGGCGTTGTTGACGAGAGCATTGATGGCGTTAAAGTTCTCTCCGGTAACCATCACATGGAGGGTTTCAAGCAGATAACCGAATGGGGCCATCGAAATGGCGAGGAGAAAGGTGGTTTTCCGGTTTCTGAAACAGATCATCGGAATGAAGGCCAGAAAGACGAAGATCACCAGATGGATAACGGTGTCGATCATCAGAAAACCGTACCGGAACTCCGGCCTTGGCACGAACGCTCCTGCCAGCGCCAGGGCGAGCGCTCCGATCCATTGCGTCGTGAGTTTGGGCGGCGCGCCGGATTCGGGCAATGAATGATCTTCTGCAGCGGATTTCATGCCTTGACGGTTCTCAACTGATAAAACGTGAAGAGCCCTGGAAGGAGGGCGAGGGCAGGAAACGGGTTTTCGGCTTGAGCAGTCGAGGCTCATCGATCGACTCGGCCCCCGTGTTCACGCTGAACGCGTCTTCTCCCTTGAGCAACATGCTGACGATCCCGCCGCTGAAAACCATATAGACCGGATTGATCATGGCGTTCAGCAGGCTGTCGATCATGTAGGTGGCCAGAAAAACAATCATGACCGTGGGCGCACCACGATTCTTTTCGTTCCAGCGCGCCGGATCGCTTCGCGAGATATAAAGTATTACCGGCGTCTGCACGGCGAGCATCAGGGCCAGTAGGCCGAAGATGCCATTCTGACCGAGCGTGATGATCCAGAGCCCATCGGCGATGGTGATGTCTTTGCCGGTATCGTCGTACACTCGTGAACGCCCGTACCCGCCCCAGCCGAACACGGTGCCTTCCATCGCTTTTTTAATGAGGATCGTTTCGTTGTCGAAGCGGAACTGAAGCGATTGGGCGCGGGTCGGACTGAATTTTTCAGCGACAAAGCCGGAGAGGTTCGTGCCGTCCCAGATGCCGGTCGTGCGGGTATAGACATAAAGCGGGGGCGCGATGAGGAGCAGCACGATCAGCCAGATGTTTTTCATCTTGTTCGAAAGAAAAACGAACAGGAAACCCAAAAAAATCAGAAAAATCGAGCCGTACGATTTCATCATGAGAAAGGTTCCGGCAAGGGCCAGAAAGAGAAGGCGCGTAGGCACCGACAATATCTTCCCGGGAAGGTCTCCGGTATAGAGCAGCCATGCGCCGATAAAGAGGGCGAGGCCCATCCATGTGGCGGTCATGAGGCCGTGATCCATGTAGACCATAGGCCGGAATCCGCCGCCATCCCTGAGCGTCTGGAGGAAATTGTGCTGGTGGAAGCCGTAGGTCAGACGGTGGAGCTGTGGACTCATGATCAGCTCGAACCAGCAGAAGGGAATGTAGGCTATCGCGCCTATGAAAATCGCCATGCCGAGAAGCTTTATCCCGTCGGCGTCATTAAAATAGACCCTGCCGATGTAGTATGGCACCCACCAGGTGATGCCCTGGTACATGACCTGCGAAAGGCCGTCATAGAGGCCGAGGTCGTTGAACACCGACGAGAAAAAGGGGGCGATGCTCCAGATGAGCATCGGCAAATCGAGCGGTTTAAAGGAGAAGTTGCTGAACCGATCCTTGTCGAATTTGCGCGCCCAGTAGAGGATGACCATGCAGGTGGCGGTCACCTTGCTGTAGGAGGGAATGCCTTTGACCTTCAGGGCAGCGACTGGCAAAAACTGCCACCCGGCTACAAAGGCGATGGCGACGGCGAGCCTCGGGTCGAAGCGCTTGAAAATCGCCTTGACGATTGGAATCCAGCCGAACAGGGCGGCGGGTACCATGAAGTTTCCGGCGTTCTCAACCATGAGCGTGGCGTTTTTGCTTCCCTGCCGATGTGATGATGGTGTCGCGCATCTCAGCGTTCGTTGCGATCCGTTGCTTCATCGCTCCGGCGGACGATCCGCGCCGGAATGCCCACGGCGGTGGCGTGTGGCGGAACGTCGTCGAGCACGACGGCGTTGGCGCCGATGAGCGCGTGATCGCCGATCTCGACGCCGCCGAGAATTTTCGCCCCCGCGCCAATATCGACATGGCCGCCAATCTTCGGCGCTCCGGGCTTGCGCCCGCCCATGCCGATGGTTACCTGCTGGAACAGGAGGCAGTTCGGGCCGATTTCGGCATCCGGATGGATGACGATGCCGTTCGGATGCGGCAGGAGCAGGCCGCCGCCAATCTTCGAGTCGAGTGGAATGTCCGCGCCCGTGATCGCGCTCCAGAGGCGATGCCGCAAGACGACCAACGGACGCGCGGCGCGGCCAACGATTCCGCCGCTAACCTTCAGGCGCTGATAGCGCCGGAGCGCCGCGAGCAGTCGTTTGGCGGGTTCGTACCGTCCCGGAACCGGCGCTTCACGGCTCCAGTCAGGCTCGGTCGCTGAAATCGGCTTTGGGCTTTCGTTCATATTCATCGCGTTGGCAGGCCTGTCAACATTTCCAAAGTTCCGGGGAACGTACGTTTTACTCTTCTCTCACGGTTTCCGGCAAACTTGCCGGTGGCCGCATGGCTGTTGCCGGGATTCGATGCGTCGCGGCCAGACAGAACGAGCCGTCGTTTCATCGCAGCCTCACTGAGTTGCGCGTTGTCATTTGCCGGATGATCCCGATTTGTTCGATCTGGCTGCCGTTTTGATCGCTTCCAACGCGCCGTTGACGAGGTCGAACAGGCGGCGTCCCAACGGTAAATTCAGGAGCAGCGCTTCGAGCTTTTCGGCGCTGATCCTGTCGAGGAACTCCGGAGGCTTTTCGAGCAGTCTGTCGATCTGCGAGCTTTTTGCCGGGCCGCCCCAGTTCAGGATCGGCATGATTGCCGGAACCTCCAGCCGCACGAAAACCTCCGCAGCCGCACGAAGGTCGCGGTACATGGTGCTGTCGCCAAGAGCGATGAGCGTGACGATTTCCGCATGGAGCGCCAGATTTTCGGTCAGGTTGCTTTCGAGCACCGGCGGCGCGTCGATGCAGATGAAATCGTACGCTTCCCTGAGCCGGGAGACGATTTCAGGAATGCGTTGCTGCAAGACGATTCGCGCGTTCTCTGTTCCGTGGTAAAGCATGTCAGGCGAACCATTGCCGCCTTTGACGATAAGCTGTTCAGGCGATGCGGAACCGCTCAGCAGCTCCTGGAATCCTTCGGGTTCGCGCCCCAGCCGCTCGATGGCGCTGAGCGGTGGAGTATTGCTCGCGGCCTCGATCAGCAGCACTTTCGGCGTGAGCGTGCTCAGCGCCTGCGCGCAGTTCCGGGCGAGCGAGGTCGCGCCGTTCTGCCGTTCGACGCCGCTGAAGAGAATGATTTTCGAGCTGTTGATCTGGTTTTCATGCACGAACTTCACCGCGAGGCTTCGAATCTTCTGTGCCTCGGGATCATCGGGGGCCACTTCGAGAATATGCGAAAAGCGCTTCTCTTCGGCGGATTTGAGTAGCTCTTTGGCCGGGGGATAACCGAGCGCCGCCTTGATATCCTCTTTTCGCCTGATCCGGTTGTCGAGAAAATCGAAGACGAAGAACAGTACGGTAACGCCGCCAAAAGAGAGGCCGGCAAAAACCATCATCAGTTTTTTCGTATTGGAACCAGCCGGGTTGTCGGGTTCGCGGGCCAGCGACTCGATGGCGACGTGCAGCGGCGCTTTGCCTTCGAGTTCGAGTTCGTGCATGCGGGTATCTATCTGATTGAGCAGTTCGCGCTTGTGTTGCAGGGTCGATTTGAGCGCTTCGCCAAGATGCAGGCCAAGCGAGATGCGCACCGACTCTTTTTTTGTGTTATCGAGCTCTTTGAGCAGTTCGTCTTCGTTACTTTTGGCTTTTTCGGCCTTGTTTCTGGTCTGGATCAACTCTTTTTTCTGCTCGTAATCGCGCTTGCCGTAGACGATTGTTTTCGCTGAATTCCGAACTTCGTTCTGCAATTTTTTCTCGTAATCACGCATCGCCTTCATGCGCTCTTCGACGTAAATGCGATCAGGGTTGCTGGTCGTCAGGCCGTCAGTGGTGCTGCGGAGCTGCTGCTGCTGCTGATAGGTCCATGAGCTGGTGAAGTCGAGCGACTGGTCGCCCATCACGATCTCCTCCACCATCGGATCGAGACTGAGCGTCTTGAGTTGTCGGCTGTTTTTCTCGGCTTCGCGGAACTGGTTCTCCGCCGAAATTCTGTCGGCGAAAGCGTTGACCGCAACCTGCTGAAGCTCTCCGAGCTTTTTGCCAGCCATGTTGTTGTTCTCGGCAAAATCGGCAGTCGATATATCCTGAGTCAGAAGGTTGAGCTTCTCCTCGATAGTGGCGATGTCATTGGTCAGCGCCTCCTTTTTGTTCCGCAGGTACACCAGACGCTCGTTATCCTGCATCTCGTTGCCCGTGCGCATCTTGTCGAGATAGACCTGCATCAGGTTGTTGACCAGCGACGCCAGCCCCTTTTTCTTCGGTCCGGACACCGAGATGTCCACCAGGTGCGTGCCCGGCACGGGGTTGACCTTGATGATGTTCGCGGCAATGTCGGCGCAGGTTGTCGGGGGCAGGTTCGGCGCGAAGACCGAGGCTCGCTGTTCAGCGGTCAGTTTTTTGACCGTTGTTTCGAGCACCTCGAAATTCATGATCTGCCTGGCCTGGGTGTTGGCGTAATCCTGATAGTAGTTGATGATCGAGAGATCTTCCGATTTGGTGATGACCGAAGGGATGATCGGGTCGATCCTCAGTACGGCGTGAACCTCGTAATTGGGTTTGCTGATGAGCAGCACGACCGGCACTGTCACGGTGAAAAGGAATGCGCCGATGACCAGCACGAACAGGCCGTATCGTTTGATGAAGCCAATGAAGTCAACAGGCTTGTTCGGTTTGCCGAACGGCAGCGCCTCTTTGGGTGCGTCGAGTTGCATCATGCCGACGTTTTTTTCAGTGGCAGAAATTCGAGCGCCCTCGATTTTTCAGCCTCGCTGAGGACGAATCTCCATAACAGTCCTCCGCTCGACAGCACGAACAGCGTTCCGCACGAGAGAATCTGGATCATCAGATGGATGCGCCCCGTCTGCGGCCAGAGCCTGGTGATGGCGTAGATCGCCAGCGCTGGCAGGAGCGGCAGAAGCGTTGGCAAAACGGTGTGGCCGAGGAATTCACTCATGCGGATGCTGAAGGTTTTGTTGCTGCGCCAGATAAGGAAGAGCGTGCTGACGAACATGCTTGCGGCGATTGCGGCGGCCGCGCCGGTCAGCCCCCAGACGATGGTGCCGGAGGGAATCCAGAGTACCATGAGCAGCGTCTGCACCAGCAGATATTCGAGCTCGCGCCCATTGCGGTCGATCCCCCTGAAGAGCATGGTGACCGGGCCGGTGCAGAGCTGGACCGAATAGGCAATGGAGAGAAAAATCATGACTTCGGCGGCTCCGGGGTATTGCGTTCCGACCCAGACGTCGATGAGCGGATGGGCCATGACGATGAGGAACACGAACAAAACCGAGTTGAGAATATTGGTGAAGCGGATCGCGTCGAGGTAGATGTTTTTCAGCTCGGCGCTTTCGAGGCGCTTTTCTGTATTGAACGACCGAGCGAGCAGCACCATGAGCGCTCCGCCCGATACGGCGGCGACAAGAGCAGTAATCGCGCTGCTTGCGGGCAGCCAGGGACGAAGCTGGTCGAGAAAGGCCATCGGGATGAGCGCAAGGAACAGGGTGATCAGCACGATGTGGAGATAGGTGATGGCGCGTTCCTGCGAAGATTTCCACCTGCCGCTTTTCCATTCCCCCTCCAGATGCGCCGACGTCGAGAGGATCGGGCCAAAAGCGGATGATGAGATACCCCCGGCCGTGGAGGGCAGTTTGCGGCCGATTTCAAACAAACCTCCGGCGGCAAGCCCGGAGATGGCGGTGATGAACATCCGATCGACGGCGGTCAGAAAGATGCCGAGAATGCCGAGAATCTGCACCTTTCCGCCGAAACCAAAGAAGTGCCGCAGATGTTCGCGGCTGAAAAGCCGCAGCGAAACGCGCAAGGAGGGCAGCAACGATTTGGCGATGAACCAGCAGCCGAGGGTTTCCAGAACGAGTCGAATCGCGAAGGCATAGAGCAGCCCCTTCACCCCCGCGCCGAGGGCGAGAAAGCCCACAATCGCGCCGATTTCGATCAACCCGGCAACAGTGGTGACGGTTTTTTCCCTCGTGAACTCATGCATTCCGTTGACGATGAACCTGAATCCGCCAAGCGTGAGTTCGATGCTGAAGACGATTGCCGTGCCGAGAATCAAGGTCGAGGCGACCTCCCTTTGCGAAGGATCGACATTGAAGCGCTCCATCAGGAACGGCATCAAAAAGTACAGGCCGACGAAGAAGAGCACGCAGAACGAGAGCATGTAGGTAACGCCGGTCGAGAGCAGCTTGCTGATCTCCTCCTCCTTGCCCTCCGCCAGGTATCGCGCCGCAAAGCGGATGTAGGTGCTGTTGACGCCAAAGCCGCCCATGCCCGCATACGAGAGGATGATGAAGCAGAGCGACCAGAGGCCGAACTCGCTCAGAGAGAGATAGCTCAGGATGACCGGCGTCAGCAACAGTCGGCTGAGCATATAGACAACCGTGGAGAGCATCCCCGCCACGGCGTTGCTGACCAGTTTGTGCTGCGCGTTTTCCTTTCGACTCATATCGTGGTGCGAGGGATTCCGTGCGGTTAACCGGCCTGTTGCTTCAGAACTTTCTTGACGACGCTCTTGAGATTCTTCGGGATCATCGATTTCAGCAAGTGCATCGGTCTCAGGTCAGAGTAGATGGCGTTACGGTAGGGGGTCATTTTCAGGTACTTCCAGTAATAGCTTTTGTACGGATGTTTGTTGCTGAAGTGCCAGGGTTTCGAGCCGCTCGTGTAGTGAATGATGACGGGCTTCGTCCTTGCCTCTTCGAGCTCCTGCACGCTGAAGCAGTCGAACTTCTCGTCGAACCCTTCGCTGAAGATCGATGACTGCTGGTTGAATTTCAGCGGCACTTGCTTCCACTTTCCGTTGATGATCGAGTTGAGGCCGCACTGGTCGGGAAACCAGATCGCGTCGGGATTGTGTTCGATGAAATCGATCACCTTTTTCTGCAAGCCGCTCTCTTTCCACTTCGCCAGATTGATGAGCATCATCCCCGAGTTGAAATAGCGCGACGAGCTGTCCATCCGCAACTTGTCGTGCCGGTCGAAACCGGGGTCTTCAATCGCGCCGACATAAGCGTCTCCGAGTTCGGTATTGTAAAGCTCGTGGATCGAGCCGTTGACGATGATGTCCGAATCGAGGTAGAGCACCTTTTTTTCATCGATCAACGACGGGATGAGCAGGCGGTAGTAGATGCCCTTGGGGTACATCGGATGTTCGGTGGCGAGCCTGACGAACAGGTCGTCCGAAACGGTGAGATGCCGAACTTCGCAGTCGTACCCTTTGACGATCTCGTCGATGTTGCGCCGGTCTTTCGGCGTCATGCCGCTGCTGATGATGTAGACGGTGAAAGCCAGCTCCCGGTTGTTGACGAGCAGCGAAACCAGCGCCGCGCCGAGATGCTGGATGTAGTTCCTGTCGGAGGCGAAGACGATGTTGATCCGCTCTTTCATGACTGATGCTACCGGTTCGTTGTCGCGAGAAGGTGGTCGATACGTTTTTTGTACGTGGTTTCAAAATCGTGCAGGCGTCCGAATTTGACGGTGTTTCTCGACTTGTCGGCAATCTCCTGCCGAGCCTGATCGAGCCGGAGGATCATCCACGAGACCGCGTCGAGATTGTCCAGCTCGACTCCCCAGCCGACATCTTCGAGATCGAGAATGCCCGCGAATGCCTTGTTGCGATAGCCAACGATCGGCACGCCGCAGGAGAGCGTTTCGAGGTAGGTACACGACGGATCGCTCTGGCGGTGCAGGGCGATGAAAATATCGACCTTCTCCTTCATATCCGGCACCAGTTGCCGATTGAAATCGACCGTCCCCTCCATCGTGACCAGTTCGCTCAGATCGTGTTTTTTAATAAAGCGCTTCATCTCCTCTTCGAGTTCGCCCGCGCCGTAAATGGAGAGGTGGAACCAGAGGCGCAGCCTTTTCAGCTTCACGGCGAGCTGGACAAGATGATCCGCGCCCTTCATGGCCACGAGTCGTCCCGAAAAAGCCAGGCGAAGCGGCTTTTTATTTCTGAGCATCGAGAGGCGCGATTCAAGCTCTTCATCACCGATAATCTGCTCTCTCGATAACCTCGTATCGAAGTAAAGCAGACGGTTCGGTATCTCCCTGTATTCGTTGTAGGCCGGCGTGCCGTTGCACTGAAGCCCGTCACAATGCTCGAAAGCCTTGCGCCGCTTGCGTTCGCTGATTCTGATGAAAAGATTCTGGTGAAGCCGTACGGCGGGGTTGTTATTGTCGAGCGCGACGATCTGCTGACGGGTTTCGGGAATGTACTCGATGACGTAGACGCATTTGACGCCGTTTTCCTGGCACAGGGCGGCGATATGGAGCTGGTCGTGGGCGTCCGCCGAAGCGAGCACGATCGTGGCGTTCTGGATATGTTCTTTTCCGACGATTTCGTTCTCCTTCAGCGCGATGCAGTTGAAAGGCATCGTGCCGGGCGTTGCCTCGACGACGCCGAAACCCGAAAGCGGAGAGGCGCTCGACGCCATCACGCAGGTGACCGGGCCTGGCCAGAGCTGCGCGTAGAGTGCGAGACCGTCATAAAATTTGCGGTCGAAACAAAACGTATCTTTTTTTTTCCATACCGGAACGGAGGGAATGATCGTGAGCGATGGCTTGTCCACTGTACTTATTTTAGGGGTATCGATTACTGGCCAGAGCTGCTGGATGTGCCGCTCGAACTGCTGTTGATGAAGCCGGACTGCCCCCATATCTTCGAGCGCAGCCGCTCCATGATGCCAAGCGACTCCAGGTCGGTGAAGCCGAGGTTCAGCATCTGCAACGAGGGCATGATTTTTTCGATAGCATAGTTGAATTTGGTCATGCTTCCGGGGCCGACGTAGACGATGTCGTTGGGCATCAGGTTGAAATTCTGCGAGAAATCCCCTTTTTCGAGCAGATTTTTCAGATCGACTCTCATCACATCCCCCTTGAGCGTCTGCTGCCGGATGACGAACACTTTTTCAGCGTTGGCGTTTTTGTTCAGGCCGCCCGCCAGCATCACCGCCTTGAGCACCGTCATGCCGCTTCTGATCTGTATCGCGCCCGGCGTCTGCACCTCGCCAAGCACATAGACCATCTCGTCCGAAGATTCGGGGATGTAGATCACGTCGTTGTTCCTGACCGGGGCGTTCAGCGCCATGTTGCCGTTATGGAGCATATCTTCGAGGTCGATCCAGATGATGGTGTCGTTGCCCCTGATGATGGCGCACTTTGTCAGAGAGCTGTTTTTGTTCTGGTCGGGGATGCCGCCCGCCAGCGCCAGCGCTTCGAGCAGCGTGCCTCTGCCGGGGAAGTTGATGACTCCCGGCTTGCTGACCCGCCCGAGTACGAAGGCCTTGTTGTTGTGAAACTCCTGAACGCGGATGGTCACTTCGGGCTGGATGTAGAAGAATTCGAGTTTCGCCTTCACCAGCGCCTGCACCTCGCTGACGCTCTTGCCGAGCACCTGAACGTTGCCGATTCTCGGCACGGTGAGGAAACCGTCGGGCGACACAATGATCCCCTCCTGCGACAGCTCCGGTCTGCGCCACACCTGGATGCTGAGCATGTCACCCGGCCCCAGGCGGTACTCGAACTCCTCCTTCGTGTCGAGCGCCTTGACCCGGTCGGGCGTGGCGAACTCCTGCACCTTTTTCGGCAGATCGGCTTTTAGGTTGGTTTCGCCTTTTTCGCTGACGGTGCGCTCTTTCGGCGAGATGGAGCCGCACGCGGAGAGCAAGAGCATGAAGAGCGAACAGAGCGTGATGGCCGCGAACCGGCATGGCGAGCCGTGTAGGGGATGAGCGGCGCGTAAAATGCTGAATCGTTCGTTTCGTCTCATGAAATCACGGGTGTCGGTCGCAACTTTTTGGGAATGATTCTGGCCGGAATGCCCACGGCAATCGAGTTGCCAGGCACCGAGGCGATGACCACGGTGTTGGCTCCGATATCGACGTTATCGCCAATGGTGATGTTGCCGAGCAGCTTGGCGCCCGCGCCGATGTTGACCTGGTTGCCGATTTTCGGGGCGGCTTTCTCCTCGACGTTCTTGAGGCCCACAGTGACGCCGTTGCGGATGATACAGTCGTCGCCGAAGCTTGCGTAGCCGCTGATGATGATGTCGCCGAAATGGTCGATCCTGAAGTTCCTGCCAACCGGCACTTCGCAGGGCAGCTCGATGCCGGTGAGAATCTGCGCCACTTTATAGAGAAACCGGTAGAGCAGCGAAAAGGGTTTGCGCAGCAGCGGGTTTTTGATGCTGTAGCGCCAGCGCCCGTAACGATAGACGATCATTACCCAGAACCCCTGCTGACTCCACTGGCCACCGTAGGTTTTCAGGTCGGCCCGTATGTTGCTGAAGAGCGCCATGCGTTACCAGGGAATTGGCGGCGAGAACTTGCCGAAGCGGGTGTCGGAGACCGAGCGGGTGACTTGGCTCATGGTCGCGCGAGCCATCTCCTTTTTCTTTGCGGCATCGCCGGACGGAATCAGGAGGTTTTTCAGATAGCGCATGGAAAACCACAGAAGCTCGATTCCCGCGCTCAGGAGCATGGTGACGAAGCCGTTATTTTTGCGATAGTAGAGCCACTCGCTACGCATCCTGAAGGAGAGCACCTGTGAGGCGGCGCTGTCGAAGGTCTTGTCCTTGCGTGTCTTGCTGCTTGCCCCGCCGATATGCATCACCTCGGCGTCCGGGATGAAGTAGACCTTCCAGCCCGCCTTCTTGGCTCGCAGGCAGAGGTCGGTCTCCTCGTAGTAAATAAAGAAGCGTTCATCGAAAGGGCCGATCTTGTCGAGCATCGCCTTGCGGACGATGGTGAAGGTGCCGGGCACCCAGTCCACCTCCATCGGGCGGTCGTGGGCGAAGTCGCCGAACTCGTGCCAGTTCAGCCAGCGCGATTTCGGAAATTTCGCCCGGAGTCCCGAGAGCGTGAGCAGCTTGGTCAAGGGCGAGGGAAAGCGACGCGCCGACGGCTCCAGCCGTCCCTCCGGCGAAATGATCTTGCCGCCGCACAGGCCGCACTCCGGGTGGCTTTCCATGAAGCGCACGGCGTTGGGAATCGACGACGGACCGACATAGGCGTCGGGATTGAGCAGCACGATGTACTTGCCAGCGGCTTGCAGGAACGCCTGGTTGTTGGCCGCCGCGAAGCCGAGATTCTGTTTGTTGGCGATGAGCCGCGCCTCGGGGAAACGCTCGGCGACCATCTCCGCCGACTGGTCGCGGGAGTCGTTGTCCACGACGAAGACCTCCATTTCCCTGCCCATGCCGCTTTTGAAGAGCGCGTCGAGGCAGTTCGAGAGAATCTCCCGCGTATTGTAGCTGACGATGACGACGGTGACCATCGGTTATATCGCTTTAGACATGGAAAGAATATTCGAGCCGCCATCCCGACGGTAGGTGACGCTGTCCATCACCTTGCTTATGAGCATCAGCCCCCAGCCCCCTATCTGACCCTTTTCGATGTCGGGCGCTGGCCTGTCGATGCTGAAGGGTGGATTGGCGTCTCGCACCGAAACCGTGAGTTGCCGTGGCTGGAACTCGAAAGTGAGCGTGAGCATCTGCAAAGCGTCGTGCTCTCCGGTATATTTTACCGAATTGGTGAAAGCTTCGCTGACGGCAAGCTCGAAGTCGTGAACGAATTGCGCGCCATCGGATGCAGGCGGGTTTTCGTCGGTCAGAAGCCTGGCCAGAGAGGCGGCGGTCTGCGAGGCGAAGCGGACGAACATAATCTCGCCCGGCAGGGTGAGGGTTATGATGCTGCTCATGTGCTTGCGCTTTGCCGGTTTGTCGCGAAATCGATGGCGGCGGCGGTGTCGTCGAAAATATGAAAAAGCGTCTGGACTTTGGTGATCTCGAAGACTCTGCGAACCTTGTCGTTCATGCAGGAGAGCACGATGCCGCAAGCCAGATTTTGTTTCTGCCTCGATGCGCCGACGATTGCTCCGAGGCCGCTGGTGTCGAGGAAATCGAGCTTTTCCAGATCAAGGACGACCGTTTTTTCAGGGTCGATGATCGATCGGTTGTTCCTGAATTCAGGAGCCGAAAGCATGTCGAGCCTGCCTTCGAGGGCGACAACGGCAACGCCGCCATTCGATGTTTCGGTGATGTTCATGCAGAGCTTTTTTTATGAAAGTTGTTAATGAACGCTTTGAAGACGAGGCCAACGTCCGCCGCTGCGTTGCTGTGCGCCAGATGGTAGCGCTCGACGATGGCCGCGTCGCCGCCGGTTGTGGGCCACTCCTCGGCTTCGGCGTAACTGAAGACGGCGGGCCGATAGGCGAGCGAACTTGACGGAGTGTTCGGATGCTTCGCCTCAGCGACGCGCGCCGTGCTGCCGATGAGCGATAGCTGGCCGGTGAGCACCCTGAAAAGCATTGGATAACGATCCATCGAAAGCGCGGCGGCGATGGCTCCCAGCGGTTTTTTTACGTCCAGCTCGATGTTGTCGAGCGAAATGGTTTTGCCGGGTTTTTCGGAATGGCACTCGATCCGGGACGATTTCCATAGTCCGCCGATTCTCAGCAGCATCGCGAAAAGCAGGAACGGAAAGCTGAGCACGACGATGAAAAGAAGAGCGATCAGAGCGTGCGTGAGCTTGCGTGGAAGCGTGCTCAGGATTTCGCTCTCCCTGATGCCGCTGAGGAGGTGCGGATCCTCCATCACAATCGACGCGCCGCTTACCGGATCGTTCAGCATGTTGCCCGAGGCGACGCGCCCGTTGACTTCGAGGTGCTCGCCGATGTAGGTATTGTCGAGCACAATGCTCGATTCCACCACGCTCTGTCGGTCGATGATGACGTTGCTGCCGATGATGGCCGACGGGCCGATGATCGTATCGCCGAGGAGCTGGACGTTGTTGCCGATGTTCACCGGTTTTCTGATCTGTACCGATTTGCTCATCACCACGTTCCTGCCGATGGCGCATCCCGGCTCAACGCCATAGCCCGGCAGCACGTAGTTATCCGCGCCGGTTTCGAGCGCCTCCATCGATGCCCGGTAGTAATTCGCCATGCCGTCGAGCGGCACGATCGACATCGGCGCGTCCTTGCCATCCTTCCGAGGCGTGACTGGCGCTCCGTATAGCGTGATGCTTCCACCGGCGGGGCAGGCGGCCCACTTGCATTCGGGCAGTGAAGCGGCCTCGCTTTTGTAATCGAACCGCTTGTTGTAAACGAAGAAGCAAAAGCCCCGTACGATCATGATCCGCTCGTCGCCGCAAAACCTGCGGTTCTTGCCGAGCAGTATCTCGTCGCTGTCCTCAGGGTGCATGTGCGCGTAGGAGAGATCGATGCCCCAGCGGCTTCCATCCTCGCAGTAGCTTTCCACCGCGTCGAGCCTGCCATCGCACACGATGCGAACAGCCGTGCTGCCGGCCAGGATCGCAAGGTCGAGCGGATATTCGATGTAAGGCTTGTTGCACAGCGGCAAAAGCAGTGGGTGGACGAAAGGAAACGCCTCGTGCGCCCACGCAAACTTCTCCTCTCTGAACACAAGGATGGTTTTCATTGTCCTGTTCCCGATCCGGCTGTGGCGGCGAACGATGCTGCCGCTTCGTCCCTGTTGTCAAAGATCGAAAAGAGCCGCTTGGCCTGGGTCAGTTCGAAAACCATAGCGACTTTGGCGTTCAGACCGGCAAGCCTCACATCGCCCTCTTTTTCGAGCGCGTTGCGCAGGCAACCCACGATGGCGCCGAGACCGCTGCTGTCGATAAAATCGAGGCGGCTGCAATCGAACACCGTCAGCGGCGTCATTTCCAGCCACTCCAGAAAGATTTTTTTCAGCGACTTGCCGTTGCGGGCGTCGAGCCGTCCCTCCAGTTCCGCGATGCCGACGAGCTTGCCGTCAATGTTGTCGAGAGTGAATTTCATGTGAGATTCCTTCAATATGCGCCCTTGCCGCTGAGCACGGCCGGGATGGTTTTCAGAAGAAGACGCAGATCGTTGATCACGCCCGCGCTCTGGATGTACTGCAAGTCGAGCCGCACCTGATCGGTGAACGAAATGTCGCTTCTGCCGCTGACCTGCCACAGGCCGGTGATGCCCGGAATGGCGTGCAGCCGCTTGCGCTGTTCGAGGGTGTACTGCGCCACCTCCTTCGGCAGCGGCGGGCGCGGCCCCACCAGGCTCATGTCGCCCTTGAGCACGTTGATGAGCTGAGGAAGCTCGTCGATGCTGAATTTGCGGATGATGCGCCCCGTGCGGGTGATGCGCGGGTCTTTTTTCATTTTGAAAATCACGCCGTCCTTCGACTCATTCTGCGCAGCGAGTTCGCTCTTGAGCTTTTCGGCGTTGACCACCATCGAGCGGAACTTGTAGAAGCGGAAGTGGCGGCCATTCCTGCCGACCCGCGTCTGGACGAAAAAGACCGGCCCCGGATTTTCAATCACAATCGAGAGCGCCGTGACAACGAAAATGGGCAGCAACGCGACGAGTGCGAGCGTCGAAACCACGAGGTCGAGCATCCGCTTCGCCAGATAGGAGAGGCGGATGGTATTCTCCCACGCGGCAACCTTCAGCTTGCCCCGGAGGCGGAGCGACGGGCGGATGTTCCCGCTGATTTTCCGGATCAGTTCTCGCCGGACGGTTGGATCGAGTTCCATCGATTTCAGTGGTTCGTGCTTCGGCTAAAGACTCTCCATTTCATCACTCTGTACAGGAATAGCGGATTTCCTATGACATACCGTTTCCACATTCTTCCCGGTTCCTGCAAAATTCTGTAGACCCACTCCAGTCCGATTTCTCGCATCCAGCGCGGCGCTCGCTGGATGTTTCCCGAATAAAAGTCGAACAAACCGCCGACGCCCATGAGGATGGTCGGGCGCAATTCTGCGCGGTGACGCACGATCCACTTCTCCTGAAGCGGAGCCCCGAAGGCCACCAGCAGGATCGATGCTTTCGAATTGTTGATCTCCTCGATCACCTTGGCGCTCTCTGTTTCACGGTCGAAGTAGCCGTGCATCGCGCCCGCGATTGTGACGCCATAGTTTTGAGCGATGGTGTCGGCGGCCATTTCGGCCACCTTGGGCTTGCCGCCCAAGAGGAAGATCGAGTACTTCTCATCGGCGGCCATTGTGCTGAGAAAGGGCAGCATATCGGTGCCGTTGATGTTTTCGCGAAGCGGCGTGCCGAGCATCTTGCCCGCGATGACCAGGCCGATGCCGTCGGGCAGAATGTGATCCGCCGCCATGAGCGCCTTGCGGTAGTCGTGGTCGGTGACGCTCTGGTTCATGCAGTCCGGATTGACAAAAAAGATGGCCGACTGGCGCTTCTGTTCGAGCGCCTGGTATATCATCCTGACCGCCTCGTGCATCGTGATGTTGTCGATCTTCAGATCGAGCAGCTCGAAGATCGGCGAAGGCGATGCCTCCTTTTCGGAAAAGAGCAGCGCGGGCAGGGCGCGCAGGATCAGTAAAAAGTCGTAGAGCGGATGCTTGCTGAAAATATACTCCCACTCGGTGGCCTCGCGCCCCTCGTGGGCGATCCGCGTGCTTTGCCGGACGTTCCAGAGCGAGATGATGCCCGGCTTCACCATGCTGATGTACCCCTGTTCGGGAGCGGCGGCGGGTTGCCAGTCGCGAATTGCGGTGCCAGCCAGTGCAAGCCGTCCGGTAAAAAGCTCCAGGAACCAGGGCAGCGTGGCCAGTTCGCCGGAAAGCGCGTCGAAGCTCAGGAGCGTCAGCGGTTTGCCTGACTGCCCAAACACGGTTCGCTTCGAAAACACCGGCTTTCCGGCGGGAAGCCGAAGAGCGAGCCGCGCGAGCAGCACCGGAACGAAAGCGAAGAGCGTCACCGCGAGCGCCACGAAAATTTCGATCATCCGCACGATCAGCTCCGAGAGCGCCGTGCTCGCCGCGAAGGCGAGACGTCGCCGCAAGCTGCGCCCCCCTTTCGAGCGCCCGCCAAGCCGTTTTTCCAGCGCTCTGGCCTCTTGCGCCGATCTGTTCGCGCCCATGGGCAGGTTCAGCGTTGCTCCAGATGCCCGGCGTTGTTGCCGCCGACCCTGATCACGATACAGGTAACATCGTCCGGGAAATTGGGGCAGGAGCAGAAGTCGACGAGCCGCTGCTCGATTTTCGCCACAATCTCCGTCGTCGGCAGCGCGGCGTGCTCTTCAAGGAGCGCGGTGAAGCGCTCCATTCCGAACAGTTCGTTATTGTCCGAATGGTTCTCGGTGATTCCGTCGGAGTAAAGCACGAGCAGGTCGTTCTGTTCGACCGCGAACGCCGACTGACGGTACTTCTCCTTTTCGATCAAACCCATCGGCAGATTGTCCCCCTTGAGCAACCGGCATCGACCGGTTTTGGACGGCAGATGGATGAGCGGATTGTGGCCGCAATCCACGAAGGAGGCCATCCGGTTTTTCAGGTCGAGGCGCAGGAACTGAAGGGTCGCGAATATGCCGATATCGATCAGTTCGTGAATGCAGCGTTCATGAATGCGCCCGACGATCCGTTCGAGTGGCGGAAGCGTTTCCGGGTCGTCGCGCTTTTCGGCGATGCTCTTCAGAAAAAGCGACTTCAGCCCTGCGCTCACCAGAGCCGACTGGATGCCGTGGCCCATGACGTCGCCGATGAGCAGGTCGGCCTGCAACGGATCGTACTCGACGAGCTCGGTAAAATCGCCGTCGAGATGGCCGGAGGAGTGCATCAGGTAGCTGATTTCCACATCTCGCAACGTGATGGGAGCCTGGCTCTGCAACAACTTTTTCTCGATCTGCGACTCCAGCTCCCGTTGCATGGTTTCGTAGTGCGTGCGGCTTTTCTCCTCCTCGATGCGCGTGGTGATGTCCCGCGCGATCAGGACGCTGTGCGGGCCGCTTTCCAGATACACGCATCCTCTCGAAATTTCGAGCGGCAGGCGGGAACCATCCTTGCGAAGCCCTTCGATCTGGATGACCAGACCGGCACAGCTTTTGGTCACGAGGCCGGAATCGCTGGAGATCAGCTCGGTCAACTCCAGCGCCGTTGAAGGCTCGGGAAAGATATCGGAGACCGGCTGCGCCTGGTGCTCGCTTCTGCGGTAGCCGAACATCACCTCTGCCGCCACATTCCGGTAACGGATCAGCCCCTTTTCATCGAGCATGAAAACCGCATCCTGCGCCGCGTCGTTCATTGAGCGGAACTGCTCCTCGCTTCGTTTCAGGTCGTTGGCCAGTTTCTGGAGCGTGGCGTTGGCTTCGGTCAATTGCCCGTTTTTGAGCGAAATCTCCTCGAACAGCTCCTCGCGTTCGAGCTTCATGCAGTAGTAGTCGAGCGCATCGTTCAGGATGTTTTTAAACGATTCAGGCTCGACAGGCTTGGGAATGAAACGGAAAATCTCGCCCTTGTTGACCGATTCGATGATCTGCTCGATGTCCTGCGAGCCGCTGACGATCATCCGCAGGGTGCCGGGGTAGAGCCGCTTGACCTCCTTGATCAGTTCGAGGCCGTTCATGCCTGGCATCCGGAGGTCGGAAACGACCAGATCGACCGGGGTTCCAGCGAGCAGTTCGAGCGCCCCGGCGGCGTTGTCCAAGAAGAATTTCCGGTATCCCTCCCTTCTCAGGAAGCGTTCGAGCGAGTGGAGTATATCAGACTCGTCATCGACGAAAAGGATGGCGAGTTCGTCACGTTGTTTCATGATGGTATCGATGCTTCGGCGGCTTTCAGCGGCAGCCGGATGGTGAAGAGCGATCCTCCCTCCGGCGGGCAGGAGACGGTGAGGGTGCCGCCATGCTTGTTGGCGATGATGTCGTACGAGATGCTCAGGCCGAG
>JAAXXD010000008.1 GCA_013334655.1 Chlorobaculum sp. | reverse complement strand
TTGATACCCTTGAGGCGTATGCGTATGTCCTTTAAAGTTGGCATGTATTCCGAAACATGGTTGGTATTGCCGTTAATCTTGCGGACGCCCCTGATTGTCCAGGGGCGTCCGGCTCACTCTTGCATCTGCCGTCAGGCTTTCACCCTCTCTTTGAAAGAGGCGATGTATTTTTCAGCCACATCCTTCAGCTTCGAGGCCACGTCATTTTCGAGCGTCCCCTTTTCGGCGATGGAGGTGAGAATCTCGGGATGCTTCTGTTCGAGCATGGTGAGGAACTCCTCCTCGAAGCGGCGAACCTGCTTGAGATCGACCGAGTCGAGCAACCCCTGGGTGCCGACGAAGATAATGGCAACCTGCTTCTCGACCTGCATCGGAATATACTGGCCCTGCTTGAGGATTTCAACCAGACGAGCGCCGCGGTCGAGCTGCGCCTTGGTGGTTTTGTCGAGGTCGGAACCGAACTTCGAGAAGGCTTCGAGTTCACGGAACTGAGCCAAATCGAGACGGAGCGTACCGGCAACCTTCTTCATCGCCTTGATCTGGGCGGCGCCGCCGACGCGGGAAACCGAGATACCGACGTTGATGGCGGGACGCTGACCGGCGTTGAACAGGTTCGACTCAAGGAAAATCTGACCGTCGGTGATCGAGATCACGTTGGTCGGAATATATGCCGACACGTCACCAGCCTGCGTTTCGATGACCGGAAGCGCCGTGAGGCTGCCACCGCCCTTGACGAGAGGCTTCAGCGGTTCGGGAAGGTCATTCATCTTCTTGGCCACCTCGATGTCGTCGGTGATCTTCGCCGCACGCTCGAGAAGACGGGAGTGCAGATAGAACACGTCACCTGGGTACGCTTCGCGTCCCGGCGGACGGCGGAGGAGCAGGGAGAGCTGGCGATAGGCCACGGCCTGCTTGGAGAGATCGTCGTAAACGACCAGCGCGTGGCGGCCGGTGTCGCGGAAGAACTCGCCGATGGTAGCGCCGGCGAACGGAGCGATGAACTGGAGCGGAGCCGGGTCGGAAGCGGTAGCCGAAACGACCGTGGTGTACTCCATCGCACCATATTTTTCGAGGGTGTTCACAACCTGTGCGACGGTCGAGCCTTTCAGACCGACAGCCACGTAGATGCAGTAAACGCCTTTGCCTTTCTGGTTGATGATGGTGTCGAGCGCGACAGCGGTCTTGCCGGTCTGGCGGTCGCCGATGATCAGCTCGCGCTGGCCGCGACCAATCGGAATCATAGCGTCGATAGCTTTCAGACCGGTCTGGAGCGGTTCGTGCACCGATTTACGGAAAATAACGCCGGGAGCGCGACGTTCGAGAGGCAGGCGCATGTCGGACTTGATCGGCCCCTTGCCATCTATTGGCTCACCGAGCGGGTTGATGACCCTGCCGAGCATTGCCTCGCCGACCGGAATCGAAGCGAGAATGCTGGTCCTTTTGACCGTATCGCCCTCCTTGACCGCGTTGGACTCGCCGAACAGCACCGCGCCGACGTTGTCCTCTTCGAGGTTCAGCGCCATTCCCATCACGTTGTGGGGAAATTCGAGAAGCTCACCTGCGGCGACATTGGACAAACCGTAAATACGGGCGATACCGTCACCGACCTGCAGAACGGTTCCTACATCATAGACGTCCGCTTCCGACTCGAAGCCGGCGAGCTGCTTGCGGAGTATGGAAGACACCTCATCGGGTCTGACTGCTGTTGACATGTGGAATTCGATAGGTTATTGTTAAGAAAAGAAAAAGATTCTCCGTACCTTCTCATGATTCCGGCTACGGCCCGTAACTCTCCTGAAAATTGATTCAGAATTTAATGAAAAGCATTCAGTTATTCAAATGCAAGAACCAATTTGGATAATCACCGTCCCCGGACACTCCCGTCAACAGACTGAATCAGTAATTTTGCCCCGTTTCACGCCATGAAAACCGTCACTGGATTTGCTTCAGCAACGGTTGGGAACGTTGCCTGCGGTTTTGACGTCCTCGGCTTCGCCATTACGGAGCCCGGCGACGAGGTCGTTCTGACGCTGCATGACGAGCGCCGAAGCGACTGCCCCGTTTCCATCACCTCGATTATCGGCGATGGCGGCGCGCTGCCGCTCGATCCGAAAAAAAACACTTCGAGCTTCGTCGTCCTCAAGTTCCTTGAATATATCCGCACCACGAAGGGCATCGCCTTCAACGGCCATATCGATCTGTTGCTTAAAAAAAACCTGCCTCTCTCCAGCGGTATGGGAAGCAGCGCGGCCAGCGCGGCGGCGGCGCTGATCGCGGCCAACGAACTCTTCGGCTCGCCCTGCACCAAGATGGAGCTGGTGCACTTCGCCATCGAGGGTGAACGGGTCGCCTGCGGCTCGGCCCACGCCGACAACGCTGCTCCGGCCATGCTCGGCAATTTCATTCTGATCCGCAGCTACCATCCGCTCGATCTGATCACTATCAAGCCACCGGCAAACCTCTTCTGCACGCTCGTCCATCCGCACACCGAACTCAAGACCTCGTTCGCCCGCTCCGTGCTGCCAAAATCGATTCCGCTGCCGACAGCCATCCAGCAATGGGGCAACGTCGGCGCGCTGGTGACGGGTCTGTTGATGGAGGATTACGACCTGATTGGTCGGGCGCTGGTCGATGTGGTCGCCGAACCGAAACGCGCGCCGCTGATTCCCGGATTCGTCGAGGTCAAGCAGGCCGCGCTCGACTCGGGAGCGCTCGGATGCAGCATCGCCGGTTCCGGCCCGTCGGTCTTCGCCTTCTCCTCGTCCCGGCAGAGCGCCGAAACGGTAGGCGCGGCCATGCAGCAGGCGTTCCTCTGCTCGAAGGCTGCGCTTGCGTCCGACATGTGGGTCTCGCCCATTTGCAGCGAGGGCGCGCGCATCATCAGCACAACTCCATGAATCGCCTCACGACATGATCTTCTACAGCACCACGAAAGCCTCCGCTCCCGTCTCGATGAAAAAAGCCACCCTCGAAGGGCTTGCCCCTGACGGTGGTTTGTATGTGCCTTCGGTCATGCCGAGATTCTCGCCCGAAGAGATCGGGCTGCTTCAGAGTGGTTCGTTCAACAACATCGCATTCGCCATCGCCAAGAAATTCGTCGGTGACGAAATTCCGCTCGACCGGCTCTCCGACCTCATCGACGAGTGCTTCACTTTCGATACGCCACTGCGCCAGCTCGATGCCGAAACTTACGTCGAAGAGCTGTTCCACGGCCCGACGCTCGCCTTCAAGGATTACGGCGCCCGCTTCCTGGCGCGTATGACCGGCTACTTCGCCTCCGAGGAGAGCCGCCTCATCACGGTGCTCGTCGCCACCTCGGGCGACACCGGCAGCGCGGTGGCTTACGGTTTCCACGGCATTCCGAACACCCGCGTGGTGCTGCTCTACCCGTCGGGCAAGGTCAGTCGCTTGCAGGAGCAGCAGCTCACCACGGCGGGCGACAACGTTCATGCGCTCGAAGTGCAGGGCGATTTCGACGACTGCCAGCGGCTCGTCAAGCAGGCCTTCGTCGATCCGACGCTCCGTCAGAAGCTGACGCTCACTTCGGCCAACTCCATCAACATCTCTCGCCTCATTCCGCAGTCGTTCTACTACGCCTGGGCAGCCTTGCAACTACGTCAGCAGCAGCCGGACGCGCTGCCGATCTTTTCGGTGCCGAGCGGAAACTACGGCAACCTGACCGCCGGAGTGATGGCAAAGATGATGGGCTTCCCGATTGGTCACTTCATCGCCGCATCGAACGCCAACGACAGCGTCACCCGCTACCTCGACGAGGGGCGATACGAACCGAAACCAACCGTTCGTACGCTGACCACGGCGATGGATGTCGGCAACCCGAGCAACTTCGCGCGGCTGCGCTATTTCTTCGACGACGATTTCCGGAAGATGGGCCAGGAGATAACCGGCATCGCGGTTTCGGACGAACAGACCGTCGAGACGATACGCTCAGTCTATGAGCGATATGATTATATCATGGACCCGCACACCGCCGTCGGATACCGGGCGCTCGACCGTTATCGCACGGATCACGCCGGTGCGGGCAAGCCGGGCGTGGTGCTTTCGACGGCCCATCCGGTCAAGTTTGACGAAGCGATCATGACCGCCACCGGCAAGGAGGTGCCGATTCCGGAATCG
The DNA here is from genome assembly GCA_013334655.1 of Chlorobaculum sp. Taxonomy (GTDB): domain Bacteria; phylum Bacteroidota; class Chlorobiia; order Chlorobiales; family Chlorobiaceae; genus Chlorobaculum. The sequence continues at coordinate 45,664 of JAAXXD010000008.1, read as the reverse complement.
ATGAACGAGATCATGAACAAGCCGAAGAGGGCCACCCTCGTCGGCAGCAAGTACGACGAGCTGGCGAATTTCCTCGAAGAACTCGACCGTTAAGCATCAGAGGCGCGACCTTATGAATCTCCAGACACTTCTTTTCTTCCTGGTTCTGATGCCGGTCATGTTCTTCGGACTGCTCTACTCGCTCGTCCTGAACCTGTTCGACAAGTCCGGTGACCGTTTTCACGGGATTGCCGCCTGGTGGGGACGGTTTGCAGCCCGACTGCTCGGTATTGGCGTCGAAGTGGAGGGAGAGGAGAACTACCAGCCAGGCCAAAACTATCTGGTCGTCAGCAACCATGCCGGAATGGCGGACATTCCGCTGATTCTCGGCGCGATGAAGCTCAATATCAGATTCATGGCCAAGGAGGAACTTGGCAAGATTCCTGTGTTCGGGTGGGCGCTGAAAACGGGAGGCTACGTCATGGTCAAGCGTGGCCAGAACCGCGAAGCGCTGCAAAGCATGTTGCAGGCGGTCGATACGCTCAAAAAGGGCAAGTCGATCCACATTTTTCCTGAAGGAACCAGGTCGGAAACCGGCAAAATCCTCCCTTTCAAACGCGGCGCGTTCATCATCGCCCAAAAAGCCGGAGTGCCGGTGCTGCCGGTCACGATTGTCGGCAGCCACCTGATTACCCCGAAAAAAAGCCTGAAGATCAACAAAGGCACGATCCGGCTGATCATCGGCAAGCCGATACCCCCAAATCCGAGCGCGGAAGCGCTGATGGAGCGCTCTTTCGAGGTCATCAGCGGCAATCTCTCAAAGGAAGGATTCGCTTAAAGCTGCTTGTAGAGATTGGCCATTTCGATGGCGGTCATCGCGGCGTCGAAACCTTTGTTGCCCGCCTTGGTGCCTGCACGCTCGATAGCCTGCTCCAGATTTTCGGTGGTCAGCACGCCGAACGATACCGGAATGCCCGACTCCATCCCGACATGCGCGATCCCTTTGGTCGCTTCGGCGGCAATCACGTCGAAGTGAGGCGTGGAGCCGCGGATGATCACGCCGAGCGTCACAATCGCGTCGTACTTGCCCGAGAACGCCGCTTTTTTCGTGACCGACGGCAGCTCGAACGCGCCGGGGCAGCGGATGATGGTAATCTCATCAGCCGATCCGCCGTGACGCACAATGCAGTCGATTGCGCCCTCGACAAGCTTCTGGCCGATGAAATCGTTGAATCGAGAAACCACGAGCGCGAACCTGATGCCCGAGGCGTTGAGTGAACCTTCTATGTTATGAACCGGCATGGTGTTGGTTGGTTTGGTGTTTCACTTTGGTGGACTAAGTGGACGTTGTGGACTTGGTGGACAAGAAACGAGCCAACATTATCCATTATCAACTATCCATTATCAACTATCCCTTATCAATTAATCAAAGCCCAGCATTTTTTCTACGAGTTCCACGATGACATGGCCTACGGCGATGTGGCACTCCTGAACTCTGTCGGCGCTTCCGGTGTGCGGCACCACCACCGCAAGATCGGCGTACGGCTTGATTGCGCCGCCGTCGCCGCCGAGCAGGGCGAGCGTTTTGATCTCATGCTTTCGGGCGTACTGGAGCGCATTGAGCACGTTGAGGCTGTTGCCGCTGGTCGAAAGGCCGATGAGAATGTCACCTGGACGGCCGTACGCTTCGGTGAGGCGAACGAACACTTCGTCGAAGCCGTAATCGTTGCTCCCCGCCGTCAGCGCCGAGGTGTCGGTCGAAAGCGCGATGGCCGGAAGCGCCGGGCGATCCACGGAGCTGCGGTAGCGAATCGTCAGTTCGGCGGCCAGATGCTGCGCGTCGGCAGCACTTCCGCCGTTGCCGCACAGGAGCACTTTGCCGCCTGCGTTGAAGGTATCGGCGATCATCGAGGCCATCGCCACGATGACATCATTGTCGCGCCGCGCCACGCTCTCCTTGAGTCGCGCGCTGTATAAAAGCCGTTCGAGCACCAGCTCCTCGTACCGGGTGCCGCCACAGCTTCCCTCCGAACACTTGCACTGCTGCGTCATGGTGTAACTGCTCTTTGTTGAAAATTTCTTCCAATGTAAGAAAAAAGATCGGACTGATCCGACGGATCAAAAAAAAGGCCGACCCGAGGAGTTCCCGGGTCGACCTTGAATACTTTCAGAAGCGAAGAAGCGCTTAGTGGTACTTGGCGCTCTCCTCCTTGACGAACTCGACGAGACACTTCAGGTTGGCCGGATCGACGTCGGGCAGAATGCCGTGGCCGAGGTTGAATACGTGGCCGGAGTGGTCGTTGTGCTGGCCGAACTGGCGGAGAATCTTGGCGGCTTCCGACTTGATCTTCTCGGGCGTGCCGTAGAGCACCGTCGGGTCCATGTTGCCCTGGAGGCAGACGCGGTCGTTCAACTCTTTGCGAGCCTTGGCGATATCGATGTTCCAGCCGAGGCCAACCGCATCGGCGCCGCAATCGGCGATGTCGGAGAGAATGGTGTTCATGTCCTTGGCGAAGGCGATCACCGGAATCTCCGGGTAGACGGCCTTCACGGCGGCGACGTTCTGCTTGATGTAGGGCAGGGCGAATTCGCGGTAGTCATCCTCGGAGAGCGCGCTTGCCCAGGAGTCGAAAATCTGGATGGCGTCCGCGCCAGCTTCGACCTGCTTGATGAGGTAGGCGCTGATGCAGTCGGTGATCTTCTGGAGAAGCTGGTGCGCCATCTGCGGCTCGCGGTACATCATCTTCTTGGCGAAAGCGTAGTTCTTCGAGCCGCCTCCTTCGACGGCGTAGGTGAAGAGCGTCCATGCCGCGCCGGAGAAGCCGATGAGCGGCACGCGGTCGTTCAGCTCTTTCTTGGTGAGACGGATCGCGTCGAGCACGTAGCCGAGCTTCTCGTCAACATCCGGGTTGATGAGCTTGTCGATGTCGGCCTGCGAGCGGATCGGAGGGGTCAGCTTGATGCCCTTGGTCTCGATGATCTCGACATTCATGCCCATCGCTTCGTTGACGACAAGGATGTCGGAGAAGATGATCGCGGCATCCACGCCCATCAGATCGACCGGCTGGATGGTGACTTCACAAGCCAGTTCAGGGGTTTTGCAAAGGGTCAGGAAGTCGGTTTTCTCCCTGACGGCGCGATATTCCGGGAGGTAACGGCCTGCCTGGCGCATGACCCAGATTGGAGTACGGGGGGTCGCCTGCCTTTTCAACGCCCTGATAAAAAGATCATTTTTGAGCATGGAGTGCGAGTGGTTATTGATGTTGGGAAAAGAGCTGTCCCGGAAATAAAGCGGACATTAAATAAATCTGGTGCAAAGGTACGCTTTTTCAGCCAGATTTTAAAACGTGAGGGCGTCCTTCAGAAGACGCCCTTCAGTTATTCTTTCAGACCGTTACAATATGCCGTTTGATGCCGAGCTGACGGTCGGAGTAGCCGAGCGCGAGGCCCACCACCTCGGAGAGATGGAGCACGGGAATCGAGCCTTTGATGCCGTTCTGCTTGAGCGCCTTGCCCTGATAGCCGTCGAGCACGGTGTGGCAGAGCGGGCAGGGGGTGACGATGCAATCGGCCTTCTGTTCCATCGCCTCCTGCAGCGCTTCGGCGGCCACGTTCAGCGACTCCTCCTCGGCGACCAGCAGCGTATGGAAGCCGCAGCACCGGTTCTTGTGCTCGTAGGGAATCGTTTTGCCGCCAAGCGCATCGAGCAGCATGTCGAGCGAGGTCGGCTCCAGCGGATTGTCCTTGCCGAGCACGGTCGAGGGACGAAGAATATGGCAGCCGTAGAATGGGGCGATGCGGAGTTTCGAGAGCGGATTCTTCACCTTCTTGCGGATCACGTCGAGACCAACGTCGTCAATGAGCACCCAGAGCAGGTGGCGCACCTGCGAAGTGCCGCGATATTCGAGTCCCTCCTTGCGCAGAATTTCGTTGATCTCGTTCCTGAGATCAGCGGATTCGTCGAGCTTTTTCTTGGCGCTGCGGATGGTCATCAGGCAGGTGTTGCAGGAGACGACCAGATCGAGACCCTGCTTTTCGGCGGTGGCGATATTGCGGCCATTGACGAGCGCGAAATGCTTCGGACTCACATAGTCGAGGTTGCTTCCACCGCAACAGGCGCTCTCATGCATCTTGACCATCTCGATGCCGAGATCGTGCTGCCACAGCTCGATGGAGCGATCGACCTCTTTGGTCATCGATTCGTTTATGCAGCTCTGATAGTAGGCGTAACGCTTCATACGGCTTATTCTCCGGATTTTTTTTCGTGATCCTTGCCCACATGGCTGGTCATCTCCTTGAACTCCTTGCGCAGAGCATCGATGCCCTTCGATGCCTTCACCAGCGGCGGCGGCGGCGGCGTGCGACGCTTCATCACCATCTTGAAAGCCATCGGCAAGAGGTTCTTCAGTGTCCAGGCCAGACCATTGGTCCTGATCGGCAGGGTCGCCTCGACCAGCTTGCCCTTCTTCTCGATATCCTCCATGAAAGCTTCGGCATGACGAGCGCCACTCGTATCCTTCGTGCCGCGCCGTTCGATGGCGTCCTCCCGGATACCGTGAATGGCGTCCATGATCGGAATGTTCTTGACGCAGGTCTCCTGGCAGCGGTAACAGTGGGTGCAATCCCACACACCGTGATCCTGCACCAGGCCGGCCAGACGCTGATCGTGGATCGAGTCGCGGCTGTCGACGTTCATGCGGTACGATTTGAGCAGCACGGCAGGCGACACGTACTCTTTATGCGCCCGGAGAATGGTGCACTCCGACACGCACGAGGCGCAGAGAATGCAGTCGGTCGCCTTGTCGTAGGCGAGGAACTCCTCCTCGGAGACGAGAAACTCCTTTTTGCCCCACTGCTCCTCCGGCATCTTCGAATCGACCCAGTTGGAGTACTTCTGCATCTTGCCGACCAGCGGATCCATCTCGACCACCAGATCCTTGATGTGCGGCAGATTGCGGAGCGGCTCAACCTTGATGACTCCCGGTTCACGGGCTTTGTCGAGTTCGTCCCACACCTGCGTGGTGCAGGCGAGCTTGGACATGCCGTTGATTCGCATGGCGCAGGAGCCGCAGATGCCTGCCTGGCAGAAGGCCCTGAAGGTCAGGCTCGAATCGACGTGCTCCTTGATATAGTTGATAGCCCTGAGCACGGTGATACCCTTTTCGAGCCTGATCGTGTAATCGTCGAAATAGGGCTTGCTGTCAACCTGTGGATTGAACCGGTGAACCCTGAAGGTCACATCGCGGCTCTCCTCGTGATGCTGTATCGTTGAATCGCTCATTGAAAGTCCTGCGGATTAATAGGTTCGTTCCTGAAGCTCGTAGCGGCCCATCGTGACCGGCTTGTAGCCGATCTTCGGATGCCCGCCCTCCATCGTGTAGACGGTGTGCTTGTGCCACTTTTCGTCGTCACGCGTCGGGAAGTCGGTTCGGGTGTGCGACCCGCGGCTCTCCTCCCTGACGAGTGCGCCCGCAGCCACGGTTTCGGCCAGGTCGAGCATGTTCTTCAGTTCGAGCACCTGGAGCAGATTGGTATTGTATATATCGCCCGTATCAAAGACTCTGACGTGCTGGAAGCGCTCCTTGAGGCGTTCGATATCCGTGATCCCCTGTTTGATCTTCGAGGCTTCGCGGAAGATTCCGACGTTCATGCCAAGCGTGTGGCCCAGCTCCTCGCGCAGAGCGCCGTAACGTTCGTAATGCCCCTTGGGCTGCATGAAGCTGCGCAGCTCCAGCTCCTTTTCGGCCAGTTCGCCTTCAGGAATGGAGGTCGGATTGAACTTTCCGCACTCTTCGGCGGCGGCCCTTCCGGCGATGCGACCGAAGACGAGAATGTCGAGCAGCGAGTTGCCGCCGAGACGATTCGCGCCGTGCACCGAAACGCAGCCGCACTCACCGGCGGCGTAGACCCCCTGCATGACCGTGCGTCCCAGATTGTCGGTATCGATACCGCCCATCGAATAGTGCGCCGTCGGCCTGACCGGCACAGGATCGTCGATGGGATCGACACCCTCAAAGTACATGCACATCTCGCGAATCTGCGGCAGGCGCGACTTGATAATATCCGCGCCGAGGTGGCGGAGATCGAGATGCAGATATTTGCCCGCCGGACTGTCGAAGCCACGCCCTTCGAGAATCTCGGTTTCGAGCGAGCGGGAAACGAGATCGCGCGGACCGAGTTCCATCTTTTCGGGAGCGTAGCGCTTCATGAAGCGTTCGCCAAGCGCGTTGGTCAGGTAGCCGCCCTCGCCGCGCGCGCCCTCGGTCACCAAGAGACCGCTCTTGCGCAGGCCGGTTGGGTGGAACTGCACGAACTCCATATCCTTGAGCGGAATACCCGCACGGTAGGTGATCGCCTGACCGTCGCCGGTATTGCCTGCCGCGTTGCTGGAGCGGTTCCAGTACATCTTGGCGTAACCGCCCGTGGCGAAAATGACCGTTTTGGCCGGGAACGCCTCGATCTTGCCGGTCTTGATATTCATGGCGACGAGGCCGCGCGAACGGCTGCCATCGACGGAAAGGTCGAGCGCGAAATATTCGTTGAAGAAGATCACCCCTTTGCGCAGACACTGTTCGTAGAGCGTCTGGAGAATGGTGTGGCCCGTCTTGTCGGCGCAGTAGCAGCAGCGCGGACGGCCCGCGCCGCCGAAGGGACGCTGGGCGATAGTTTTGTCATCCATCCTCGACCACGGCGTGCCCATGTTGTCGAGTTCGCGGATGATCTTCGGCGCTTCTGAGCAGAGCACCTCGACCGCATCCTGGTCGGCGAGGTAGTCGCTGCCCTTGATGGTATCGAAAATGTGCATCTCGACCGTGTCGTCCTTGGCCTTGTTGGCCAGCGCCGCATTGGCCCCGCCCTGAGCCGCCGAGGTGTGAGAGCGGTTCGGGTAAATCTTCGAAAGCACGGCGATGTTCAGCCCCGGATTGGTCTTCATGGCCTCCATGGCCGCATAAAGTCCGGCACCGCCACCGCCGACGATGACGATATCAAATGGTTTCATAGACAATCGGAAATCCTTGCACGCCTGCCGCGTAGCAAACATGCTGGTTGGAAAAAGGGCTGGCCGCGCTGGGCGGCCGCCCGTGCTTTCTTGATGATACTGCCCTGGCTTGAAGCCCGGAACGGAGGACGAGCTTACAAGGCGATATGGTCGTCGTGTACCGGAAGCTCCTCGACGGCATGAAGGACGTCGGTCATGTTGAGCACGCCGATCACTTTGTTGCCCTCCATGATGGTGAGCCGCCGGACATTGGTGCGCTTCATCAGGCGCAGCGCGTACTTGATCCTCATGCTCGGATTGACGCTGATGATCGGCTTGCTCATGATCTGGAATACCGGGGTGTTCCACGGATCGCGATGCAGGTCTTCGCCCGGATCGATCACCTTTTCGAGAATGTCCTTTTCGGTCACGATACCGTAGCAGTCATCCTCGTTGCGAGGTTCCACCACGAGACCGCTCTCGCCGGTTTTTTTCATGAGCTGCAGCGCTTCGGCAACCGTCGAACTGCCCTTGATGGTATGGAAATCCTTCTGCATGAGGGCGGAAACCGGAAGGGTCCGTAAGGTGATGAGCTGATCCATATCGATGTTCTCTCGTTTAAAAAAAGGACAGACTGTCCCATTACTATTGCTTGAAAACTAATAGCGTCGTTGCTATGTCAGACTAATATCACGGAAGGAAGGGCTGCTTTTCGGGAGAAAAACCCGCAAAAAGCATAATCATTCAAGTAAAGCAAAGAAGAATCAAAAATCAAGAGCCTGACAAAAAAATCAGCCGATTCCGTGCGTTTTTTTGTAGGCCGCCCAGTTTTTTTTCAAGTCGAGGAACGATTCTACATCGGGCTGAAGCAAAAACGGATTTGTATTTTTTTCCTGACCGATGGTCGACGCTGGCGCAACGCCGTAATCGTGGCCGGGATATACGCCAACCGTCTCCGGCAGCGTCATCAAGCGCTCGTGCAGGGAACGGAACTCCTGCCGGGCATCCGCGTCGCTCCATGTGCCGCCGACCTTGCCCACGAAGAGCGTGTCACCGGTGAAGAGCGCCTCGCCCGCCAGAATGCAGATCGAGTCCGGCGTGTGGCCGGGAGTGTGGATGACGGAGATGCTGCCCTCGCCGAGCGGAAAGCTCGCGCCGTCCGCGACCTCGATGCCCGTGCGGGCGCAGCGGTCGCCGAAAAGCAGCACGCGGAGGCCTGTCAGACGCTCGAACTCCGCGTTGCCGTTGGTGTGGTCGCTGTGGCCGTGGGTGCAGAAGGCCTGGACGAGCCGCCAGCCGTGCTGACGGGCGGCCTCGACCAGCGCCTCGGGCGAGTTCGAGGGATCGAGCGCGAACGCCTCGCCGGTCGCCTCGTCCGAGCAGAGATAGCCGAAATTGCGATCTCCGCCCGTCCTGATCTGTTCTACCTTCACTCCCATGGCTGCGCTCCTCAGATCATCTTTTCGACATTCATCATGAAGACCTTCGCCGGAAAAGCGGGATCGGCGGCGACGGGATTCTTCTCGATCTCGTTCATGATCCTGTCGGCCTTCTCGTCTTCGAGAATCGCGAAGCAGAGCGACGAGTAGGTGCTCGGAATATCCTTGCCCGCGGGCCACCATGCGCGTGACTCTCCGCCCGACTCGCATGAGCATCCCCGGATGGCGATGCTGCTGAACAGGCTGACCTGGTTGGCAGTGAACATTTTGCGAATCAGCGGACGGGTCTCTTCGTCACCGATGATGGCGATCATTTTCATCAGATGTATCTGTTTGAGGTTATGCCGACTTCATGTTTTCGAGCCTCTTTTTCTCGCCCTTCTTCTCGCTCAGGTAGTAGACCAGCGGAACGACCACCAGCGTCAGGATCGTCGAGAGCACGCCACCCCAGATGAGCGAGATGGCCAGTCCCTGAAATATAGGATCGAAAAGCATCACAATCGAACCGATAACCACCGCGCCCGAGGTGAGAATGATGGGCCGTGTCCGGACAGCCGCTGATTCGATGACCGACTGCTTCAGGTCAATCCCCTCCTCGCGGCGAATCTGGATGAAGTCGATCAAGAGCACCGCGTTCCTCACCATGATGCCCGCCAGCGCGATCATGCCGATCATGCTCGTAGCCGTGAAGAAGGCGTGGTGAATAAAGTGGCCGGGAATGATGCCCACCAGGCTCAGCGGAATTGAAATCATCATGATCAGCGGCGTCTTGAAGGACTGGAACCAGCCGATGATGAGCATGTAAATGATCACCAGCACCACCGCGAACGCCGTGCCGAGATCGCGGAACACCTCGAAGGTGATCTGCCACTCGCCGTCCCACTTCATGGCGAGCTTGTTCTGGTTTTTCGGCGGCGCGGTGTAAAGCGGGCTGACCTTGTAGCCGCCGGGCAGCTTGAGCGCCTCGATCTTCTTGTCGAGTTCGAGCATCGCGTAAACCGGGCTTTCAGTCACGACCGCTACGTCGGCAGTCACGTAGACCACATCCTTCAGGTCTTTGCGGAACAGGCTCTTGTCCTGCACCTTCTCCTGAATCGTCACCAGCTCGGAGAGCGGAATCTGCATTCCCGGGCGCAGCCTCGAAGTCAGCGAGTTCATCCCCTGCGACTGCACGAAGATGTTGGAAAGATCTCGGAGCGAAGTGCGGTCAGCCTTCGGCAGGCGAAGCTGGATCGTGACCGGTTCGCGCTCGTCCGGCAGATGGACGAGACCCACATCGACGCCAGCGAGCGACATGCGCAGCGTCTGGGCGATCTGCTCGGCGGTCACGCCACGGAAGGCTGCCCGTTCCTTGTTGATCACCAGATCGTACACCTTCTGGTCGGCCTCGACCATCCAGTCCACGTCAACCACGCCGGGGGTCGAGGCGAAAGCCTTCTTGACCTCTTTGGCCAGCGCGATACGCGACGCCTGATCCGGGCCGTAAATCTCGGCCACGATGGTGGAGAGCACCGGCGGGCCTGGAGGAATCTCGACGATCTTGGCGTTCGCGCCATACTTCATGGCGATCTTCTGCACCTCGGGACGCACGCGCTCGGCGATGTCGTGGCTCTGCGTGCTGCGCTCGCCCTTGTGAATCAGGTTCACCTGGATGTCGGCCTTGTTGTCGCCGCGCCTGAGATAGTAGTGACGCACCAGACCGTTGAAGTTGATCGGCGCGTTGACGCCAACATAGTACTGGCTGCTCTGCACCTCCTGCACGGTCTTGAGGTAGCCCGAAATCTCCTTTGCCACCTGCGCCGTCCGTTCGAGTCCCGTGCCCTCCGGCATGTCGATGATCACCTGGAACTCGTTCTTGTTGTCGAATGGCAACATCTTCATCTGTACCATCTTGAGCGGAACCATCGCGATAGCGCCAACCAGCATCAGACCGACCACGCCAAAGGCGAGCCAGGTCTTGAAGGTGCTGTCGATGAAGGGGGTGAGCACCTTGTCGAACATCTTGTAGTAACCGGTCTTGCGGATGTCGTACTCCTCGTGGTGCCCCTCGTCCGTCTTCAGCAGGCGGAAGGAGAGCCAGGGAGTGGCGATGAGCGCGACCAGCAGCGAGAAGATCATGGCCATCGACGCGCCAATCGGCATCGGGCTCATGTAAGGCCCCATCAGGCCGGAGACGAAGACCATCGGCAGCACCGCCGCGATAACCGTGAAGGTGGCCAGGATCGTCGGGTTGCCGACTTCGCTGATTGCCGTGATGGCCGCCATCAGCTTCGGCTGCCGCTTCATGGCGAAGTGGCGGTGAATGTTCTCGGCGATGATGATCGAGTCATCGACCACGATACCGGTCACGAAGATGAGCGCGAAGAGCGTCACCCGGTTGAGAGTGTAATGAAGCAGGAAGTACACGAGCAGCGTGAGGGCGAAGGTGATCGGCACCGACATGAACACCACGAGCGCGCCGCGCCAGCCGAGGAAGAAGCCGACGACAATCGTCACGGCGACCACCGCCATGAGCAGATGCTCCAAGAGGGTGAACACTTTTTCCGATGCGGTCTCGCCATAGTTTCTCGTCTCGGTCACGGTGACGTCCGCCGGAATGACCGAACCCTTCATCCCCTCGACCTTCTCCATCACCTTGTTGGCCAGCATGGTCGCGTCCGCCCCCTGCCGCTTGGCCACGGTGAGGGTCACGGCGGGATAGTCGGTTCTGTCTTTGTTGCCGGAAGCCGCGCCCCAGCCGAACTCGGTATAGTTGTTGACCTCTTCGGGGCCGTCGGTGACTTCGGCCACATCCTTCAGCATCACCGGCGCAGCGCCATAGATGCCGACCACGATGTTGCCGACATCCTCCCTGCTTTGCAGGAACTTGCCAGATTTGACGACAATCGCCTCGTTCATGTCCTTGAAATCACCCGAGGTCATCTGGCTGTTGGTGCTCTGAATCTGGCGGGCAATCTGCAGCGGCGTGATATTGAAACGCATGAGCTTCTGCTTGTCGAGCATCACTCTGACCTGGCGCTTCAGGCCGCCTTTGATCTCGACATCGCCGATATTCTCGGTCTGCTTGACCTGGTCGGCCATCTGCGTGGCGATCCGGCGAAGCTCGTACGGACTCTTGTCCTTGCTCCAGATGGTGAGGTTAAGCACCGGCACGTCATCGATGGAGACCTTCTTGATGAGCGGCATCTGCACGCCGGGCGGCATCTTGTCCATGTACTTCATCAAGGTCGCCCAGAGCTTGACCATGCTCTCCTCGGCGCTGTCGCCGACTTTGTAGCGGACGGTCACGAGCGCGAAATCGGGCATCGCGGTCGAGTAGACGTAATCGACCCCCTTGATCTCGGTCACGGCGCGTTCGATAGGCTTGGCCACGCGCTCCTGAACCTCGGCGGCGGTCGCGCCGGGGTAGGGGATGTAAATATCGACCATCGGCACGACGATCTGCGGCTCCTCTTCGCGCGGCGTCATGAAGGTCGCCATGATGCCGACCAGAAGAGAGGCCAGCATGAGAAGCGGCGTTATCTTCGAGTTGATGAACTGCTTTGCAAGCCTCCCGGCTATACCTTCATTCATTAGTGTTGAGCCTCCTTCGCTCTGTCTTGCGTGTACTTGTCTGTTGTAACTCTCGCGCCCTCGCGCGGTTTTGCGGAGGGCGGCTTGATGCGTGTCGTGACCAGATTCGTGACGACCGAAGCTGTCACGAATGGCGGGATTGTTCCGGACCGATCACGACGTTCGCTGTACGCTCATGATCAAAACGGAATCAATGAGCGCTGTAATACTCCAGCTCGCTTTTGGCGATGCAGTAATCATACTTTGCCTGGTTGAGGCGCATCTTCGCCCATGTCCAGGCCTGTTCGCGCATGAGCAGCTCGAAACTCATGGCCATGCCGGTTCTGAACTGCTCGCCGATGAAATCGAAGCTTACCTTCGCCGCATTGAGCGACTGGCCTGCCACGGCGATACGTTCGCGGGAGGTGACAAGCGAGCGGCGAGCCATGTCGATCTCCATGTCGCTCTGCTGCCTGGCCGCCTCGTAGTTGTACCGGGCCTCCATCGCCTGCGCCCTCGCCTCCTCCACCTTGCCTTTGGTGGCCATGCCGTCGAAAATATTCCACTGCACGTTCAGACCAATCGTCCAGCTCGACCCCTCGGTGCCGAAAATGGAGTTGTCGTGCCAGTTCTGCTGCGCGAAGGCGTTCACCCTCGGCATATACTGTGCGCGAGCCATGTCGTGCTGGTAGCCGGTCACCTCCTGAAAAGCCGCGAGCGCCTTGAGGTCGCTGCGCCCGTCGGCGCTGGCCTTCGAAGCCGAAAGCTTCGCATCGACATTCAGATCGCCGACCGGCTGGACGGTATCGTCCGGGCCAAGCGCAAGCATCGTACGGAGCGCATCCTCGGCGTTGCGGATGGCGTCCTGAATCTGGAGCTTCTGGTCTCGCAGTTCGGCAAGCCGCACCTCGGTGGAGAGCTTGTCGGACTTGGTTACCAGCCCGGCGGCGTAACCGCGGGCGGCTTCGCTGCTGTAACCCTGCATGATGCGGATCGACTGCTCGGTGGCGTCGAGATTCTTTTTGGCGAGAATGAGGCCATAATAGGCCTTCTTGATATTGAGGTCGATGGTCTCCACGGCGCGGTCGGTCATGAACCCCTGCGCCTTGCGGGCGCTGCGGGCCATCGAGCGACTGATGTTGGCGTCCTTGTTGAAGATCGGCTGCATCACCTGAAGCGATGTCTGGAAATCGGTGATCGCACCCGGGTGGTTGAGATTTTTCAACGAGAAGTCACCAAAATCGGGAGGCGTGGTATTGAAATTGTAGTAGGCGGACTCCTGCTGGAGCTTCGACACCAGCACCGCGCCGGGATCGTTGGTTTGCAGCACGGTTTCGGAGAGCGTCACTTTCGGCAGGAAACCCTGGCGAGTCTGCTCGATCCGGGCGTCAGCCTGGTCGTTTTTGGCGCGAGCCGCCTTGAGCATCGAGTTCCGTTCATGCGCGATCTTGAGCGCGTCGTCGAGCGAGAGCTTCATGGTTGCCGCTTCGGCCTGCGAACAGGTCACAAGACCCGCCGCGAGCAACGCGAAAAACCTTCTGGTTACCATCTTGGTCATCTACTGTTTCGATATGAGTTTGATAATCTTTTCCACGCTGCCCGCATCCTGCCGGTTCAGGCAGTTCTGGAGATTCCGGTTCAGCACAAGAGAGTAGGTATTGTCGAGCGCCGCCTTGGCAGCGAGGAACTGCGTCAGCACCTTGTCGCACTCCTCACCGCCCTCGATCATTCTCATCAACGCCTGAACCTGGCCGTTCACCTTTTTGAGCCGGACGATCACATCGTCCATTCTGCAATCTTCGTTCATCACTTCTGTCCTGTCCCGCCGAGCGGAAAAAACGTTTGATTCGCCTTTACGCCATTAACTACCCATACCCCCTTAGGGTATTAAAATAAAAAAAAACAAATCCCTGTGCAACAATTGAAATCAGCCGCGCAAGGATTTGTGGAAAGCCGGTATCAGTGCTCGATCTTGCCGCCCGATGCGTTCAGCTCGGAGGCGATGCAGCACAGGTCGTTCTGCACCTGGCAGAGCATACTTTCGGTCGCCTGCTGCATGATCTTGGACATAATCGCCTCGGTCATGAATTTCAGAATGCCCTCCGGCATGAGGTTGAGCGGAAAGGAGAGTTCGAAGTCGAGCGTGATGTCGGTTTCGAAATGCACCTCGGTGCGCTGACTGTCGAGATGATAAAGGCAAATCCTCGTATTGGCCTGTCCGATGAAGGTATTTTTTTCGTTCAGCGGCACATCGGGCACTTTCGAGGCGTTGACCCACCTGATGCAGCGGCCGGAGATAGTTCCCGCGGGCAGCGGCTCTTCAGGCGCTGCCGGACCGGCGGGCACGATGCCGGAGCTATCGAGATGCTCCTCGTTCTGCGTCACGAAAAACACCGCCGTGATGGGATTTTCACGAGGGTCGTTGACCTGAAAAATCCACTGATAAACGCCATGCTCCTTCAGGTAGGAGACTCCGGTGCAGTACGGATTGCACTTAAGTATCCTGACATGATCGGAGAAATAGACCACCGATTCGTTCAGATGCGATTCGATGATGACTTTGGCTCTGCTTCTTCCAACAACCTCCATGAGTACTGCTCTGCTTGATCTTGAAATGAATTTCTATGATTTTACCATGAACATGATTCAAAATACAAGAGTTCCCCGGTTTTTCCCCCGGCCAAGTGGTGGAAAAAGCCGGAAGTGCAAAAGCTTTCCCCGGTAAATCGCTGTTGGAATGACCGTTTTTTCTTTATTTTGATCGGTGAAAAAATGGTTACCGCACCGGTAACTGCCTTGCCATCATAACGAATCAGCCATGACCGATTCTTTCAACTACACGACTATTTTCGCCCCCCTCGGCTTTTTCATCGGCGGAATCTTCGTGGTGCTCCTGCTCAACAGATTCATCGGCAAATCGCAGAATAAAAAACCGAACTGAATGCGGCTGATCGCGTGACTTCAGCAAACACCGTTACAGCAGCATGACAATAAAACAGATCGCTTCCTTGCTTCGGCAAACCTGGAAACGCGCCGTATCAGGCTCACGCAGCAGTTGCCCCGCATGAAAGTCGCCCGCCGCAAACAAACGCTGCAAACCGGAAAAGCCATTCCTGAAATCATTTACGGCTGAGCGCGCCGACGTTTCCGGCGCGTGGAAACCGAGTATTTCTGCCACCATCCTCTTCGTCGCAGAGGATGACGATACCTGCGAAAAGCAGAAATCGCCATTACGTTTTTTACCTCCTCGCCCTTGCGCAACTGTTTAAAATATATTAGCTTTGTCCAATCACGAAAGCCTGAGCATGCGAAAAGAATTTCTCTTACGTGCTTTCTAAACAACTAAACATATAAACATCATGTCAAACGGATCAAACATCGATGTCGCGGGTGCAATCAACACCCTCACCGAAACCTTCGGCAAACTCTTCCAGATGCAGATGGACGTGGCCAACACCGCCCTGAAAGCGCTGACCGACGTTGCCGAGCCTCTTGGCAAGACCGCTACCGATCTGGTCGGTAACTTCGCTGGTGCCGCCACCCAGGTTCTCCAGAGCGTTTCTTCCGCCATCGCACCGAAAAAGTAAGCGACTCTCCCGACCTCAAAGCACCTTATGCATCCTCCCGCGTAAGGTGCTTTTTTTTTAGGCTCGCATTCACCCGTCACGCTACATGGAACTTCAGGAATCGATCCCCCTCCTCTTTCCGCCCGAAGAACGGGCGCAACTCGAAATCAGCACCATCAAGGGTGACGCTTCGAACCGGCAGTATTTCAGAGTGACCGGCCCAGGCGGCACTTTCGTCGTCTGCGCTGATCCGGTTTTCAGCGAGACCGCGCCGGAACGCTACCCATTCCTGATTGTCCGCAACCTTTTCGAGCAACATGGCATCCCTGTGCCCGAACTGCTTGGCATCGACAACGAGGACGGCCTGCTGCTTCTCGAAGATTGCGGCGACCTCATGCTCCAGGATGAAGTTCCACAGCTCGACAGCGAGCACCTTGCGGCGCGATACCGCCAGATCATCGACATTCTCGTCCGCATCCAGTCGATCAGGCCTGACAGCGAATCGACGGACGCGATGATTCCCTTCTCGCTGAGTTTCGACCATGAAAAGCTGATGTTCGAGTTCGATTTTTTCATCGAACACGCCCTGAAAAACTATTTCGGGGGCCGACTCGACGATCATGCTATCGGCCAGCTTCGCGACGAGTTCCTCGCCATCACCGGCCTGCTCGTGCTGCCGGAGCACTTCGTGCTGAACCATCGCGATTTTCACAGCCGCAACATCATGCTGTTTCGCGACGAACCGGTCATCATCGACTTCCAGGACGCCCGACTCGGCCTGCCGCAGTACGACGCCGTGTCGCTCCTGCGCGATTCTTATGTGCGGCTCGACTCGGAGCTGGTCGATGAACTGAAGCGCTACCACTTCGAGCAACTCGTCCGGCACGGACTCACGGCGATGGATGAAGCGGAATACCTCCGCCTGTTCGATCTGATGGCCTTCCAGCGCAACATCAAGGCGGTCGGCACCTTCTGCTACCAGACCACTGTGGTCGGCAACCGCGCCTTCGAGCACAGCATCGGGCCAACGCTCGGCTACCTCCGGGAGTACATCGCCGCCCAGCCAGAACTTGCCGCGGCGGGCCGTCTGCTCGAACCGCTCATGGCCGGAAATTCACGATGAACGCTTTCGTCCTTGCCGCCGGTTTCGGCACCCGCCTGCAACCTATCACCGACACGATGCCCAAGCCGCTCGTGCCGGTGCTGAACGTGCCGAGCCTCTGCTACTCGCTCTTCCTGCTCAAGGCGGCGGGCATTCGCAAAGCGATCATCAACATCCACCACCACCCGGAAAGCCTCCAGCGCTTTTTCGACCGGCATGATTTCGGAAGCCTCGAAATCGTGCTCTCCGAGGAGCGCGAAATCCTCGGCACGGGCGGCGGACTGAAGAAGTGCGAGCGCCTGCTCGATGGCGAGGAGTTCGTGCTCATCAACAGCGACATCATCAGCGACATCGACCTGACGGCGCTCATCGAGACGCACAAGCGCTCCGGCTGCGGCGGTACGCTCGCGCTACACGAAACCCCGATGGCGGCAGAGATCGGCCACGTCGGTGTGCGTGACGGACGGGTGCTCGACTTCAACAACCGGCGCGGCACCGGCCTCTCGTCATCATTCATCTACACCGGCACGGCGGTCTTCAGCCCGGAGATTTTCCGCCACCTGAAAGCGGAGTTTTCCGGTATCGTCGAAACCGGCTTCTGCGGGCTGGTGGACAACGAAGGTCTCGCATTTTTCGAACATCGCGGATTGTGGCAGGATATTGGCACCCTGCCGAACTTTTACCGCGCGAACCTCGACGATAATTTGCGTATCCTTCATCTTGCGGAGCGCATGAAGCGGGAGATCGGCTTTTTGCCGCATATGATTTCGGACAACGCTTCGATCAGCCCGGAAGCCCGCGTCGAAAATTCGGTGGTCGGCGCAAACTGCGCGATAGCCGCCGGAGCCGTCGTGGAGCACTCGGTGCTCCTGCCCGGCACCATCATCGAGCGTGGCGAGACGCTCCGAAATGCAATCGCCGCGCCAGGCGTCCGCATTCCATTGTAAACTCCCGACAGCGCAAACAGCAACGGCATGGTCATCAACGGTCTCGACATACTGCTCCGGAATCCCGAACTGCTGAAGAACCGGCGCGTCGGCCTGATCGCCAACCAGACCTCGGTGTCGATGCAGCTCGACTATTCGTGGACGCTGCTTCGCCGCGCGGGCGTTGAGCTGACGAGAATCTTCTCGCCGGAGCACGGCCTCTTCGCCGTCGAGCAGGATCAGATCGCCGTTGGCCATCAGCCAAGCACAGGCTGCGAAATCGTGAGCCTCTACGGCAACAGCGAGCAGTCGCTCGCCCCGGCGCGGGAGCTGCTCGAAGGACTCGACCTCGTGCTCTTCGACATTCAGGATGTCGGCTCGCGCTACTACACCTACCTCAACACGCTCGCGCTCTTCATGGAGGCCGCCGAGGGGCTGGACATCGAGATCATGGTGCTCGACCGCCCGAACCCGCTTGGCGGCGCGACGGTCGAGGGGCCGCAGCTCGACCCGGCGTTTCACTCATTCGTCGGCGTCATGCCGGTGCCGGTGCGCCACGGCCTCACCGCCGGAGAGATCGCTCACTTCTACCGCGACTACAAAAAGCTCGACCTGAATCTGAGCGTGATTTCGATGCAGAACTGGTCGCGCGAGATGCTCTTCCCGGAAACCGGCCTCCCGTGGGTGCCGCCGTCGCCGAACATGCCGTCGTTCCAGGTCGCCGAGGTCTATCCCGGCATGTGCCTCTTCGAGGGGCTGAACGTTTCGGAGGGGCGCGGCACCACCACGCCATTTCTGCTCTCCGGCGCGTCTTTCGTCGATCCATTCGTGCTTGCCGCGCGACTCGACTCGATGCCGCTCGACGGCGTGATTTTCAGGCCGACCTGGTACCGCCCGACCTTCCACAAATACGGCAACGAAGCGATTGGCGGCATCTATCTGCACGTCACCGACCACGCCCGCTTCCGCCCCTTCGCCACGGCGGTCGCCATGACCTGCGCCTTACGGGAGCTGTATCCCGACAGGCTCAGGTTCCTCGACGGCGTGTACGAGTTCCGGGACGACATTCCGGCCTTCGATCTGCTTGCCGGAAGCGGCGCGATCCGCTCGATGATTCTCGATGGCGCTCCGGCGGAAACCATTATCGGCTCGTGGGAGAAGGATGAAGCCGAGTTCGCGGCGCTCAAGCCCACGTTCCACCTGTACGACAACTGATACGGAAATCATATGCAGCCAATCGACCTTGCCATTGTCATTCTGTTTCTCGTCGGAAACACGCTCTTCGGCCTCTGGCATGGCAAAAGTAACAAAAGCACAAGCGACTACTTCCTCGGCGGCCACAAGCTCCCGTGGATCGCAGCGATGCTCTCCATCGTCGCCTCCGAAACCTCGGTGCTCACCTTCGTGAGCGTGCCCGGCGTGGCTTATCGTGGCGATTGGACATTCCTTCAGCTCGCGATGGGCTACATCGTCGGCAGAGTTTTGGTGAGCGCAATACTGCTTCCGATGTATTTTAAACATGGCGTTAGCTCTATTTATCAGGTGATCGGCATCCGGTTCGGCGTGCAGATGCAAAAGGTCGCCTCGGTCGTTTTTCTTGTCACCCGAACCCTTGGCGACGCCATCCGCTTTCTGGCGGCGGGCGTGGTGGTGCAGGTGGTCACCGGCTGGTCACTGCCGCTTTCGGTCATCATCATCGGCACCGTGACGCTCGTTTACACGCTCTCCGGCGGTCTGAAGGCGGTGGTCTGGCTCGAAAGCTTTCAGTTCGGCCTCTATCTGCTTGGCGGCGTCGTCTCCGTCGCCTTCCTTGTCCAGAGCCTCGACATGCCGCTGCCACAGATCGCCGGAACGCTCGTCCAGGCTGGCAAGCTGAAAATCATCAATCCCGATCCGCATATCTTCACCAAACCGTTCGCTTTTGTCAGCGCATTCATCGGCGGCACGCTGCTATCGCTCTCCTCGCACGGCGTCGATTTCATGATGGTGCAGCGCGTGCTTGGCTGCCGCGACCTCGGCTCCGCGCGAAAAGCGATGATCGGCAGCGGCGTGTTCGTGCTCTTCCAGTTCTCGGTGTTCCTGCTCGCCGGTTCGCTGATCTGGATGTTCATGCACGGCGCTGCCATGCAGAAGGATCGTGAATTCGCCTGGTTCATCGTGCACTACCTGCCCGCCGGTCTGAAAGGGCTGCTCATCGCGGGAGTGCTCTCGGCGGCCATGTCAACCCACAGCTCGGCCATCAACTCGCTGGCCTCATCGACCGTGAACGATCTTCTCGGCGGGCGTGTTTCGCTGACGGTATCGAGAATCATCAGCCTCGCGTGGGCGGTGGTGCTCATCATCATCGCGCTCATGTTCGACGAAAGCAACGAAGCGATCGTCATGCTCGGCCTCGAAATCGCCTCGTTCACCTATGGCGGGTTGCTCGGTCTCTTCCTGCTCTCGAAAAGCAGCAGACATTTTCGCCCACAGAGCCTTATCGCGGGACTTCTCGCCAGCATGGCCGTGGTGTTCCTGCTCAAATTTCTCGGTCTGGCCTGGACTTGGTACATTGCCGTATCGGTAACGCTCAATATCCTGACGACCATCGGTGTCGAAGCGATACTTCCCGGCGAAGGCTCTTTGTCGAGGAAATAATCATTTTTGCAAACAAAACTGTATCTTGCGAGCATATATTGCAGGAGCTGAACCGATGTCGTAACCATACCGTAGCGAGCGAAAAACGTACTTGAATAACACTGAATACACCACTGACCATGAAAACCAACGAACCCATCCTGGTAATCGAGGATGAGGAAGATATTCGGCAGATGATCTGCGATATTCTCGAAGATGATGGCTATGCAACCGTTCAGGCCTCCAATGGCAATGAGGGCCTGCAAATTCTGAGGAAAACTCCTGATTTCCGTATCGTCATCACCGATCTGCTGATGCCTGAAAAAGAGGGTATCGCGACGATCAGCGAACTCAGGAAAGATTTTCCCTGGATCAAGATTGTAGCCATCTCGGGAGGCGGCATTGACATTCCGGAAAACTATCTCAACCGGGCCAAAGCCTTCGGAGCAGACGCCACCTTGTGCAAGCCGTTCGAAAGCTGCGAACTGCTGAGCATCATTGACGAGCTGAACCGATAAGCCGAATCGATACGTCCAATTTGTCATAAAACCGATCATCCCGCCAACTGCATCAAGTCACAAACTTTCATTGATGGAGAGTTACAAACCGGATTCGCCGCAAGGCGCTGACCACGGGGTGGCCGACGGACTTATCGCGGCGCTCGAAAGGAAAATCGCCATGCTTGAAAGCAGGGTCTCGACTGCCGAACAAAGCGCCGAGGCTCTGGAAGCGGCCCTTGAAACAGCCCAGGCGGGATGGTGGGAGTGGGATTTGGAGCGCGATACGTTTAGAATCAACAAGCGATGGGCGGCCATGACCGGTCACGCTCCCGGAGAGTTCGATGCGCTGACGATTGAGAAGTGGCGCGAGCTTTGCCACCCGGACGATCTCGGCGCAATCACGCAATCGTTAGACGGGTTACTGAACGGCGGCGCGGAGATATTGGAGTTAGCGTTGCGGGTACTCCACAAGAGCGGCGAGTGGATCCGGGTGCTCGATCGCGGCAAAATCACCCGGCGCGACCAGAACGGCAAACCGCTGTGCCTCGCCGGATCGCGGCAGGCACTCGACGGCGAATGCGAGTCGCAGGCTCAAAAAGCGCATGAGGAGCTGCAAGCGCTGATCGACAATATTCCAGGCGCGATATACCACATCGACGCCACCGGTAAAGCCACCATACGCTCCAAACCTCCCGAATTTCTGAAGGCGCTCGCCGCCGATCATCACGGCACGCCCCTGATCGACACCTTCTCAATGATACATCAGGACGACCGGAACATGGTGGCCGAGGCGTACAGCAAACTCAAGGAAGGGAAGAAATCCCTGACGCTGATTTACCGGATCGTCACCCCTGACGGCGCTCTGCACTGGATCGAAGACCACATGCGCTCGTCATTCCAGGATGACGGCCATTATGAAGGCCTCGAAGGACTCCTGTGCGAAGTGACCGAGCGGGTCGCCAGCCAGGAAGAGAACCGACGACTCGAATCGCAATTGCGCAAAGCTCAACGGCTCGAAACCATCGGCACCCTCGCCGGCGGTATCGCTCACGATTTCAACAACATCCTCACGCCCATTCTCGGTTACTCCGAAATGGGGCTCTCCAGCATCGGTGAAGATGATCCGATGCATGAATATTTCTCTGAGATCATGCTTGCCGCCGAACGAGCACAAAAGCTTGTCGCGCAGATTTTGACCTTTAGTAAAGCCGAGGAGGGCAAGGGCGAGCAGGTGAGCATCCAGGAGGTCATTGCTGAAGCCATCCAGCTTTTGCGTCCATCGCTGCCATCGACCATCTCCATCGAAGAAGAGATCGACAGCTCGTGCCGCAAGGTTTTTGCCGACCCGACCCAGATGCACCAGGTCGTCGTCAATCTCTGCACCAACGCCTTCCACGCGATGGAGGAGACCGGCGGAGTGCTCAGGATCGGCCTCAGGGAAGTCAACGAACAGAGCGCGATGCCGTCAACCGCGCCGAAACTGCCCGAAGGCGACTATATCGAATTGTCTGTTTCCGACAGCGGCACCGGCATGGATGAAACGACCATAGAGCGAATTTTCGAACCGTTCTTCACGACCAAATCGATCGAGAAAGGTGCCGGGCTGGGCCTCTCTGTCGTTCATGGAATCGTCGCCGCAGCCAACGGACAGCTCAACGTTGAAAGCAACCAAGGCAAAGGATCGACCTTCCATGTCTATTTGCCGATTGTCGAGAACAAGCCCGTCGCCAAAGCGGAGGAGAAGCCGCAGGCAGCAAAATACGCGGCCAACGTCCTCTTTATCGACGATGAACCTGCGGCGATTCACATGGTCACCATCATGATGACCAAGCTCGGATACAACATCCGCGCCGAAAACTCTCCGCTGGAAGCGCTGAAATTATTCAGGAAGCAGCCGGATCAGTTCGACCTGATCATCACCGACCTGACCATGCCCGATATGACCGGCCTTCAGCTAACCACCGAACTTCACAAGATTTCGCCATCGATTCCGGTCATTCTGATGACAGGATATGGCAAAATCATCGATCACGATACGCCGCTGAGACACTACGGAATCAATCGTTTGCTGAAAAAACCGGTCAAGCTGGCTCAGTTGGCCTCTGCTGTCAACGAAGTACTCTCATCAACCAATCCCACGGAAGTCATATGAAAATACTTGTCATCGACGACGATCCGTCCGTCCGGAAGTTCATAGCCACGACACTGAAAAAGGAAAACTTCGTCGTAATCGAAGCTGAAAATGGCAATGAAGGGCTGAAAAAACTTCAGCAGGAAAAAGACGTTTCCATCATCATCACCGATCTGCTCATGCCTGAAAAAGAGGGGATCGAAACCATCATGGAGGTGCGCAAGATCAATCCCTCGATGAAAATTCTGGCTATTTCGGGCGGCGGAAAAGCCGGACCGGAAAATTTCCTGCTTCTTGCCGATGCCGTCGGAGCGAACGCGACGCTCAAAAAGCCGTTCGGAGGCCAGGAGCTGCTCATGTGCCTTCGCATGTTGGCCTGAGCAAGGTAAAATCGCCGGGGAATATCTGTTGCGCCGGTACATTATTTTTTTTAACTTGGCTTAAATTATGACCATTCAATAATCAAGGATTTTCACCATGAACAACCCAGCAGGAGCATTCGTACAGGGAGCTGAAGCCTATGGCAGATTTGTCGAGGTTTTTATCGATGGCCACTGGTGGGTAGTCGGCGACGCGCTTGAGAATATCGGCAAAACCACCAAGCGGCTCGGCGCAAATGCCTACCCGCATCTGTATGGCGGAAGCGCCGGACTGAAGGGATCGTCTCCGAAATTTTCCGGCTACGCAACACCAACCAAAGAGGTGAAGAGCCGTTTTCAGGACTGATCGTCAAAAGTAGTAAGCAAAAGAAGGGCTGAAAAGCCCTTTTTTTGTTTTCTGATCGGACTCTGTTTGAAGTGTTTGCCGCGAATCAGTACATTTTTTACAGAAGTACCCAGAACGGCGTCATTGAACGGAACTCCTGATTTGCCGACAGCGCCGGGCAGACAGAATTTCACGACGGATAAACTCATTACCAAAACAAAGGAGGCCCATCATGGCAGAAGAGGTAAAAAAAGCAGAAGAAGCAAAAATCGACACGATGAAGTCGTTTGACTTCGCGGTCAAAAGCGTCACTGAGCTTGGCGTTAACCAGCTCAATCTGGTTTCAAACGCCATCCAGTCGGCAGTACCGACCATCACCAATGCTGCCCAGAGCGTGACGGACATTCTCGGTTCGTCGGTGAAAACATTGACTGACGCTGCCGGAACCGTGACTGGATCCGTGGGTCAGCTCGGCGGCGCGGTGGTCAATCTGGCCGGAGCCGTGGTCAACTCGGCGGTTTCGGTTGCGCAGTCGGGAATCAACACCGCCTCGAACATCGTCTGCGGAATCTTCCCGTGCAAGAAAGCCTGAACTGAAGGCTGCAACGGATTCCGATCCACTGAACGCAAAGCCTGCCGAAGCTCTCGGCAGGCTTTTTTCATACAATCTTTTTGCGCTATTTTACTTCTTTTGCTGACAGACAGACCAGCCCAACAGCATAACCTTTTTGCATCGCATTTGACCTTACAGCACACCGCCTGTTGCCGAACAGTCGGTTTTTCGTTCCGGTAATCCCCAACATTTCAACGGCGCGAATTTTATGACTACCCTCATTTTCCGAAACTTTGTTCACTTTGCCTTGCCGCTGTTGCTGGTGTTCGCGATTTCGGGTGGCATGGCTGGCGTTGCTCATGCTGCTGATTTATCGGAGAAGAAACGGCAGATTACTACCGTTTCGAAGGGGGTTACGTCGCCATGTTCACCAGCATCGTCCACACCGGCGCCGATCTTGAGTAAACCGTCGCCGCCAACGCCAACGCCCTCGTCGCCGCGCACCGACAAGCTGCGAGACGCGACAGATACGACTGCCTGAAAAGGAGGTCCTTTTTGATTGCAAAAAAATCAGTTCATCAAACCAGACCGATCTGTCGGTACTTCTTCATGACAAGCTCCTTGTACCTTGTCTGGAGTTTTGTGTCAAGAAAACTCTTGTCGATCAGATGCTCCAGAACGGGACGAGCCTTGCTGAACTTGCTGAACATTCGATCCTGCACCACCTCGTCAACCGATAAAGTTTGCAGCGCAGTTTTCATATCCTTGAACGTTATCCGTTTTTTCTTCCCGTTCAGCGTCAAAGCAAGGTCTTCGTCATCGGAAGGCATCATGAGAGCGGTAGAGAGGAGATCATAGGCCGGAGCCAGGTTCACTCCCTCTTTTTCGGGAATATCGATCAATGAAAAATTTTTCAGGTGCATGTCGGCATTGCCAGTCAAGAAGCAAAACAACACCATCCCGAAAAAGTTGATCACATCGAGGCGCGGATTTACCGAGAAGCGAAGGATTGCTTTGGCGATCTGTTCATACGAACCATCATATTTGTTTTCCGTCAGCCGACCGGTTATCTGACACATATCCTCCATGTGCAGTTTTCCCTTCTTCGTGCGGTCAATACGGCGCGTCAGATATGCAAGTTTTCCTGACTTCATTCGAATCAGACAATGCGGAACCGTCGCGATCCGTAACGCTTCAGCCATGTGCATCGTCAAATCCTCGATTTCAGGCAACTGCGGAAATCGTTGTGAAGGGGGCTTGAGGATATATCCGCCCCACAAGCCGACGATGGTGAATCGTTGAGGTTCACGGTTTTTTCCGGGAGAGTCAAGATGCAGCGACAGTTTTGGCTGCACGCCGGTAATTGCGGTGTGGCTGCGAACGACCTCCAATGCCAGTTCATCGAGCTGGTTTTCATCATAGGGCAACAGTGGCGGAAGCGCAGTTCCGAACATTTTCCGGCTGCATTTCGGATGGAAATCCGTCTCGCCGGATGCCAACGGTTCATAGCAATAGAGGCAGCGCTGTTCCATAAATCACTCCGTGATAACTGGATGCACGCTGACCGCCCCGACGCAATCCGTGCAGCAGTTCATCAACAATCCCATGCGATCTCGCGGATTGATTTTCCAGTTCCGTTCGGCAACTTCAAGCAGCCAGCCTTCAGGAATCAGACCGTCAAAAAACGGGAACATGGTTTTGCTCGAATATGAGTCGGCCTTTAATGGCAAGGTGAGGCTTACCGGTTTTGAATCCTGCGATTCGAGGTATGCCTGGTCGTACAGGAAATGATAGCCCTCTTCATCCTGAACGAGCCAGCCTGCGGTTTTGTCAAGATATTTCACCTCGGCTTTTCGCATCGCTTACTCCTCCCGTTTCTGGCTGACGGGGCCAAGCTCGTAGCCGAACAAGGCAAGCACCTGATTCACCTTATCCAGCCGCAACGTCTTTTTCCCCTGTTCGAGATCTCGGATAAACCGCAGCCCCGTCCCGGCCTTTTCCGCCAGCTCCGGCTGGGTTATGCCCAGAGATTTGCGCCTGTTGCGGACAAATTCGGATAAAGCGTTCATAAGATTCGATAAGCTGATCGAATATAGCGACGTGAATTATGATAAATCTATACCATTTCGGGTATAGATGCAAGAGATTTTGACGAGATTATACCCGATGTGGTGCAATTTTACTGCTCAGTGTCGGAATTATACCCGTTATGGTATACGATCAATGTAAATGGTGAAACGTCTTTTTCCCCTGTTCGAGATCACGAACAAAGCGCAACCCCGTCCCGGCCTTCTCCACCAGTTCCGGCTGCGTCAACCCTAAAGCCTTGTAGAATGAATTTACACCAGAACGGGTATAGTGTCGGTAAAAGTGAAAATTATAAGGAGGTGCTCTGCTCTCTCTAAAATAATCTGAATGCGTAGCATTTTTTTTATAAATATTCCGTATCTTTTCCGTAGCGGTATCCTGAGTAGTATCTGTAGCAGTATTTTTTTCTGAACTCAAATCTATTAAAGGAGGTTCTGATGAGTAGTAATTACAAAGGTTTATACGTTATTAGAAATACTGAAAATGAAATTACTGATATTCAGATTTCTGCTGGCGCACATGAAATACCTTTACCTATTAAGGATTACGAAGAGAGAGATATTCAACCGCCTATAAGTAGCTTGCTAGAAAAGGATGAATATTTTAATCTCAAAGGGTAAACATTTCTTCGGTTCCGTTAGCAAAAAAGAAGAAATGTCTTTATAATACTCCGTAGATTATCGCAGAGAAATTATAATCATGAATTAAAATTATTTATGGTGTAACGATGAAGATTCTTAATTTTACTTATGTCGATAACTCAAACGTTTATGCTGAGGGTTGTCGCGCATCGGCTGTTGCAAAAAAAATACCGGGGGCTGATACTTATATTGATGCAATGAATAACAAAGTTACAGATCGGGAATGGCAACTTGACTATGGCAAGCTTCATGAGTTTGTTTGTGGCGAAATGGCAGAAATTGGATGTGCAAATCTTTGGGGATCACCCCCGCCAAAGGATAGTTTCTGGAAAATGGTAGAGCAAAAAGGTTTTGATGTTAAAACATTTAAACGAAATTATGCCGGTAAGGAGAAAAAGGTCGATGTCGCAATTGCACATCAAATTACTAAAGATGCCTATACAGGAAAAGTCAGAAAAGGTATAGATGTTATAACTTTAGTTGCGGGTGATAAAGATTATGTTCCTGTTGTTAAGGATCTTGTCGGAGGTGGTTTTACGGTAGATGTTGTTTTTTGGGACAATGTTGCTCCAGAATTAAAAGATGCTTGTTCTAATTTTATTAGTCTTAATCCATATCTAACGCATTTGTCATGGTGAGTATTTGATTCACAAAGGCAATCTTAAAATGATTTATTTTTATATTTCGCCTTGATATTCCTCATTTGTTGAAATCAAGACATCTACTTTGTCGCGGAAGTCAAAGGATCGATGTCAACCATGCAGTTCTGTGCGCTCGAAAAGAAAAAATCGAATGCGCACGCCGCTTTTTATACGGCCTCAACCAGAAGATCGAGGCCGACAGGGTGAAGTACGATGCCGTGACGGATTTCGGCAAGCTGATGGAGCTGGGAATGCCGCAAGCGTTGAGTTTACCCGGAGAGCTTGTCGTAGTACCCGGCGAGTGATTGCTGAGGCTCCAGCTCTTCGTTGATCACCTCGAAGGTCTTGTTGGCGGCGTTTTCAACCCAGAGCGAGAGCACGGCCAGTTCAGCCACGTCAGAGCGGTTGGTCCAGCCGTTCCACAAGTGGTCGCCCTGCTCCACGCGAAGCCGGTGCTGCAACGGCTCTTCGTCCTTCAGGCCGCCGGGCCTGATAATGGTGTACGAGCGGCCCGCAGCTGAAAATTGCTGCCGGAGATGCTCCTCGGCGGCAAACTTCATGTTCAGCACGCCAGCGAAGAGGTTGAGCGGATGAAACCATTTGGTCACCCCGATGGAACTGACCATCGCGACATGCCTCACGCCAGCTTTGGCGGCCTCGTCGATCAGCCTGATCGCGCCATCGCGGTCAACCTCATGCGGTGACGCCTCGCCGCTCACCGCGGATGAGCCAAGCGCCGATATGACCCCATCGCAGCCACTGACCGCCCGGCTGATGGCATCGGCGTCCTGGATGTTTCCCAGCGCGACCTCGACGGCGTCACCAAACAGGCTTCTCGCCTTCTGTTCCGAGCGAACAAAAACCCTGACCGGCACCCCGTAATGCAGCAGCCGCTTGACGACCCAACTGCCTGTCTTGCCCGTCGCTCCGGCGACGAGCACTTTCTTTGCGTATCCTGATTGTTCAGCCATAATTCCGTTGCTCCGTTATCGTTTCATACTGCTGTCCACGGAAAGAACCATTTCCGCAAACATTCTGTTTCCGGCATGTTTTTACCTCAATGGCCCCTTCATCCAGAGGAGGGTTCGCTGGACTCTCTCGCTTTTTCATTACCTTGAAGCAATGCCGACCAGCGTCAGGCCGATGCGAGCAGCCTGCCGGTCAATTCAACTTTTTTCAAGACACTTCAACGCCCTGCAATGATACACCGTCGCCATATCGTTTCGGCAATCGCCATTGCCGTCATCGCCTCCTCCACCAACACCGCCCATGCCTATGACCGCGACCAGCTGAAGCTGCTTCAGAAAAGCGTTGCCGAGTGGAACGCCATGCGCAGCAGTCACCCGGAGCTTGCCGTCGATCTGTCCAAGGCGAACCTCGCTGGCGCGAACCTCAAAGGGGCGAATCTGGCGAAGGCCAATCTCTCCAAAGCCGACCTCAGCGGCGCGACGCTCGACGAGGCGAACCTCGAAGGGGCGATTCTTGGCATGGCGTATCTGAAAAAAACAAACATGAAATCTGCCAACGCTGCTCATGCCTGGCTGGCTGGAGCCAACATGAACGGAGCGTTCATGAAGGAGGCCTCGCTGAAGGAGGCCAATCTTGCGGGCGTGAATATGAGATGGGCCAAATTGAGCGGGGCTGATCTTGAACGGGCGAGCCTCAAGGATGCGGTGCTCTTCGAAGCCGATTTTACAGAGGCAAACCTCAAGGGCGTGCAGCTCAACAAAGCCAGTTTTTTTGAGAATTCGGTGCTCAAGGATGCGATCGTGTCTGGCAACACCGTGCTGCCTTCAGGCGAACCGGCCTCGAAAGGGTGGGCGATGCGGCACGATGCCCGTTTTGTGAAGGAAGCACCCGCCGCGCAGCCGGAATTCGTGCGGCCGATCGTGGTCGCGCCGGTCATCATTCCCGAAAACCTGCCTGCTGGCGTAAGCTCCGCTCAGCCAGTTCCTGCGCAGCCCGTGCCCGATGTGAGAGAGGTCGAGGAGTGGAACGCGATGCGGCAGAAAAATCCCGATGCAAAAATCGAGATGAGCGAGGAAAAACTCGGTAACGCTAAACTCGCCGGCGTCGATCTGCAAAAAGCCTCACTGTCGAAATCCGATTTCGAGCGAGCCAACCTCGACAAGGCCAATCTGGCGGGCGCAAATCTTGCTGGAGTCAACTTTCAAAAAGCCGATATGAAGGAGGCGAATCTGAACGGCGCAAATCTGGAAGGCGCAAATCTCGACAGGGCCTACATGAAAAACGCCAACCTCTCCGATGCCAATCTCAAGGGCGCAGTGCTTTTTGGCGCAATGCTTTACGGGGCCAATCTGGAGGGAGCCAATCTGACCAATGCGTCGCTGTTCGATGCGAATCTGGAAAAAGCCTCCCTGAAAGGAGCCGACCTGACCAGCGCGACGCTGACTGGCGTGAACCTGACCGATGCGATCATTTCATCGACCACCGTCACCCCGTCTGGCAAAAAGGCGACCCGAAGCTGGGCAACGATCAACAATGCCGTTTTCACCGATAAATAACCGATGACACGACGATGAACCGGAAAATGAGCGTTTATGGCTAACATTCTTGTCGCGAGCTACTACAGCCGCTGGGACTTGGCTGACCACAAAGGAAGAATCGCCCTGTACGATTCAAGCAACCAGCTGATCGAAAACCATCTTTTCGCGGATCCCGCCGAGTTTCAGGTCGTGGCGAGTATGCTCCGGCAGGAAAAGCCTCTCTGGTTCGATACGGAGGCAAAACACCTCCGTACCGGATCGGAGCCGGTTGGCGAATGGGAAAACAGGTAAAAGCAGGAAGCGTGCTTGCTCAGTTCGGAAAGCGTTTCCTGTAGAGAAGCTGCTGTAAGGGGTGCGCCTTGCTGATATTTGGATCGCTGACCGGCAGGAGATGCTTTTTGCCCGTGCGGGTCACAACCTCGATCGTGCCGTCGGCGTTGACGGAGGTCACTTTCCAGAACTTGTCCACCACGTAGTGGTAGTGCTCGCCGTGTTCGAGGGCATAGACCTGCCTGGCTCGCGGGCCTGGCGACACGGAGCTTTTCGGTTTGTGATAAATGATTGAATCACCGACCCTGAATTGCGACATCTCCCTATCCTTTCCGTCGAAAAAACGGTAAACAGGTTCGTATAAAAAATGTTAAGTAACGTTGATTGTATTAAAAAAATCAAAAAATATCTACACTTTTTTTCATACAAACCAACAACGCCGCGTTTTTTTCCGGATAGTCACGATTCGTTCCAGCTATTCAGTGCACTTCCTCCGCAAATTTGATGACGAGCCGGTCGCCCTCCCGCTGCGCGCCCGTAGTTCTGAGCGTGGCCAGCGACTGCGGTAAGACCATGTTCCGCCGGTGGTTGCCGATCTTGATGTTCAGTTCGTCGCCGCTCTTGCTCAACTGCACCGACTCGTCCGGAATGCCGGGCAGCAGCAGTTCGAGATCGAATCCATGCTCCGTCTGCTTGATCTGATAGGGATTTCGGCGATAATAGACCTTTGAAGGGTCTTCGTCTCCATAGAGCATCTCCTTGAGCTTTTCGAGGGTCGCAAGCCCGCAAATCTCCCGGGAATAGAGCGGCACCTCCCTGACGGGCAGAGGGCTGAAGCTGTCGATGATCTCCTGCCGGTACAGTTTTTGATTCTCTTTCCAGTACTGAAAATAGGGGTCGGTCACCTCATCGGGAATGATTCTGTTGGAGATGACCATGTCGATGGAGATGTTGTAGAGACTCAGATAGGCCTGCGCCCGCAACGACTCCTTGATGACCATCTTCTCGGGATTGGTGACGAGCCGCACCGAAGTAATGCTGCCGTCGGTGAGTATCCGCCCGAGTGCCTCGATCTGCTCGTAGAACTGGAAAGGCAAATCCATCATCTCCTTGTCGGGCAGCGAAAAACCGGCAAGGGGTCTGAAAATTGGCTCCACCAGCGGCCTCAGGTAAACGGCCATCTTTTCGAGCGGTTTGTAGAGCCGCCGCATGTACCAGCCACCTACCTCGGGAATGCTGAGAAGGCGCAGCGCCGTACCGGTCGGAGCGGAATCGATGATGAGCACATCGTAATTGCCTTCCTTGTGATGGCGGAACACCCTGACCAGCCCGAAAATCTCATCCATGCCGGGCAGAATCGCCAGCTCCTCGGCCTGCACGCCGTCCAGGCCGCGGGCCTGAAGCACCTCGGTCATGTAGCGCTTGACGCTGCCCCAGTTCTGCTCCAGCTCTTCGAGCACGTCGAGTTCCGCGCCCCACAGATTGTGGCGTACCTCGCGCGGCTCGTGGCCAAGCGGCACGTCGAAACTGTCAGCGAGTGAGTGAGCCGGATCGGTGCTCAGCACGAGAGTTTTGTGACCCAGCTCGGCGCAACGCAATCCGGTGGCCGCCGCCGTGGACGTTTTGCCGACCCCGCCTTTGCCGGTCATGAGAATCAGGCGCATGTGAACCTCCTTTTTTCCTTACCCAACCACAGACGGGAAAAAATAGTTTGGGTTCACAAACTCATGCGCCATCAGATCACGCAGAGTGAGCCCGCGGATGGCATGGCGGAGAACGCAAAAAAGCCACTCCGCCTTACGGGCCAGAGAGGCTTGAATTTTGCTGACGATGTTCGGCAGAGGCGACGCAAACCTGCCGAAAACGGTCAGAAGAGCTGGTTGTCGGTTTTACGCAAAATCATCGCGTACTCGTTCTGGTCGGTCATCGGCTTTCTTTTGACAGAAAGGCTCCACTCCACATTCATCCAGGAGCCATCGCCAGTCTTGAAGCGCGAATAAAACATCAGCACCGCCTCATGCGGCTTCTGGCGATCGAGCGCGATCTTGAAGTGCTGGTAATCGTCAGGATGAAGAATATCCGAAAGCGAAACGCCCGCAAGAGCGCCCGGCGCGTAACCGAGGAACTTCTCGATGGAACTGCTCAGATCGACGATCTTCTCTTCATCGTCGAGCACGGCATAAGCCTCGATGGCCGGTTTGAGCCGCTCCTCGAACCGACCGATGTGCATGCGCACCTGCCGGAGCAGATTGTCGATATCCATGCGGTAGCGGGAAAGCGCCAGCGCGTCGCTGATCGGGCTCACCTGCTCCCCGACGACATGGCCCGTGAGAATCCAGTCGATATCAGCGCCATCCTGTTCGAGCCGTTCAAGCATCTTTTTACCAGGCAGACATTTGCCTTTGAGATATGGGGTCATCTGCGCCGGATACTTGATCCCCACCGCTCGGCAGAAGGCGTTGACCGAACCGTGCTTTTTGAGGATATAGTTTCTGAGACGATGATTGAATCCGCTATGAGTAGTCATGATGGTCTGTTATTGCTGTTGATAATTCGTCACCACTGAACGACGGGTACTACAAACGACTGGCAGACGGCGCTGCCGAAAAATCCGTACCTCATCCCTCGCCCTCCTTTGCGGGCACGTTGAACAAGGTGCTGGTTATCACCGGCACAAGAAAAATAGTCACCGTGATGATCGACATCACGACATCGGCCTGGTGCCCTTCGAGATAATCGCTGAACGCCATTCCGGGCCAGAGATGCTCGAAAACGGAAAAGGCGAGTCTCACGCCAAGCACCGCGAGCACGATATAGGCGCAACTCTCCAGAAAAGCATACTCTTCCATAAGTCGTATAAAGCCGTAAGCAACGAATCGCATGGTCAGAATGCCAATGAAAACTCCGGTACAGACCAGAACGAGATTATCCGTGAAGGCGACCGCCGCGAAGACATTGTCGATGGAAAAAGCGATATCCATCATCTCGACAAACGCCACGGTAGCCCAGAACGGTCCGATCTGGCCAGCAATGAATCGATAGAAGCGATTGCCGCGCTTGGCGTCGTTCATCGCGCCCGCATCCTTCGCGCCCCGGCTGTTCCACCAGCTCCAGACCAGATAGAGCAGATACAGGCCGCCAAAAGGCTTGAGCCACCAGATGCTGACCAGGGAAGCGGCAAAAACCAGAAAAAGACCTCTGAACAGATACGCGCCGAGAATACCGTATTTCAGGGCGGCAGGGCGCTCCTGCCGGGGCAAGTCGAGAACCATGGTCGCCAGTACCGCAGCATTGTCCACCGACAGCAAGCCTTCAATCACGATGAGATTGAAAACGACCAGCAGTGACGAAGCCGGGTGCTCGATAATTGACTGGAAAAGTTCTTGCATCGAGGTTCAGACAGCTTGTTTTTTTCTATATGCTAATGTACATAATCTTATATAGAAAACAAATACAAACTGGAAAAATGCAGTATCAAATCTGCACTTGTACACCTATCTCGATAACCTGTCCTGATGGAAGATCATAGTAATCCGTAGCGCTCAGCGCGTTGCGAGCCATGAGGGCGAAAAGCTTTTTCCTCCAGTTGCTCATCTTAGATTTCATGCCTGTCACGATCTTTTCACGGTTGAGAAAAAAGCTGATCGCCTCGGGCCTGAAATGCATTCCCTGCTGATTGGCCAGGGCAAGCACCTGCCGGATATTGGGGTACTCCATGAAGCCGTACCGCGCGATGATCTTGTACAGACCATAATTGAGCTGGACGACCTCCACTTTTTTGCTGTTCGGCACTCTCGGCACCCGCTCGGTGGAAAAGTGAAAGAGAGCGACCTCCGAATGAAGAATCTTGTTGTGGCGCATGTTGTGCAACAGCGCCATCGGGACAATATCCGGGTTGGCTGTCAGATAGACCGCCTGTCCCTTTACCCGCTGTGGTTGCTGAATGGCGAGGCTTTCGGCGAACTCGGAGAGCGTGAGGGTGCGATCCTGAATCTGCGTCATGAGTAGCTGCCGCCCCTGTTTCCAGGTGAGCATGACCGTAAAGAGCACGAACCCGATCACCAGAGGGAACCATGCGCCATGGAGCAGTTTGCTGACGCTGGCGCCGAAAAACGACAGATCGATGATCACGAAAAAGCCTACGAGCAGATCGACGCCAATGCGGTTCCACTTCCAGAGATCTCGTGCGACGTAATAAAACAGAATGGCTGAAATCAGCATGGTCGCCGTCACCGCAACGCCGTAAGCCGAGGCGAGCTTGCTCGAAGAGCCGAAGCCGGCGACCAGCGCGATTGTCGCGAACATCAGCGACCAGTTGGCTGCGGGAACGTAAATCTGACCGATATGGCTGGCCGAGGTATGCCGGACGGTCAGCCTCGGAATATAACCAAGCTGTATGCCTTGCTGGGTCAGTGAAAAAACACCGGTAATGAGCGCTTGGGAGGCGATGATCGTCGCGAAGGTCGCCAGGATGACCATAGGAATGAGGCCCCAGGAGGGAATCAGCTCATAGAAGGGATTGGATGACTTTTCCGGCGACGCAAGCAACACAGCCCCCTGTCCGAAATAGTTCATCAAGAGCGATGGAAGCACCAGCACCAGCCAGGTCAGGCGAATCGGACGCTTGCCGAAATGGCCCATATCGGCATAGAGCGCCTCCGCACCGGTCACGGCAAGAAAGACCGCGCCAAGCACCAGAAACCCTTTGGCCTGATTGTTCATGAGAAACTCAATGCCGTACCACGGGAAAAACGCCTGTAATATCTGCGGATAACGGATGATCTCGACCAAACCGCAAAGCCCGATCGAAGTGAACCAGAGCAGAATGACCGGGCCGAAAAACGATCCGACCTTGGCCGTGCCGTGATGCTGAAACAGAAACAGTCCGGCAAGAATCACGATGGTCACCGGTATCATGAAGGGACTGAAACTCGGCGCGACGACCTGGATACCCTCGACAGCGCTGAGCACGGAAATCGATGGCGTGATCATGCCGTCGCCATACAGCAGCGCCGCGCCAAACAGACCGAGCCAGACCAGCACCCAGCGCTCGCTTTTGTTTTTTTTACTGTGGGAGATGATCAGGGAGGTCAGGGCCAGAATACCGCCTTCACCTTCGTTATCGGCCCTCATGATGAAGGTCAGGTACTTCAGGGTAACGATGAGAATGAGCGCCCAGATCAAAAGCGAAAGTACACCGAGCACGTTGGCATGGGTAACGGGAATGCTGAATTCGCCATGAAAACACTCCCGGATGGCGTAAAGGGGGCTGGTGCCAATATCTCCAAACACCACGCCAAGCGCGGCAAGCGACAGGGAGGCAAGACGTTTGAAATCAGGATCGCTGGAGTGAGAGTGGGAAGATAAATGAGAATCTTCGGATGTCGTTGACATAGGAAAGGAAGGTCTTGTTACCGCAAAGGTTTCATGCGAAAAAACCGGTTACGGCTGCAAATGCCCCTCGCGGGAGGGATGCCGGATCGGGCTGACAGTTTTGAATGCATGACGTACAGGCTCACAGGCTTCAAATAATCAAAACCAAAGAATATACACAATCGCATTCAATTGCAAACAGGCTCCGCAAACCGCGCCTTATGGCGTAGATGCGCCGTGGTTCATCAGCTCCCGAAGCGCCTCGGCAGCAAGCGAATCGCCAAGCGCCGACGCCCACCGGAGATCTTCGATGGCCCCCTTTCGATCACCGGCAAGCTTTCGGACGACCCCGCGATTATACCAGCCGGATGCGATTCGCGGAGTGGCCGACACAACGCGATTCAGATCTTCGAGTGCGCCGGAATAATCGGCCAGCGAAAGTCGCGCGAAAGCCCGGTTGTTCCGGGCTGCGATCATTCCAGGATCGAGCACGAGCGCCTTCGAGTAATCCTCGATGGCCGCCCTGGTCTCTCCGAGCGCCACGCGAGCGTTGCCAAGATTGTACCACGCGACCTTGTAACGCGGATCGATGCCGACCGCTTTGAGGTAATCCCCGACCGCGCCAGGCAAATCGCCGGATAGATTCCTGGCGAGCCCCCGGTTATTGTACGCCCCGGCAAGCAGCGGCTCGATCTCGACAGCCCGGGTAAAATCGGCGATAGCCTGCGCGTACTGCTTCATCGACATCCTGAGCGTGCCGCGATTGTTATACAACTGCGCCATTTCCGGCATGATGGTTATCGCCCGTGTCATATCCGCGATGGCTTCCGCATACCTGCCAAGCGCCGCGAGGGTAAAGCCGCGGTTATTGTACGCATTGAATGCCTTGGGATCGAGGCGTATGCTTTTCGTATAATCGACGAAAGCACCCTTCATATCACCAATCGAACCGCGAGCGAGGCCCCGGTTGTAATAAGCCTCCGCATCGCCGGGATTCAGGCGAATGGCGCGATTGAAATCACCGATTGCCCCCGGATAATCCCCCCGAAGAGCCTTCTGTATCCCCTGCTCCGTCGGATCACCAGCAGCTCCGGCAGCATGAATCGCCGGAGTGACAAACAGCAGGCAACCCGCCATCAGAATAAAGCCAGCCAACAACTGCCCGACATGCCATGCTCGTTTGTATCTCACTCGATGAAAATGCGTTAACTGATCGATCCGAAGGTTTTCTCCACCTCGAACCAACAGAAACCACGGATTAAAAACTTCCGAAAAACAGCAAAAACCTACCATACTTCACACATCAGCGCTTTGCAAAGCACACCAGAAAAGCTGAAAGATTTTGCACGGGACAATGATTTTCCTGAATTATTTTCACGCATAATGACCGATCACTCACACGAGATAACCATTGCCATGATTCACCTAACTTCAATAATATTATTTACTTAACAAGAATCGTAGCGCCATTTTTCAATACTTTTCCCAAACAGAAAACAGGATTTCGTTCTTTAAAAACCTTTTTGTTATATTCGATACTCTGTTTCATTATCATGAAAAACCGGCGCACTACCGAAAACACTCACATGACACGAATAGACACCATACACAGCTCAAGATCAGGTAGCGGCGCAATAACCGGGATGCGATTATGCAGAAAAAACACATCAACATACTCAGCCGCCTTGTATTGGCGATATCACTCATCGTACCAGCCTCTCCTCTCAACGCTCTTGCACGCCACTCCGGTACCGTAACCCGGAGCGTTTCACAGAAAAACAACTCATCCCGCAGTACCGGCCACAATGTCCAGCGCCAGGCTACGGAGAATTTTGCTGCAAAGCATCTTCCCGGCGGTGACCGGTTTATGGTCGCAGTGGGGCGTGCATCGTTTTACGCCAGCAAATTTCACGGCAAGCAAACCGCAAGCGGCGAAACTTTCAACAAAAAAGAGTTCACGGCCGCTCACCGCTCGCTTCCGTTCGGCACCATCGTCCGGGTCACCAATCTCGACAACGGAAAAATGGTTTTCGTCAAGATCAACGACCGGGGCCCTTACATCAAAAACCGGATCATCGACCTCTCGAAAGCGGCAGCCAAACAGCTCGACCTGGTTGACAATGGCATCGGCAAAGTTAAAATCGAGGTTTACAACTGACCTGAGGAACGCGAGTCTGTAAGAACAACTGTGTAAACGGTCAGAGTTTCCTATCATGAAGAAAGGAGTAAAACGATGACCAAAAAGAAAGAGAAAATTCAAGACATCCAGGGCGAGCTGGTCAAGCAACTGCTGCAACAAAGCGGTGGGCCGCGAGCCCTTTTTGACAAGGGCGGTCTGTATGACCAGCTCAAAAAACGCTTGATCGAAACGGTGCTCGAAGGCGAGCTGGACGAACACCTCGGCTATCCGAAGCATCTGCCGATCGTGCCGAACAGCGGCAACAGCCGCAATGGTCACGGCAAAAAGACCATCATCGTCGATCAGGATCAGTTCGACATCAGACCGCCTCGCGACCGCAACGGCAGCTTCGAGCCGCAACTGATTCGCAAGCGCCAGACGCGATTCAAGGGTTTCGACGAAAAAATACTCGCCATGTACGCTCGCGGCATGAGTGTGCGCGACATGCAGGCGATGCTGCTGGAACTCTACGAGGTCGAAGTCTCCGAAGCGCTCATCAGCAGCGTGACCGACGCGGTGCTCGACGACGTGCGCGCCTGGCAGAGCCGCCCGCTCGATCCGCTGTATGCCATCGTCTACTTCGACTGCATTGTCGTCAAGGGTCGTCAGGACGGCCGGGTCTGTAACAAGGCCGTTTACCTGGCTTTAGCCATCACGATGGAGGGCCAGAAAGAGCTGCTGGGCCTCTGGATTTCGCAGAACGAGGGCGCAAAGTTCTGGCTTAGCGTCATGACCGAACTGAAAAACCGGGGCGTTCAGGACATCCTGATTGCCGCCGTCGATGGACTGGTCGGCTTCCCCGATGCCATTGCCGCGGTGTTCCCGGAAACGGAGGTTCAGCTCTGCGTCGTCCACATGATTCGCAATTCGACGAAGTTCGTTTCCTGGAAAGACCGCAAGGAGTTATGTGCCGATCTGAAAATGATTTACGGATCGCCAACCGTTGAAGCAG
The DNA here is from genome assembly GCA_013334655.1 of Chlorobaculum sp. Lineage (GTDB taxonomy): Bacteria > Bacteroidota > Chlorobiia > Chlorobiales > Chlorobiaceae > Chlorobaculum. The sequence continues at coordinate 6,965 of JAAXXD010000008.1, read as the reverse complement.
CCGAAGTGGAGTTGCACCGCTTTGCCGACAAATGGGACGCGAAATATCCCTCGGTGAGCAAGCTCTGGCACGCGCACTGGGAGCACATCATCCCGTTTTTCGCCTATTCGGCAGAGATTCGTAAGGTCATGTACACGACCAACGCCATCGAATCGCTGAACCGGTCACTGCGCAAAGTGCTGAAAACCAAGGGGGCGTTCCCAAACGATGAATCGATCATGAAGCTGATCTACCTTGCCATGCAAAACATCGCTAAAAAGTGGACAATGCCGCTTCAGAATTGGGGTGCCGTGATCAATCAGTTTTCCATTAAATTCGAAGGACGAGTCCACCTTTGAAAACGACCGTTTACACACTTGGGTGAACAGACTCCTGAACCTTTCAGCCTTCGTCTCCATGCCGTAAAGCGGGTTCTTGCCAGACCCGCGCGGCACAGAGAGCACAGCTCGCTCGTGTCGTTATCAAGGCAATACGAAATCTCCTACGCATCCTGTTTTACGACGATTGCCTCCACTTTGCAATCCACGCCAGAGCGCAAGCTATAGCATTTACATTCCACTATATGATTATCAGATCGTATAGTTATTCCGCTTGCGCAGCAGCACTCTTCTTTTTATATTAACAATTGTTTTAAAACCCTTTCAAGCTCGACACTATTCTTTCCGAATTTCGCCTTTTAATAAAAAGAACGTTCTGTCTGTAAAGGCTGTTGGCATTTTTTTCGAGGATCGGAAACGTCCATTGTTCGCCTGTTTCATCTCACTTCGATCAAGTTCAAGCAATGTTAAATAAGGAGAACCCGTTATGCTTCCAAAAAAGAACGTAATGCTGGGCCTGGTGTTCGCCGTTGTTCCGTTGTTTCAGGCCAGTAGTACCGTGATTGCCGCTGACGCGCCCGCGCCTGCCGCCACTCCGGCTGCGGTTGTCGCTCCGGCCGCGCCGCCAGCGCCCGCTCCGATCACCGATCCGGTCAAGCTCCGTGAACGAGGCCAGATTCTGGCGCTTTCCTGTTCCGGATGCCACGGCACCGATGGCAAGAGCGCGAGCATCATTCCGTCGATTTACGGAAAGACCACCGGCTACATCGAATCCGCCCTTCGCGATTTCAAATCCGGCGCTCGTATGTCAACCGTGATGTCGAGACATGCCAAAGGGTATACCGATGATGAGATTCATCTGATTGCCGAATATTTCGGGAATCTGTCGAAAAAGAAAAACTAACCGGAGGGCAAGACGCATGAGTATTTCAAGACGTGATTTCAATAAACTGCTTGTCTCCGGCGTGGCCGGTTCGGCGTTCGGTCTTTTCGGCATGACCGGCACTTCGTTTGCCGCCGGTGGAGCGAAAAAGCATGTGGTGGTGGTTGGCGGCGGATTCGGCGGCGCAGCTACGGCCAAATATCTCAGGAAGCTCGACCCTTCACTCGCCGTTACGCTCATCGAGCCGAAAGCCGCTTATGTGACCTGCCCATTCAGCAACTGGGTGCTTGGCGGGTTGAAAACCATGAAGGATATCACCCACACCTATGCGGCGCTCCACGCCAAGCATGGCGTGAATGTGATTGCCGACCGGGTCGTCGCTGTGGATCCCGCGAAGGGCACGGTCAAGCTCTCTGGCGGCAAAACGATTGGCTATGACCGTCTCGTCGTCTCTCCCGGCATCGACTTCAAATTTGACGCCATTCCGGGATACAGTCAGAAAATCGCCGAATCGAAAATTCCTCACGCCTGGCAGGCCGGGCCGCAGACGCTTCTGTTGCAGCGGCAGCTTCATGCGATGAAAAACGGCGGCACGGTGGTCATCTGCCCGCCCGACAATCCGTTCCGCTGTCCTCCCGGCCCATACGAGCGGGCAAGCCTCGTCGCGCATTACCTCAAGGCGAACAAACCGAAATCGAAGATCATCATCCTCGACGCCAAGGAGAAGTTCTCCAAGCAGGGACTCTTCACGAAAGGATGGGAGCGGCTCTATCCGGGCATGATTGAATGGCGCAGCGCTACGGGTGGCGGCAAGGTGTTGAAGCTCGACGCTGACAAGATGACACTCGAAACCGACCTCGGCGCGGTGAAGGGCGACGTCATCAACATCATCCCGGCGCAGAAAGCTGGCAAGATCGCCTTCGATGCCGGGTTAACCAACGAGAAAGGGTGGTGCCCCATCAATCCCTCATCGTTCGAATCGACGATTCACAAGGGCATTCACATCGTCGGAGACGCCTGCGTTGCCGGGGCGATGCCGAAGTCCGGTTTCGCGGCCAGCAGCCAGGGCAAGGTTGCCGCGGCGGCCATCGTCAATCTGCTGCGCGGCCAGGAACCGGCTCCGCCATCGCTGGTCAACACCTGCTACAGCCTGATCGGTCCGAAATACGGCGTCTCCGTAGCTGGTGTGTATCAGCTCTCGGCGACCGGCATTGTCGATATTCCCGGCTCGGGCGGCCTGACGCCAGCCGACGCCAGCGACGACCAGCTCGAACAGGAGGCGCTGTTCGCCGAAGGGTGGTACACCAATATCTGCAAGGATATCTGGGGATAACCCGCGAGCAGGAAGCAAGAGTTTCACAAGCATCGAGGCTGTCTCAGAAACAAAAGAGCCACTGAACATGTGGCTCTTTTGTTTTTGGGGAAAAAGGAAAACAAGGACGACAGGGATATCAAAGACAACAGAGCGAAAACCGGAGATGCTGCCAGCGCCCCACAATAGCCACTGAGTATCCTTTATCCATTGTCAATTGGACAATTGCTCTTCCGCCCATACAGCTCGTGGGCCTGGCGGAGGATCTCTTCGCGGAAGTTAGGGTGGGCGATGGTGGCCATCGCTTCGGCTCGCTGGCGGAGGTTCTTGCCGTGCAGGTTGACAATGCCGTATTCGGTAACGACGTACTGCACGTGCGCCCGCGTGGTCACGACGCCCGCGCCGGGCTTGAGGTGCGGCACGATGCGCGATTCCCCCTTGCTGGTGGTGGAGGGCAGGGCGATGATCGGCTTGCCTCCGGGAGAGAGGGCCGCGCCGCGGATGAAATCCATCTGCCCGCCGACGCCGGAGAAGTGGCGGATGCCGATCGAGTCGGCGCAGACCTGGCCGGTCATGTCGATTTCGATGGCGCTGTTGATCGCCGTGACCTTGGGATTTTTCCTGATCTCCTTCGTGTCGTTGACGTAGTCCGAGCCAAGCATCTCGACCAGCGGATTGTCGTCCACGAAATCGTAGAGCTTTCGGGTGCCGACGAGGAAGCTCGCTACGATGATCTCGTTGTGCGTCCGTTTGCAGCGTCCGTTGATCACCCCTTTTTCAACCAGCTCGACCACGCCGTCCGAGAACATCTCCGAATGGATGCCGAGGTCTTTGTGCCCGGCCAGAGCGGCGAGCGTCGCGTCTGGAATCGCGCCGATGCCCATTTGCAGGGTTGCCCCGTCCTCGACAATCGAGGCGATATGCTGGCCAATCTGGCGCTCGACGCCGGTCAGTTCATGGCGCGGCGTTTCCGGCAGCGGATCATCCACCTCGACCAGCGAATGAATCTTGCTGACATGGAGCAGCCCTTCGCCGTGGGTGCGGGGCATGTTCGGGTTGACCTGCGCGATAACATGCTTTGCCGTATGCACGGCGGCCCTGGAGGCATCGACCGAGACGCCGAGCGAGCAGTAGCCATGGCGATCCGGCGGCGAGACGTGCACCAGCGCTACGTCGAGCGGCATGATGTTGTCATAGAACATCGATGGCACGTCGCTCAGAAAAATCGGAATCGCGTCGGCATAGCCGCACTGCACGGCGGAGCGGACGTTCTTGCCAACGAAAAAGGCGTTGAGCCTGAAGCTCTCCTGATACTCGGGCCTGACGTAGGGGGCGTCGCCCTCAGTGTGCAGGCTGACGATCTCGACGTCGCGAAGATGATCGGCCCGGCTGACCATCGCCTCGATCAGGCGCTGCGGCGTGGCCGCTGCCGTATGGAGAAATACACGATCTCCCGATTTGATAGCCATGGCGGCCTGTTCGGCAGATATTGTCCGGTAATTCATGATGATGGAATCCTTTTTGAAGTGATTGGAGGTTCACCGGCCTCTTGAGGAATGCAGTTAGTCTTTAACTGCTGGCGGCGAAGCTCGTGGGAAGTTGTCAATGAACGGAGACACGCCGGGAAAAGCGGCTGCGCCCTTCTCCCGGTAGCTGTCACTGTAGTGGCGGGTTGTTTTTCCGGCGAAGATAGGCCGGTGTGTCGGTCGAGCCTTTCTGAATCTGCTCGTTGTCATCATCCGGCGCATACGAGGTCGAACCGGCAGGACGAGAGATGGTATTCGATGCGCGGCCAATGTCGAAAGGCTCCTGGATGGAACGGCTTTTGCGGATATAGGCGGGAATGCGCATATCCTCGACCACCGTTTCGGGATAGCCGGAGGCCTGCACGGGGCGTCCGAAACCTTGCACCGGCACAGCTTTCGGCGCGGCCTTTTCCATTGGGCCGGATTGCGCGCCGACCTGCCGCTCCTCGTCCGGGTCGAGTCTTCTGAAGCCGGTGACGATCACCGTAACGCGAATCTCTCCGGCCACCTGCGGCTCATCGACATAGCCGTTGATGATCTTCGCCTCGCTGCCGACCTGCTCCTCGATGTAGTTCATGGCGTCGGCAATGTCGCGCATGGTCACGTCACCGGTGATGTTCACCAGCACGCCCTTTGCGCCTCGCATCTTGACCCCCTCCATCAGCGGGCTGGTCACGGCGTCCGACGCGGCTTTCAACGCTCGACGATCTCCGGCGGCGGCGGCGGAGCCCATGACGGCGTCACCCGCTCCCTGCATGATGCTCCGCACGTCGGCAAAATCGACGTTGACGTGGCCATGGTGGGTAATGATGTCGGCAATGCCCTTGACCGCCCGGAAAAGCACGTCATTGGCCATGTTGTACGCCTCGGTAGCGCTGACCCCTTCGTCGGCGATGCTGAGGATTTTCTCGTTCTCGACGATGATGAGGGTGTCGATGTATTTGCGCAGCTCAGCGATTCCCGTGTCGGCGATGCGCGACTTGATCTGTCCTTCGAAGCTGAATGGGCGCGTGACGACGCCGATCGTGAGAATGCCCATGTTCCGCGCGATGGAGGCAACCACCGGAGCTGCGCCCGTTCCGGTGCCCTTGCCCATGCCCGCAGCGATGAAGACGAGGTCCGCTCCGCGCAACTGCATAGCGATCAGCTCTCGATCATCCTCGGCGGCGAGCCTCCCTTTGGAGGGATCGGCTCCCGCGCCCAAGCCGTTGGTCGCCTTTTTGCCAATCTGGACGCGAATCGGCGCTTTCGAGTTCAGGAGCGCCTGGCGGTCGGTGTTGAAGACGACAAACTCCGTGCCGCATATCTTGCGGTCCATCATATTGTTGACGGCATTGCCGCCGCATCCGCCAACGCCGACGATCTTGATGTTGACTCCGCTTCCCTGGTCGCTGTCGAACAGTCCCGGATCGAGTTCGAATGCCATGGTTTCTTTCCTTGTTTATCCTCTCGTTTCTCTCTTGTAGCTTACAGCTGGTCCCAGAACTTTTTCAGTCGGTCAACAAATTTCTTGCCGGATTGCTGGGCATCGGGATTCTGATCGTTGCCCTGCGCTGGCGCGGCCTCCGACGGCGGCGGCGTGATCGGCTCGGGAGCCTGCGGCGCGGGCTTTGCCGGGATGACCTCTCCGTAATCCTGATAAAGATTGTTCTGCAGCGAATGCGCGACAAGCCCCATGACGGTGGCGTACATCGGGTTGTTGATCGCCTCCTTGATGCCGCCCGAAATCCCTTCGGGATAGCCGGTGCGTACATCGAGGCCGAGAATATCGCCCGCCAGCTCGCTTGTGCCGGGAAGCAACGCGCCGCCGCCGGTGATGATCACCCCTGCGTTGAGATATTCGTAATAGCCGGAACGCTTGATGATGTCGCGCACCAGCTCGAAAATCTCCATCATGCGGGCTTCGACGATCACCGTCAGGGAGCTTTTCTGGAACGACTTGCGCGGACGCCCCTCGATCCCCTCGATCAGAATCTCCTCGTCACTGTCGAGCACCTTCGACCAGGCGCATCCGTAGCGGATCTTGATCTCTTCGGCCACATCGTTGAGCGCCTTGATGCCGTAAGCCACGTCGTGCGTCACGTCGTTGGCCGCGACCTTGATCACCTCGGAGTAGCGGATCGCGCCGTCAATGTAGATCGCCACCTCGGTCGTGCCGCCGCCGATGTCGATCACCACCACGCCGCTCTTCTTCTCGCTCTCCTTCATCACGGCAAGGCCCGAGGCGACCGGCTCGAAGGTCATGGCGCTCACTTCGAGACCCGCTTTCTCGATGCACTGCTTGATGTTGCGGATCTTGGTGCGCAGCCCCACGACGATGTATGCGCTGCCACGCATGATGGTGCCCGCCATGCCGATGGGATCGAGCACGCCATCCTGGTCATCGACGATGAACTCCTGCGGAATGACGTGGATGATCTCGTGGTCGATGTCGAGATAGCGGATGTTGGTCTTGGCCTTTTCGAGAAAGCGCCGCACGTCGGACTCGTTGACGATGCCCGACTGGTTGACGCTGATTTCGGAGTTGCTGTAGATGCAGTGGACGTGCGCGCCGGAGATGCCGACGTTCACCCCTTTTATCTTGATCGAGGACTCGCGCTCCGCGTCGGCCACCGCCTTGCTGATGGCGTCGACGGTCTTGTTGATGTTGACCACCGTGGCGCGTTGCAATCCATCGGAGTTGGCTCGTCCCTTGCCGAGGACGTTGAGCTTGCCGAGATCATCCTTTTCGGCGACAACGACACAAACCTTTGTTGTTCCTATATCGAGACCTATGACAATATTGCTCTTCGGCATGACAAGTTCAGTGTTTCAATGATGTTCAACGGGAATTTTGGGGGCCTCCTGCGGTATTGGCGTCGCCGCCGTAGAATCTGCGGCCTCTGCTTCGATCACAGGCGCGGTGGCGAACACTCTCTCCCGGAAAC
>JAAXXD010000081.1 GCA_013334655.1 Chlorobaculum sp. | reverse complement strand
GCCGAAGGCTCCACATTCCACGTAACCAAGGAAGCAATTACCAAAAAGATGCCGAGCAGGCGCTCGGCGCTCCCGGCAGTTGAAACCCACCCCTACAGAACCCCCGAACACTCACCCTTTGTTCATAATCTCTCGCAATACCGCCAAATTATTCTTCATCGTAATCGTGTTGGGATGCGATTCACCCAATGATCGCTCACAAATCTGCACAGCTCGCCGATACAGCGGCTCGGCTTCGGCATACTTGCCCTGCGCTCGAAGTAATCCCGCCAAATTGTTGAGGTCAGTTGCAACTCCGGGATGATCTGTGCCAAGCTGCTCTTCCCGAATATTCAGCGACCGCCGATACAGCGGCTCAGCTTCGGCGTACTTGCCCTGCTCTCGAAGCAAACCCGCCAGATTGTTAAGGCTGCTCGCCACATTGGGATGTTCGCCACCAAGCTGCTCTTCACATATCTTCAGCGCTCGTCGGTAGAGCGCCTCCGCTTCGGCATACTTGCCCTGCGTTGTCAACAATCCTGACAGATTATTGAGGTCTGTTGCAACTCCGGGATGATCTGTGCCAAGCGCTTTTTCATCTATCTTCAGCGCTCGCCGGTAGAGTGGTTCGGCTTCGGCGTATTTGCCTTGGTCATCAAGCAATGCCGCCAGATTGTTGAGGCTACTGGCGACATTAGGATGCTCGCCACCAAGCTGCTCTTCACATATCTTCAACGACCGCCGGTAGAGCGGCTCGGTTTTTACGTAGAAAGCGCGACCATGATAATACAAGCCCATACTATTGAGCAGGATAGCCGTTTCCACGATAGGCTCACTCTCCTCCGTAATCTTCTCAGCATGAGCCAACAATTGTTCACATTCCGGCCAGCAAGCTGGATTATCATATCCTTCCGTTGGAAACTGCTTGCTCAGAACGCCAAGCATGATCCCTCGATAACGAGAGATTGCTTCCTCGCCTACCCGCTCCTGCGCTACCGGTTGCACGAGGCGGTGGATGGAAACATGCTCTGGCTCGACCGACAGCAGAGAATATTTTCTCAATGCCGCGATTGCTCTGTTCAGTATCAATTCATCCTGTAACCCACCACCATCTTCTTGCGACAAATGTTCACCACAAGCGGCCAGAAGTTTTTTCGGAATCATATCCGGCGCGACAACGGAACAAAGATTCAGAACAGTCACAGCAAGCGGCTCTCTCTCCCTGGCCTTCTCGATGGAAAGAGTGAACGTTACATCGACTGACTCAGGATGATCATGTGGCGCGGACTCATCTTTCCGCAATTCAGCACGGCGGGTGTTATAAAGCTCCAGATACTTTGCAATGCTGATGCCGCTGTTTTCGATATACGCGCCAGCCTGTTCAAGCGCGAGCGGCAAGTCACCGAGAGCATCCGCCAGCGCTCCGGCATCTTTGTCATGATCCTGCCCAGTTCGATGCTTCAGGAACGCAATGGATTCCGGCCTCGTCCAAGTCTCGATTTTACGCGGTACGCCAATCTGCCGCCCATCGGGATTCTGCGTGGTAATCAGCACATGACCGCTCGAAGCCTGCGGAAGGTAGCTTCTGATGCTTTCAAAGTCACATGCGTTATCGAAGATCAGCGGCCATTTGTTCCTGTGGTTGAGTTCATCGCGCACCGCGTTGATAATCACCTCCAGCTCCTGTTCACCCCGCTCCGGCAAATTGAGCGCCTTTTGGCCAGCGAGCGACGCATAGTCTGTCGCCAGCGACGAAGCATTCTCAGCTCGCAGCCACCAGACAACCTCGTAGTCTCCGGCATTTCGATAGCAAAATTCATTGGCAATCTGCGACTTCCCAACGCCGCCAAGCCCGTGAATAATCTGTTTCGTCGATGCGCCGAACTGCTCGTGAAGCCCGGTCAGTATCGCCTCCCTGCCGGTAAAGTTCGGATTACGCTGCAAAGGCACATTCCAAGCTGGCGGAAGCGTTCCGGGAAATCGCGGCTGAGGTATGGCGGGAGTTTGCACGATTCCGGGTTGTCCCGGAAAATTCGGCGCAGTTTTAGGTCGAACCGGTTCACTGCTCATAGTTGCCTGAATATCGGCGAGCAACTTTTTCTTCGCCGACTCTTCCGTCAATCCGGCAAGATCGATGTAAATCAAAGGAGCAAATAACCCTACAGGCTCGACCGTTTCAATCCTGATCGGAACAACAAGCCTTTTCTTGCCTGTTGGATCATGAACCAGCGCCGCCGCCCACTCGGGTTGCGTGTAGAACGACTGCTGATACTTTTCAGAGAGCACGGCAATCGTTCTGGCGCTGTCAATTGCCGCCCGGTGCATTTCAAGAATGAAGTTGCCGCCCGCGCGAAAATCCCACGCCTGAATAATCGTGGAGTATCCCGCATGTTCGAGATGCCACGCGATCCACTCCGCCCACTGCCTGTCAGCGCCGGTGTAGCTGATGAAAAAATCCTTTTGATCCTGAGCCATGCAACGAGAGAGAGGAGTTACGAGGCCACGCTTTCAGGAAGATAGCGGGTTTTTACGGTAGCGCAATGCGGGAATGGCATTGGCCTGCGCATTTGTGCTGTGTGGACGCTGCGGACTATGTGGACGTTGTGGACAGGGAGGGATGGCGGCATGTCGGGGGCATTTATTTGGAGTCTTCCCAATTCATAATTCACAATACGTATTTTCCGGCACTTTGGAATTCACTGAACACAACAAAATTGCACTGGTAACTGGCGCGAGCAGGGGGATTGGACGGGCTACGGCGAAGCTGCTGGCCGCCGAGGGGGCGGCGGTGGCCGTCAATTACTTCCAGAGCGAAAGCGCGGCTCGCGCCGTCGTCGATGAAATCACGCAGGCTGGTGGCAGGGCGCTGGCCGTCCGGGCGGATGCGCGTGACGAGGCGCAGGTTCGCGCGATGGTCGCTGATGTGGAGCAAAGCCTCGGGCCGGTCGATCTGCTTGTCGCCAATGCATCGATCGGCTTTCCCGTCAAACCCTTCACGCAGTTCGCTTGGGGCGAGTTCGAAGCCAAGCTCACCGGCGAGCTGAAGTCGATCTTTTTCTCTTGCCAGGCGGTGCTGCCTGGCATGATCGAGCGGAAATCGGGCAGCATCATCGCCATTTCGAGCACCCTCTCGCGCCACTCCTCGCCGGGTTTCATCGCTCACTCGACGGCCAAATCGGGCCTCGACGCTTTCGTGCGCTCGCTTGCCGAGGAGGTCGGTCCCTTCGGCGTGCGCGTCAATGTGGTCGCCCCCGGCCTCACGCTCACCGACGCCACGGCATGGCTGCCCGAGGAGCAGAAAGCGATGATCGGCGAGATGGCACCGCTCAGGCGCGTCGCCCTCCCGGAAGACATCGCCGGAGTGGTGCTCGCCGTCGCCTCCGACCACAGCCGCTTCGTTACGAAGCTGCTACATCCCGGTCTCCGGCGGATTGCTGATGCTGTGAAGATGCCACTCGGTAGTGGATGTAACTGGTTTCAATCGTTCAAAAGCCGTTGAAAGGTATGAAAAGTAACTTGTCGTTTTTCTCTTTCAACTGCTTCCTTCCAGAAAATCACTCCCATATTTTAGTTTCAAAGACACTCTTCTCGACTGGCAACTCCTGAAGATTCGGATATTTTTTCTTCAGGAGAGGCATATCTACTGAGTTGTTATCCGAGATAACTGGAATGCCGCCGAAAGGAACAGATATGCCAAAAAAATTCTTGCCCTTGAGGGACTGAACATGAAGATTGCCGACATAGGTGATTTTGCCTGCTTGAATAGAAAAAGAGATAGCCGGTGGCGCTACTTTTGGAGAAAATACGGCTGCCCCGCCAGCTTGCTTGACATATAATTCCCAATTGTAGAACTCATATTCTCCTGGCTCAAGAGAAACCGCGATCAAGCGACCTTTTTTTCTTCATCATCGTTGTCATCGTCCGGTCTGCCGATCAGATTAAATCCAAAAGCCTCAAGAGGGTTTTTGTCTTGAGTGCCTTTTTTTCGGTAATAATACCAAACGTCAACCATACCATAGGTATCTGAAGTAACTCCCGCAAGCAGTACTCCCATGTTTGGGTCGACAGGTTGGTCTGGTTTGATGGTTTTTGCATGGGCGTGACTCAACATCAGCCGCGATGCGCAGAGCACCAGCACAAAAAAAGAATTGGCTTGTTCATAATGAGTATAAGAAACGTTGTTGATCGAGAACCATTGATGAGAGTAAATAATTACTATTTACGAAAAGTCGCTGGACGAAAAAAATGATAGTAATAAATGAAATGAGGTCGGTGCTGATTGATGATGATTCTTGAGTAGCAGGATAAAGATTTTGATGGAGGCTGATAATTTTTCCCTGAACCAGGTCGGTATTTATATCGTAGATGCTTTTTGATTACTTTAAAGTTTGTTTGTTACGCGGAAAAAAATAAAACGGAAAACTACTATCGATTTCAGAAAATCTGCATCTTTCAGGGTGGGTGAAACGTTTGAAATACTGAAAAGAAGTTATTCAACGCCAATAAGTAGCGGTAGAAATGCAGCAAGAGTCGATACTGACGAATTACAGTTCGTTTTCCTGTCGCCGTATGCCTGTGGGCTTGATCGGCATCAGGGCGCACGGGGGATTGGTTACTGAACTATTATTCATGCACGATGAGCCGTCAACGGCTCTCAGCGCTCCGGGTTCTTCGTTGATCGACGAGGCTTTCCGGCAGCTCGATGCGTGGTTCGCGGGGAGGCTGTGGGAGTTTTCGTTGCCGCTTGCCGAGCCTCGATCCGCATTCGAGCGACGGGTGCGTGAGGGGTTGCTGGGGATTCCGTACGGGACGACGGTTTCGTATGGCGAACTGGCGGCGGCTATCGGTTCGCCGGGAGCGGCGCGAACGGTGGGGACGGCGTGCGGGCGCAATCCGCTGCCGATCATCGTGCCGTGTCACCGCGTAATTGGCGCGGGCGGGCGGATCGGCGGTTATCTTGGCGGAACTGACATGAAGCGGTGGCTGCTCGATTTCGAGCGCCGGAATAGCGCGGAAATGGCGTCCTGATTCAGAGTTCGACGGAAAAGCGATCAGGCGCGTCGGCTATTTTTTTGTGAACGGATAATGTATGTCTCGATTTTTCGTTATATAGATTCATCAGTTACCGTTAACAGCCATTTTCAGTCATACGACACTCCATGAACACGATTCCCGTTCTTCGACACCGTTTCTCCAGATTTGCCTTTGGCGCGCTTCTCGGTTCATCCCTTCTTCTTTCCGGCTGCGGCAAGAAGCCGGAGGAGCAGAAGCAGATGACGCCCGCCCTGCCAGTCATGACCGTCACCACCTCCTCCGCAACCGTTTCCAGCGACTTCTCCGTCCGGCTCGAAGGTCTGGCTGACGCCGAAATCAGACCGCAGGTGGATGGCGTGCTTCAGGCGATTCTGGTCAGGGAGGGCGATCTGGTCAAAAAGGGTCAGCCGCTTTTCAGGATCGATGATTCGGTCTGGCGCGAGCAGTACCAGTCGGCACTCGCCGCGCAACATGCCGCCGAGGCGCAGGCGGCGGTGGCGAAAGTGAACGCGGAAAAGCTCGTGCCGCTGGTCGAGAACAAGGTGGTCGCGCCGATTCAGCTCACTACGGCCAAAGCGCAGGAGTCGGCGGCCAGAGCGCAGGCCGAGCAGGCGGCGGCAACAGCGCGGTCGGCGGCGATCAATCTCGATTACACGGTGGTCAAGGCTCCGGTGGCCGGGTATGTCGGGCGGATTCCCTTCCGCCAGGGCAACCTGCTCACCAAAAATCAGGCGCAGGCGCTGACCACGGTCTCGGACGTCGGGAAGATGTACGCTGTGTTCAGCATCAGCGAGGCCGGTTTCGCGACCTTCAAGAAGCTCTATCCCGGCGAGACCTTGCAACAGAAGATCGACGCCGTGCCGCCGGTGCAGCTCACTCTCTCGGACGGCACCCTCTATAATCATGGCGGCAAGCTCGAATCGATCAGCGGAGATTTCGACGCCACGACCGGCTCTATCGGCATGAGGGTCTCGTTCCCGAATCCCGAAAGGCTTCTGCGCAGCGGCAACTCCGGCAAGGTGAGTCTCGTCTCGAATTACGATAACGTGATTCTTGTGCCGCAGTCGGCGACCGTGGAGTTACAGGACAAGGTGATGGTGGTGCTTCTCACGGCGGGCAACAAGGTGACGAAGCAGGTGATCACCGTGGCGGGCAGGAGCGGCCAGAACTACATCGTCAGCGACGGCATCAAGCCCGGCGACGTGATCGTGACTGCCGGTATCGAGAAGTTGCAGGATGGCACGGTGATCAAGCCGATGCCCGCCGGATCCGCTCCTTCGACTCCGAACGCTCGTTAAACCGCAGGGCTTATGTTAGAACGTTTTATCTCCCGCCCTGTACTGGCGACGGTCATTTCGATCATTCTGGTCATCCTCGGACTGGTCAGCATGTCCCAGCTTTCGATCACGCGCTTTCCGGACATCGCACCGCCGAGCGTTTCGGTGACGGCGAGCTATCCCGGCGCGAACGCCGAAACCGTCGGGCGCACGGTAGCTCCGCCCATCGAAGAGGCGATCAACGGCGTCGAGAACATGACCTACATGACCTCGACCTCCTCCAACGACGGTTCGCTCTCGATCAACGTCTTCTTCAAGCAGGGCACCAATCCCGACCAGGCGGCGGTGAACGTGCAGAACCGCGTGGCACAAGCTACGAGCCGCCTGCCTGCCGAGGTCAACCAGATCGGTATTTCGACCGTCAAGCGGCAGAACAGCCAGATCATGCTGATCAACCTGTCGAGCAACGTCGCGGCGTTCGATACCAAATTTTTGCAGAACTACGCCAAGATCAATATCGTCGATGACCTGGCTCGCGTGCCGGGCGTCGGGCAGGTGTCGGTGTACGGCAACATGGATTACGCCATGCGCGTCTGGCTCCGGCCCGCGCAGATGGCGGCGTACGGGCTGACGCCGCAGGAGGTGTCGGCGGCGATCCAGAGCCAGAACCTCGAAGCCGCGCCCGGCGCGTTCGGCCTGATGAGCAGCGAGCCGATGCAGTACGTCATGAAGTATCGCGGCAAGTTCGAGCGACCGGAGGATTACGAGAACATCGTCGTCCGCGCCAATCCCGACGGCTCGCTCTTGCGTCTCAAGGACATCGCCCGCATCGAGTTCGGAGCCTACAACTATACGGTCAACACCAAGTCCGACGGCAAGCCGGGCGTGGTGATGGCGGTCTACCAGGCGCCCGGCTCCAACGCCAACAAGGTCGAAACGGAGCTGCGCAAGGTGCTTGAAAAGGCGGCGCGGTCGTTCCCCTCTGGCGTCGAGTACTCGATTCCCTTCAGCTCCAAGAAGGTCGTCGATGAATCGATCGAGCAGGTGCAGCACACCCTCATCGAGGCGTTTCTGCTGGTGTTCCTCGTCGTGTTCCTCTTTTTGCAGGATTTCCGCTCGACGCTCATTCCGGCCATCGCCGTGCCGGTGGCGATTATCGGCACCTTCTTTTTCATGAACCTCTTCGGCTTCTCGATCAACGTGCTGACGCTCTTCGGCCTCGTGCTCGCCATCGGCATCGTCGTTGACGACGCCATCGTGGTAGTCGAGGCGGTGCATGCCAAGATCGAACAGAAGCACTGGCCCGCGAAGATCGCCACGGTTTCGGCCATGCGCGAGATCACCACGGCCATCGTCACCATTACGCTGGTCATGGCGTCGGTGTTCCTGCCGGTGGGATTCATGCAGGGATCAACCGGCGTCTTCTATCGCCAGTTCGCCTTTACGCTCGCCATCGCGATCCTCATCTCGGCGGTCAACGCGCTGACCCTCAGCCCGGCGCTCTGCGCGATTTTCCTCACCGACCTGCACAAGCACGCCAAAGGCGGCAAGCATGCGCGTTTCGGCGGCGTCGGAGGGCGCTTCTTCCAAGGCTTCAACGCCGGATTCGACGCCGTGCGCAAGCGCTACACCGGCATCCTCGAATACTTCATGGGGCACCGCAAAGTGGCGTTCACCGGTCTCGCGCTGGTCACTGCGCTTTCATTCTGGATGTTCAAGACTACGCCAACCGGCTTCATTCCCGACGAAGACAACGGCTTCGTGATTGTCTCGGTCTCGATGCCCGCCGGAACCTCGCTCTCGCGCACGCAGGCGACGATGGACCGGGCCAGCGGCATCCTCCAGAAGGTTCCGGCGATCAAAAAGGTGATCTCCGTCGCGGGCATCAACATCCTCTCCCGCAGCTCCTCGCCCTCGTCGGGCCTGATGTTCATGCAGCTCAAGGAGCTGAAGGAGCGCGGCGAGGTGCGCGATGTGAAAGAGGTGCTCGCCCTTGTCAACAAGAAGCTCGCGCCGGTCAAGGAGGGGAACTTCTTCGTGCTCTCGATGCCGACGGTGCCCGGTTTCGGCACGGTCAGCGGTCTTGAGCTGGTGTTGCAGGACAGGAGCGGCGGCGATTTGCACAAGTTCGACGGCGTTGCCAAGGAGTTCATCGGCGAGTTGATGAAGCGGCCCGAGATTGCGGCGGCATTCACCACCTTCAAGGCGACCTACCCGCAGTACGAGCTGGTGGTGGATAACGTCAAGGCCGCCGACCTCGGCGTGAATGTCAAGGATTTGATGACCGTCCTCCAGGCGTATTACGGCAGCCAGCAGGCGTCGGATTTCAACCGTTTCGGCAAATATTACCGCGTGGTGATGCAGGCCGAGACCGACGACCGCCGCACGCCCGAGTCGCTCAACGGCATCTTCGTCAAGAGCGCGAGCGGCGAGATGGTGCCGGTCAGCTCGGTGGTTTCGCTGAAAAAGGTCTACGGCCCGGACGCGGTCGATCACTTCAACCTATTCAACGCCATTTCGATCAACGCCGTCGTGAAGCCCGGCTTCAGCACCGGTCAGGCGATCCAGGCGGTGGACGAGGTGTCGCGCACGAGCTTGCCGCCGGGCTTCACCTACGACTGGAAAGGGCAGAGCCGCGAAGAGATCGAGTCCTCCGGCGGCCTGATTTTCATCTTCCTGCTCTCGGTGGTGTTTGTCTACTTCCTGCTCTCTGCGCTCTACGAGAGCTACCTGCTGCCGCTGGCGGTGATGTTCTCCATTCCGACCGGTCTGCTCGGCGTCTTTCTCGGCATCAAGCTGGCGGGGATCGAGAACAATATCTACGTGCAGGTGGCGATCATCATGCTGATCGGTCTGCTCGCCAAGAACGCGATTCTGATCGTCGAGTTCGCGCTTCAGCGGCGCGTTGGCGGCATGTCGCTCGTCGATGCGGCGATGGAGGGCGCGAAAGCGAGGCTGCGTCCCATTTTAATGACCTCGCTCGCCTTCGTGGCGGGTCTCTTGCCGCTGCTCTTCGTGACCGGCCCGGCGGCGATGGGCAACCACTCGATCGGCGCGTCGGCCATCGGCGGCATGTTCGTCGGCATGGTGCTCGGTATCATGGTGGTGCCGGTGCTCTTCGTTGCTTTCCAGGGTTTGCAGGAGCGCTTCACCGGCCCGGCTGCGGAGATTGTCGAAGCCGGAACCTTGCTCGAAGCGCAGATGAAGAAGGAGGGTTCGCACGAATGAAAAACCAGAATCAAGGCATGAAACGCGCGTTACCGCTGCTCCCGATCACGCTTCTCGCCAGCATGGGCCTGTCGGCGTGTAGTCCCGTCAAGGAGTATCGTCGTCCCGACACCCAACTTCCGGCGACATATCCCGGACAAACGGAGGCGGGCAAGGAGATGGCTGCGGTGCCCTACCGGCAGTTTTTCGCCGATCCCGAGTTGCTCGAACTGATCGACAGCGCCGTGGCGAACAATCACGACCTGCTCATCGCGATGAAGAACATCGACTACGCGGGCAAGTCGCTCGACGTGGCGAAGTTGTGGTTCCTGCCATCGGTCGATTTCAGCGCGACAGACAGCTATTCGAGAGCGTCCGAAAACAGCTCGACGGCCTCCAAGGGGCAGGAGCGAACCAGCCGGAGCTACACGGCGGAGCTGAACGTCTCGTGGGAGGCGGACATCTGGGCGAAGCTGCGCAACGCCAAAAAGGCCGCCGTCGCGGAGTATCTGCGCAGTACCGACGCGGCGCGGGCCGTGCGCACGACGCTCGTCGCCAGTGTCGCGCAGGGCTACTGGAACCTCAAGATGCTCGACGAGCAGATCGAGATCGCCCGCCGCAACATCGAGCTTGGCGAAACGACTCTCGCCA
>JAAXXD010000080.1 GCA_013334655.1 Chlorobaculum sp. | reverse complement strand
TGAGCGGCTTCGGGATGGCGGCGAATTTGAAGTTCACCGCGAGCACCGCGTCGATTGGCACACGCTCGCCGCGCATGATCGACAGCCCTTCGGCAATCGTGCCCGAGGAGACCTCCACGGCGACGCATCCCGCAGCTTCAAGCATTTTGGCGACCTTCACGGCCTCGCCAGAGCGCATTCCGCCGCGCATCCCGTCGTAACCGTTGATTTTGGCGAGCACCGGATAGTTGCCGAGGGTTCGCGTAATTCCGGCGAGGATCTCCGAGATTATTCGGAAGCGGTTTTCGAGCGAGCCGCCCCAGCGGTCGCGCCTGCGGTTGGCGTTGGGCGAGAGGAACTGCGCCAGGAGATAGCCATGCGCCATGTGCAGTTGCACGGCGTCGAATCCCGAGGCTTTCGCCCGCCCGGCTGCGCTCACGAAGGCGTCGATGATCGCCCTGATTTCGCTCTCGGTCAGCTCGTGCGGCACCTCTTCGCTGTAGTAGGGATCACGCACGGGCGATGGCGCGACCGTGCACATGCCGGTGACGACGGATCGGGTCTGGCGCCCGCAATGGGCGAGCTGCAAAACGAGCGGCGCGCCCTCGCGGTGCACCGCATCGACGAGCCGACGGTACGCGGGAATCAGCGCGTCGTCGTGCATCATCAGCATTCCGGGAAAATTGCATTTACCCTGCTGCATCACCCCCGCATATCCCGTGACAATCGCCCCAACGCCCCCTTTCGCCAGCCGCAGATAAAGCTTTTCGAGCGACTCCAGCGGAGCACCCTCAGCGCTGGCCATCCCTTCGTGCGTCGCGGAACGAATGAATCGATTCCGAAGCGCGATGCCGCCAATATTTACAGGGTTGAATATGTCCGTCGGTTGCATGATGGGGGATAATTGATAGTTGATAATTGATAATGAAAATCCGTAGTGGCGGTACTACATGTCGGGACCGCCCTCTCCCCCGTCGAAATCAACATCGCTATTGAAATCAAAATCGTCTCTTCCAACGTTCAACGGTCAATTCTCCTTTTTCAGATTTTCAGATTTCAGATTTCCAGAGATCAGATTATCAGGGTTTCACGGCAAGACTGGGGCGAACCACACGAAAACCGATGACGCTGCCCCTGCCGTCCGGGTTGACGTCGACCCGGGAAGAGCAACGCAGATCCTCAGAACCGTTGAGCCAGGAGCCGCCGCGCAACGCACGGGCGTCAGGGTAGTCTTTATGTCCGAAGCGGTTCTCTTGCCACTCCCAGACATTGCCGGCCATATCGTAGAGCCCTTCCGGCGTCGCTCCTTCGGGATAGCTGCCGACCGGGGTCGTCGCGCCGATGTTACTATCGCTGTAATTGGCCAGTTTCGGAGTCGGTTCAGGCTTTCCCCACGGATATTTTCGCTTCTCCTTTCCCGCCGCCGCCCACTCCCATTCTGGCTCAGTCGGCAGGCGGTACAGATCGGAATGCGCTCCCTTGCCCTCCACGAGCGACAGCCACAGGCAATATGAACGGGCCGCATACCAGGTAATGCCGACTACCGGCTGGTCGTCTCCGCCGAACTTCCGGTCTTCGTCTTTATATGAACGGAACAATCCGGCAAGATCATGTTTGCCCTCTTTCAGATACTTGGCAAAACCGGCATCCCATGTCTGATTTTTCGCAATCTCCCGCAACGCTGCTGAGAATCCCGATACAGGAAACAGCGCATCGTATTCTGGCGTTTTCGATTGCAGATACTCGATAAACCGCCGGTAAAGCCTGTTCGTCACCGGATATTTGGCAAAGTACAGATCGGGAAGCTGTTCCTCTTTGTTCGTCACTGAATAGACATAGCTGCCACCCGGTATGAGGATGTACTGCGCCTGCTGTTCAAGCGGGTTATTGAAAAATGGTGAACGATCAGACAAATCCACATTCCGGGTAACTCCGCTCAATGAATGCCCTGATCGCTGACCTCCCAACAAGACGATAGCTTCGGCAAGGCGTCCCGACACATCGCTGTTCTTGGCAAGATGTTCCGAACCGAATCGCTCCAGAGCATCAAGCGCCGACGGCTTTCCGACGGCTTTTAGGCAATCGATAATAATTCGCTGACGAAAAGCGCTGTTGTTTGTGTCGCGCAGTTTGTCGCGCAAAGCATCGTCCTTTTTCAGCCGAGCATCTTCGATAAGAGTAAAAAGAAAGCCCTGTTTCTTCTGCAATATCTCGTCACTGACCTTGTCGAACAACTTCTTAATGAAGAGATCAAAGGTATCGGCATCTGACTGCGCAACAAAAAAACGCAACGGCTCCTTCCACCAGTCATCATCAAAACCCTCCGCCATAATATTGAGATAGTAGTCTGTTCTGCGATGAACGACTTTCTGAAGCTCCATACCTGCCAGATACTCCCTGAACGACTTGTGCCTGAAAAGGTACTCCTTACCGCTATACTCAACGAGCAGGCTCGACCGTTTGACCAGATAATCGCAAAACGCTTCAGTCGAGGGCGGATGATCGAGCTGACAAAGGGTTTCCTCCATTTTGCGTTGCATCTCACTAATGCCAACCTCGTCACGCTTCAAATCCTTCTGCATCCAGAGTGCAACCGGCCCGAGCACCATGCGGGCATTTTCGGTCTCAAGTGGCGGATTGATACCTCTTTGCTCATCACGAATAGAAAGCAGATAGTTGAGCACGGCATTGTAGAGCATGACGCGGCTCTTTGGCAAGTGGTCGCGATCTTTCCAGAGAATAGCCATGATCTGCAAAATCATGGGTATGGAGGCGATCTGTCGCAGCCCTTTGTTTTTTTCATCCTTCAGATGCTCGAGAATCTTCACAGTTCGCTCAGCAGCTCTTGCTTCCTGACGCTGATGCCATGCCTCGGCACTGAAACCCGGTTCTGGTGACTCGCGCAGCAATGCGGCCCTGAACCAGCTCGTCAAAAAGCGCTCCTGCTGTTCATGGGTGAAATCGCGTACATCGGCACGCTCG
Source organism: Chlorobaculum sp. (assembly GCA_013334655.1). Classification (GTDB taxonomy): domain Bacteria; phylum Bacteroidota; class Chlorobiia; order Chlorobiales; family Chlorobiaceae; genus Chlorobaculum. The sequence continues at coordinate 7,196 of JAAXXD010000080.1, read as the reverse complement.
TAATCACTACCGAGTATGATCCCTTCTTGAGAACGATACCCCGTTCCTCTCGAAGTGACGACAAACCGGGCATTCGTAAAGCGTCGCCACGCACCGTCAATCCATTGACAGGCTTGCTTCCTTTTTGCCGGATCGCTGATCTCATCGAGTCCATCAAGCAGAATCAACACCGAGTTGGATTGCAACCACTCCTTGAAAATTTCTGGACTCAGTGTCAACTGATTCTTCCGGGCAGTCCATTCTGCCAGTTTGTCTGGTAAGGGGGGAAAAGTTACGTGGTCGGATGTAATCAAAGTGCGCAACGGAAGATAAAAAACCTTCACCGGTGATGAAAAACCGAGCTGCCGGTATCGATCTGTCTCAAGGCAGGAAAGCGCATAATATTGCAGAAGTGTTGTTTTGCCAGCACCGGCATCACCGATAACCAGCAGCATTCGACGCTGCCTGAATGCCTGACGCATAACTTCTTCGGGCATAAGAGTCTCCTCGCCGGACAGCCCTTCCTGTAAGTTCTTCTTTTCGGAAACCGTTGCCGAATCGTATCTCCGTGAAAATCGGAGAGGCACAAAGGTATCGTCATCCAGATTGACCATGATCCGTTCGGCATCAGGTAGACCGAGAATACGGATATATCCAAGCTCCTCTTTCAAGGATGCCCGGTAGCGTTCTTCGTTGGTCTGGTTTTGAGACTCTTTTTTTTGATTCTCGTGCTGTTCCGTAGCCTGAAGCTCGGCAATTTTCTTGCCTGCCGCATCAGCCTCGCGCTTGCGATACTGAATAAAATTGATAGTTAAAGTCGAAACCCCAATGATTGCCATCACAACAGGAATAATTACCAGCAGATAATCGACAATCCCTTTTTCAGCCGTTTTCCCGGCAGTTTGAACCGCCGGTGGAGCGGTAGGCTCCGCCGCACTCGTAGTTCCTGCCAGAAAAGCAAGCATCGCAATGAAACACACTAACCGAAGCGCTTTGAAGACGGGTATGAAAAGTCGCCGCATAATTCAGGGGAATGAGTTTGACCGCACGACCAAACAAGAGGTAAATTACGCAAAAATCAAATTTATACGCGACAGAACATAAAAGGGCGAACACACAGGTTCGCCCCTACAAAAACAACGCCATTGCCGGGCGGCCACAAGAGCCGCCCCTACATTTAATTATCCATTATCAACTATCCATTATCCATTATCCATTACTCCAGTTCGGCCAGCTCGCTCCAGCGGGTCATGTCGCGGTCGAGTTTTGCCTGGATTTTGTGCAGTTCGTCGCCCAATCGCTGGACGGCTTCGAAGTCGGAACCGGCGGCGGCCAGTTCGCGGTTGATCGACTCCTGGCGCTCTTCTGCTTCGGCTATCGCCTGTTCGAGCTGCTCCAGTTCGCGCTTCTCCTTGCTGTTGAGCTTGCGCTGTTTCGGCGACGCGGCAACCGGCGGCGTCGATGGTTTCGGCTGCGGCGCAGGCTCTTTTTTCTGCGGCTGGCTCTTTTCTGCGGCGGCTACCGAGGCTTTCATCTCCAGATAAACGCTGTAGTTGCCGGGATAGCGGCGCACGATGCCGTCATCCTCGAAAACGAAAACGTGCTCGACAGTGCGGTCGAGGATGTAGCGGTCGTGGCTCACCACCACGAGGCAGCCGGGGAAGGTGTCGAGGTAATCTTCGAGCACGCGCAGGGTCGGGATGTCGAGGTCGTTGGTCGGCTCGTCGAGGAGCAGCACGTTCGGCGCTCCGATGAGCTGGCGCAACAGGTAGAGCCGCCGCCGTTCGCCGCCCGAGAGGTTGCCGATGGGGTTGTACTGCGCCGCCCCTGAAAAGAGAAAGCGTTCGAGCATCTTGGCCGCCGAAACCAGTGTACCATCCTTCGTTTTGATCTGCTCAGCTTCCTCCTTGATGTACTCGATGACGCGCTTGGAGTCGTCGAGGTTACGGCTCTCCTGATCGTAGTAGCCGATCTTGACCGTCGGGCCGATCTCGATGCGTCCGCTGTCGGGTTTTACTCTTCCGGCGATCATTTCGAGCAGCGTAGTTTTGCCAGAGCCGTTGGGGCCGATGATACCGATGCGGTCGCCCTTTTCGAGCATGTAGTCAAAATCACGCAGCAGCTTCTTTTCGCCATACGATTTCGAAACGTCGTGGAACTCGATGATCTTGTTGCCGAGCCGTTCCGCGCCGAAGCCGATCTCCATCTCCTGCTTCTTCTCCTTCGACGGAGCATAGACCAGCGCTTCGGCACGCTGCATTCGCGCCTTCTGCTTGGTAGTGCGCGCCTTCGCGCCGGTGCGCATCCACTCCAGCTCCTGCCTGGCGAGAGCGTTGCGCTTGCGCTCGTCGCGCACGGCCTGCTCCTCTTCGGCGGCTTTCTGCACGAGATAGCTTGCGTAGCCGCCGGTGTAGGTGAGCGCCGTGCGTCCGTCGAGTTCGATCATGCGGGTGGCCACGCGGTCGAGGAAGTAGCGGTCGTGCGTAATCAGGATTACAGCGCCAGCGTAACGTTTGATGTAATTTTCAAGCCACTCGACGCTGTCCGCATCGAGATGGTTAGTCGGCTCATCGAGGATGAGCGCGTCGCTTGGGACCACGAGGGCATGAGCGAGCGCCACGCGCTTGCGCTGACCACCGGAGAGGGTGCCCATCCTGGCCGTCAGGTCATTCAGGCCGAGCTTGCCGAGCACCACCTTGGCGTTCGATTCGAGATCCCACGCGCCGCTCGCATCGAGTTCGTGAGAAAGGTCGGTCATCTTCTCGATCAGCGCCGTCTGGTCGCCCTCCGCATGTTCGAGCGCCTCAAGGGTTAGCTCATATTCGCAGATCAGCGCCATCACCTTGTCGCCCGATTTCAGCACCGCTTCAAGCACCGTATCTTCGGGATTGTAGGGCGAGTCCTGCGGAAGGTATGAGATTTTCTTTTCCTTCGACACCATCACCTTTCCGGCATCGGGCGTCTCGGCTCCGGCCAGAATCTTCATCAGCGTGCTCTTGCCGCTGCCGTTCGCGCCGATGATGCCAATCTTGTCGCGGTCGTCTATGCCGAACGACACCTCCTCGAACAGCCGCTTCAGCCCGTAGCTCTTGCCAATCCCCTCGACCGTCAGTAATATCATCTCTGCCCCTGTTTAGCCCTGAAAAAGCCTCAATATAGGGTATTGCAGCGGTAACTGCGCGGCTTCTTTCGCATCGAACCCGGACCGGCACTTGCAACCTGTCAGACGTTGATAGACGCCATACCGTCATTGCGAGCCATCCCGACTCGTCGGGACTCGATACCGCACACGTACCTTGAACAAAAGGTATCTGCTCAGGGAAAAAGCGGAAACAACATTGAAAAAGAAATTGGGCTAAAGCCCTGATTTTTCTATTTCTTCAACCCCGTCCCGAAAGCTTTCGGGACGGGGCAATTGCTTAGGAGCATAAGCAGCTTGCTCATGGACGTTGCAATCCAATTGTACTCAGGCGGGCTTTAGCCCGTCGGACATTCAGCTCTCATACATTCACATTGCCCCGGCTTTCAAGCCGGGGAGAGCCAGTCAGAAAAATCCCGGGGCTTCAGCCCAATCTTTTGTTGCCAGCTTCCATCACATTACATCAGTTACCGATATAGTGAAATACTGGCAAAACAACGCATGTTCATGGAAAGAAGCGCTGCGACGTGGCAATCCATTTTTCTTATGAATACATATGGATTGCTTCTCCCGACAAGTCGGAATCGCAATGACGGAATGCATGGATCCGATAAGAGTGGAATCGGGTAACTTTTTCGATAAATCCATCAGGCTGCTCTCTGGCGCTTGCGAGCCACCAGGAGCGTACCGGCTATCCCATCGCCTCAGAATCCGGCTTCGTTGAGGCGGCGGAAGGCGTCGCACCCTTTCTGCATTCCGTTGTCACACGCCTTGCCGTACCACTCCTTCGCGGCGGCTTTGTCCTGCCTCACCCCTTGGCCGTTCTCACAGGCCTGCCCGAGCAGGAAGTCAGCCTTGGCGTTGCCCTTCTCGGCAGCGAGGCGGTACCACTTGAGCGATTCGGCGAGGTCCTGACGTACGCCCTGGCCGCTCACATGCATCTCGCCAAGCTCGACCTGCGCTTCGGAATAGCCCTTGTCGGCAATCGGCCGGAGCAATCTGGCGGACTCGATGAAATCCTGCCGCACTCCATTGCCCTCACGATACATCAGGGCAAGCCGGTATTGCGCCGAAATATCGCCTTTGTCAGCAGCCATTTTGAACCATTTCGCCGCTTCAGGATAGTCCTGCGCAACCCCGTCACCCTTTGAATACATCAGCCCGAGATTGTACTGCGCCGTGGAATTGCCATCTTCGGCTTTTCGACGCCACTCCGCCACCTGCTTAGACGATGGAGGCTCAGCCGACGCATCGATTGACGTGAATACCACAAATGCTGCAAACAGAGTGATAATAGCTCGTTTCATAATGGTCAGGTCTCTTGGGATTGTTGTTGGTTGTCGAGAACGCTATCACCCTGCCATCAAAGGGCAGACGATGCATTCAATCTCATTGAAAAAAAGCGGAAGCTGGCTGAAGGGATCAGCCTCGAATAGTACGGCGTCAGGAAAACGTAAAAAACCGAATATCGTGTAATATTCAGATTATTGCGGCAAGTGCCGGTGATCCGGAATAGACGACTTGATCTCCCTCCAGGATCACCGACAGCGATGTCAACAGACGGATTGGATTACACCCCCTCCTGCTCTCCGGCAGGCTCAAGATTGCTTGTGGCGACCATGCCGATCTTGTTGTCTAGGTTCAGGAAGAGATAGAGCGGTTTCTCCTCGCGAAGGATCATCATCACATCGTTGAAGCGGCTCAACGGATAGTGAATCGACGGCTCGGGATAACTTGCGTTTGCCGGAATGGCCGCGCCATCCTTGAAAAAAACGATACGTCCGACGTACTTGCCTGCTTTGTAGACATAGATGAGCGCTTCGTACGGATGGCCGCTGTAATACCAGAGCATGTACGAATCGAAATCAGCCTGAATGGTAGCCATGACAATCCTCCTTTCGTGTTGTTTTTGAAACCTGAAACTGAAAAACAGGAGCGTGTTCAATCCTTGTGTTCGCGATTCCTGTATATTAACAATCGCAAATATTTTCTATTTCGGCAAGGTAAAAATCAGATGACTTGAATAACAGCGCCTTTTGGCAAAACTGAATATATATGGCCATAGTATCGTATCATTGAAAAAATGAGCTAAACCATGGCCGAACAGAGAGGGAATACTCGCGACATCCAGAGTAGACAGATCGGGCAACTGTTTCAGTAATGTGCCGGGTTGCAAGCACATATTCAGGGGGGGGGGGGTGACTGGCTCATAAAACGCACGATCGAAACAGCGCTTTATGCTGCAACGGACGCGAAAGCAAAATCATCATCGTCGAAAACGAGGCTTGAAATCATCCCATTTCGGAACCGCAACGGCAACGTTTTCTATCCGATTCTTGTCCATCGGCTCGCGGGTCGTTCTGCGCATCCTTCCCAAACTCGGTCGCCCTCATGCAATTACGCTTCACTTCGCTCGCTTTGGTCAACTCACTGGAGGACTTCCTCCTCCAGAATTGCGCCCATGCAGGGCGCACACATTAAAAAAGCCTCGTTTCACGCGAGGCTTTAGAAAATATATATATGTATTGAGCCTATACAACAGAACTCACATGTTCCTCCCAATTCCGGCGGTATTTCATATCGTTATCTCAAACCCTCCTGCACTATTTGCCTAAATTCAGCAGGCAGAGCTACTTTTTCTCACCTAACATCGCTAACAAATCGCCTCCAAACGACTCGGCGAGCCGTGAAGCGACTACCTGATAACTTGCACCGTACGGGACAGCTACATCATTTACGGAGACCGCCCCCATATCTTCCTACTTTAAAAACACGGATAAGCGCCTCGTAAGGATGACCGGTGTAGTACCAGAGCTTGTACGAGTCAAAAACAGATTTTGTGATAGACATGACACACCTCACTTCAGACAGGAGTTCCTCAATGCAAAACTTATCAATACAAATTGTTCTCCGTAAATATAGTAAACTTCTGTAATTTTCAACCTTAATAATCTAAAAAAAATAAAATAAATATAGATTTTGCAGTAAATTAATGATAAGAATAATACATGTGCACAATCTGCAGAAAATGAAAATACTTTTCATTTCTGCGGTATTTTGAATACAATTACTGAAAGCACTTTGCCGGGAAAAAACCGGTTCACCTGTTGGCGCTCCGGCTCCGGACAATCCTTAATATCACTATGGCAACCTTAGAAGAATCCCTCGCGTGGACTGAAACGCCTCTGCCCGAGGCGCTGAAAAACCTTGAACCGGAGACGCAGGAGGCGCTTGCCCGCTATATCAAAACAGTGGTTGACTTCAAAACTGACGGCTTCGACGAACTGTACCACGCCATCGGTTCGATCGTGCGCTTCATTCCGCACTTCATCGTCATTCCGCTCATGGTCGAGCATATACGACCACAGATTTCCGCTGGCGTCTGCAAGACGATGGGCGTCGATCAGGCGGTAAACTACGCCAACGACCTGCCACTCGAATACTTCAGCGAGGTCTCGCGTCATCTGGACAACGATCTCATGGCACGAATTCTCGAAAAGATGAAACGGAACCAGGCGGAGAAAATTATCCTCTACGAACTGCTGCACCACCGCTCGCACATGCTCGGCATCGCCGAACACCTCGACCGGCGGATGCTCGAATTCGTGGCCAAAAACCTTGACACCAACGGATTCTCCGACAGCGATCCTGAGCTTGCGGCGCACAAGCTGCTCGTAGAAAAAATTCGAGACCTGCACTGAGAACAGTGATTGGAAAAGAAATCTGCGACAGATGGATACAGAGATTCATAGATTTTGTATACCCAGTAATTCTCGAATCCCCGACAAAGCCGAAACGCACAGCGAAAAAGAGTCGCCCGTGAACACATCAAGCACGAAATCCATCAACTTGCGCATAACAGTCAGCAAAACTGACCATCACAAGTTGATCATCCATACTGAAAAGCTCTGTTTTACACGTGAAAAAAGGATGCCTGAATACGAGCTTAGGCCCTAAGTGTTAATAAAGATGTCGCATCCTAAAAGGAGGCGATCTATGGGTTATTCGCATGCAGTACGGCAGAGTCTTCTGAAGAAAGTGCTGCCGCCAGAAGGCAGAAGCATCAGAGAAGTGAGCA
>JAAXXD010000137.1 GCA_013334655.1 Chlorobaculum sp. | reverse complement strand
CTCTGGATGAGCGCATGAGGCGTTTGTTCGCCGCTTCGGAGGCCAGCGCTTTGGGCCGGGGAGGCGTCACCAGGGTCTCGAAAGCCACCGGCATCTCGCGCCGGGCGATTCACGTCGGGCTGGCGGAGCTGAATGCGGAACAACTGCCGGCTGAAAGCCAGGAAAAACGGATTCGCAAAGCCGGGGCGGGGAGAAAATCGGTCATCGAGACGGAGTCAGGCATCCTTGTCGCTCTGGAACAGTTGCTCGAACCAACGGCGAGTGGCGAACAGGAATCACCCCTGAGCTGGACATGCAAAAGCTTGCGCACGCTCTCGGCAGAACTCTCCCGTCAAGGCTGCAAGGTCAGCTATCCGAAGGTGAGTGACCTGCTGAAGCAATTGGGATACAGCCTGAAAACTCATCGAACGACGCCTGAAGGCGCGGATCACCCTGATCGCCATGCCCAGTTCGGGTTCATCAACGACGCGGCAACGCAATGCATGGCCGCAGGCGAGCCGGTCATCTCGATAGATATAAAGAAAAAAGAGCAGGTCGGGGTTTGCCCGCCGAAGGAGACGAACCGCCGTCCGGCAGAAGAGCCGGAATTCGTCAAACTTCATGATTGCATTGACATGGAGCCGGAAGCCGCAACGCCACAGAGCCTCTTTGACGTTGCCAGTGACACCGAGTGGGTGTGCGTCGGAACGGATCGCGACACCGTCAGTTTCGCTATCGAGTCGATTCGGCGCTGGTGGGAGAGGATTGGTCGGCCCTTCTATCCGAAAGCCTCGAAATTGATGATCACGGCTGATGGCTGTGGAGGAGACGAAAGCCGGGATGGGCACTGGAGACGGGAATTGCAGAAATTCTCCAATGAGATCGAGCTGCCAATCGAGGTCAGCCATCTGCCGCCCGGCACCAGCAAATGGAACAGGATCGAACATCGCCTCTTCTCCTCCTTCCGCACGACTTGCCAAGGCCAATCACCGGTCAGCCATGAGGTGGTCATCAATCTCATCGCGGGAACCCCCATGAACAGTGGATTGACAGCTCATGCCGGGCAGCATGATGCTCACTGCATGGCGGGACTGCAAGCCAGCGCCGTGGAGCGTCAAGCCATCAGCATTGCGCGAGACTCCTTTCATGGTGACTGGAATTACCGGATCGATCCGGTGCCTGCCTGACGATTGTTTCACTTGTTTATTAACAGACACCGAGTCCTCCTGCTTCCGTATTTTCCGTCAAAACAAGCAGATACCGCTGTGCAGGTCGCTCCTTGAGCGGACGTCTGGATGGCGAATATGCGTCCGCTGCGTTCCTGACAGGATCGCCGCTGCCAGTTTTGTCGTGGAGATCAGTTAACCCAATTCCAAGAGTAGTCTCGTGAAACAATTCAGTAAAAAACAGAGAGGCAAGGCCGCCTCATCGCGGAAATCTGCGAAAGTCAGCAATGGCCGTCCCGAAGCAGCCATCTCCAAAATGACCAAGAGAGTGGTCGCCGTATCGCTTGTGGTTCCGGTCGCGACATCCGCGATGCTGGCGGTTGGCTTCTCTCCAGCACAGGCGGCGACAGTATCCTACTTCAATAATATTACTTATGGGTCTGTTTCGGCAACAGACCCTTCTGGACCCAACAGTTTGACATTGCCGATTTATTACAACACCGGAACGACAAGCATAACGCGAAGCGACACTGCCGCTGATAACCTCTTGTTCAGCCCGACATGGGCCACGAATAGTTATTCCGAAGTTGTATTGACGAGTCCCGCAGTAGTACCCGGAAGCACGTCTACATTCACGATTACCACGTCGCCGCCATCGTCCGCGCCGACCTCTTTCGGGCTGACTTTAGCGGCAGGCTCCAATGCAGGGAACATCAGCAAGAGTGATTACCCGCTCTATCACACTGCCGTTCCCGCCGGCCCGGTAATTGTATTCGGAAATCCAACCGGAACATACATTTCGACCAGCACCTCACCCTACACGGCAAATCTGACGTTCAACGGGGTGAACGCAGTATCCGGTTATACCGATATCGACGGAGGAAATATTACCATCAATGGCGGGGTAACCTTTGCTGGTACGGTTCAGGCAGGCGGCATCGATATAAACACAGAAAGCCTGGTCACGTTCAACAGTCAACTGGATCTTTCTCCGGGTGCCGACCATTCATTACGTTTTCATGATGCCGGGAACGTGTCATTGAACGGCGGGTTGACGGGAAACATCCTTTATTCAGGCAACAATGCCATCGTCAGCCTGTCAAACGGAAGCATTTCTGGTAACGTTGGAACGAGTGTCGCTGGAACAGGCACCCTGATTTTTGGGGATGGTACTTTAGCACAGTCTGTAGGTGGATACATCGGATCGGCCGACGGATTAACTACGATCCATGAGATCAGACTCGATGGCATGGGTGGAGTCACCGTGGGTTCGTCCACCAACAGAGTGGCAGCAGACCACATAAATTTCAATACAGCAACGACGCTGAATCTTAACGGGAACCTGAACACCTCGTCGAGAAGCGGCCGTATTGACTTCAACAATCTCGCGGGCACCCTGAATATCGCTAACGGAGTCACCGGATATGCCGATGTCGTCAGCACCGGCGGTACAAATGGCACCGTCAACTTCGAGGAAAGCGGTGCTTTGACCGGCAACATCGGTACCAGCACATCCAGTAGGATCAGCGATGTGAACATCGGCACATCAGCCGCTGGCGCGGTCACAATGACAGGAAACCTGTACGCCACGACCCTTGATATCAGCAAAGGAAGCGCTCTGGAC
>JAAXXD010000079.1 GCA_013334655.1 Chlorobaculum sp. | reverse complement strand
CTTCAGCATGAAACCGTCCAGATGGCTCATGGCGCGGGGGGGCGTTTGTCGCAGGAGCTGACGGCGCGGGTGTTCATGCCGCATCTCGGCAATCCGGTGCTCGATCAGCTCGACGATCAGGCGCGGTTCGACGCCGAGCCGGGGCGCATCGCGTTCACCACCGACACCTACGTCGTCTCGCCGATCTTTTTTCCCGGCGGGAACATCGGCGACCTCGCGGTCAACGGCACGGTGAACGACCTCGCCGTCGGTGGAGCGGTGCCGCGCTACCTCAGCGCCGGGTTCGTGCTCGAAGAGGGATTGCCGCTCGCCGACCTCGAACTGATCGTCAAAAGCATGGCCGACGCCGCGCGGAAGGCCGGGGTGGTGATCGCGTGCGGCGACACGAAAGTGGTGCAGAAAGGGCAGTGCGACCGGATTTTCATCAACACCTCCGGCGTCGGCTTCATCCCGCCGGGGCGCGACGTGTCGTGCCGCAACCTCCGGCCCGGCGATGTGGTCATCCTCTCCGGCACCATCGGCGACCACGGCATGGCGATTCTCACCACCCGCGAGGGCCTCTCCTTCCAGAGCCGCATCCAGAGCGACTCCGCCGCCCTGAACAGCCTCGTCGCCGAAGTGCTCGCCGCCGCGCCGAACCTCCACGCCATGCGCGACCCCACCCGAGGCGGCGTCGCGGCCACGCTCAACGAACTTGCCGCCTCGTCGTCGGTCGGCATCGAACTCGACGAAGCCGCGATCCCCGTGCGCGAAGAGGTGCGCGGAGCCGCCGAACTCCTCGGCATCGATCCCCTGACCGTTGCCAACGAAGGCAAAGTGCTTATCGTCGTGCCCGCCGCCGAAGCCGAAGCCGCGCTCGCCGCCATGCGCTCGCACGAGCACGGCAAAGAAGCCGCGATCATCGGCAAAGTAGTCGAAGAGCACCCCGGCATGGTGGTGATGCGCACGCCATTCGGCAGCCGCCGCATTGTGGAGATGCCGCTCGGCGAGCAGCTGCCGCGGATTTGCTGAGTGTGGCCGAAGTGGACTTGGTGGACGAAGTGGACTGAATGGACAAGTTATGAAAATGTATTGTAGGGGCGGCTCTTGTGGCCGCCCGGTTATGCCACACCATTTCGTGCGAGCGGTTCGCTAAAAAAATACACCACTCTATGTGGCTGGCCGGGTTTGCATCGGGCAGGGGAATGTTCTATTTTGACAAATGTTACCAGTCTTTTCAAACCGAAGGAGTAATGCAATGATCCGATATATTACAAGGGTGTTTCCGTTCCTTTTGGCGCTCGTGATGCTCAGCGGGTGCGGCTACAATGTCATGCAGCAGAATGAAGAGGCGGTCAATCGTGCGTGGGGCGATCTCGAATCGCAGCTTCAGCGCCGTTCCGATCTCGTGCCGAACCTCGTCGCCACGGTGAAGGGGGCGGCCAATTTCGAAAAGGAGACCCTTCAGGCGGTGATCGAAGCCCGCGCGAAGGCGACTTCCATCCAGCTTACCCCGCAGATGCTCAGCGATCCGGCTGCCATGTCGAAGTTCCAGGCCGCGCAGGGCCAGCTTTCGTCCTCGCTCTCCCGCCTTCTGGTTGCGGTCGAGCGCTATCCCGAACTCAAGGCGACCGAGAATTTCCGCGATTTGCAGGTGCAGCTCGAAGGCACGGAGAACCGCATCAGCGTCGCCCGCCAGAGGTACAATGAGGCGGTGCAGGTTTTCAACTCATCGATTCGAGTATTTCCGAACTCCATCACCAACAGCGTGGCGCTCAAGCTGACGCCCAAGCAGTACTTCAAGGCTGACGAGGCTGCCAAAGCTGTGCCGCAGGTGAAATTCTGAACGATCCGCTAATGACAATCCGCATGAGATCACGCTGGCTCTCGGCCGTTTGCTTCGTGCTGGCGCTCCTGCTTGCGAGCGCTCCGCTCTTGGCGGCTTTTCCGCCGGTGCCAGCGTTGACGCAGCGGGTGAACGATTACGCCACCATGATCTCGCCAGAGGCCCGATTGCAGATCGAACAGAAGCTCGCCGCCATCGAGGCCGGGGATGGTACGCAGATCGCGATTCTGACGGTGCCGTCGCTTCAGGGCGAGCCAATCGAGGAGTTCTCGATCCGGGTCGCCGAGGCGTGGAAGATCGGAGAGAAGAAGCGGGACAACGGCATTCTGCTCATCGTCTCGAAAGGTGATCGCAAGATGCGCATCGAGGTTGGCTACGGCCTGGAGGGGCGGTTGACCGATCTCCAGTCGGGCCGGATCATTCGCGACATCATCAAACCGGCATTCGCGCGGGGGGATTTCGACGCGGGGTTCATCGGCGCGACAGACGCGATGATTTCGGCGGTCAAGGGTGAGTTCAAGGCCGATTCGCTGGCAACAGCGAAGGGGAAGGGCGACAAACCGTCGATTCCGATTGTCTTCATCATTCTGATGGTGCTGTTTTTCTATCTCCGTCTCTTCGGTGGCCGTCACAGAGGCGGGCCTTTCGGATTTGGCGGGCCAGGCGGAGGCATTTTCACCTCTGGCGGCGGTTTCGGCGATTCCGGCTTTGGCGGCGGCGGGGGATTCAGCGGTGGTGGCGGCGGCTTTGGCGGCGGCGGCGCATCGGGCGACTGGTAAGCGCGGCGGAAATCACTACGGGGAGAGAGGGCATGAAAGACAAAATCCTGAAGTTTCTGACCGCGGCGGAGCGGCTGGTAATCGAGAAAACGGTGAAGCAGGCCGAAGCTACCACCTCGGGCGAGATCGTCGTCATGGCGGTTGGTGCGAGCAGCCACTATCCGTCAGCGATCATGTCAGCCAGCGGTACCATCTCCCTTTTGTTCGCCATCATCGGCGCGCTCCTTCTCCGTAACGAGAATATGTGGATGTTCCTCGCGCTCTTCGCTCTCTGCTTCATCGCGGCGCACGAAGCCGTCAAACGCATTCCCGCCCTGAAGCGCCCCTTCGTGAATCGCAAGGAGATTGCCGAGGAGGTCGAGGAAGCGGCGATACGCGCCTTCTACCTCCGCAAGGTGCACGAGACAAGGGATCGCACCGGCATTCTCATCTACATTTCGCTCTTCGAGCACAGCGTGCGGGTGCTGGCCGACAGCGGTATCGACGCCAAGGTGGGCAAGCAGGCGTGGGAGGAGGTGGTGGCGACGATCATCAAGGGCATCGGCGAGAAGCGGCAGGGAGAGGCCATCTGCAAGGCCGTGGAGCACTGCGGCAAGCTGTTGAGCCAGCATTTTCCCCGCAGAAGCGATGACCGGAACGAGATCGATGACGTGATGATCATTGGCTGAGCAGGCGGTTCACCGTGCCGCTCGGACTACCTCCTGAATCTCCGCAGTCATGACCAGCGGAAGGGGTATTCTGTTGCGCCGCTTTTGAAAAATGGCTTTGATCTTTTAAGTAAATTGTTTTTTTACAAGACATTCCATCACATTCATTTCAATCGACAAAAGGAGATCAATGAAAAAGACGGCGCTCTCAGCCTGGCATGAACATGCCGGTGCGAAAATGATCGATTTCGGCGGTTTTTTTATGCCGGTGCAGTACACCGGAATTATCGCTGAGCACAAGGCTGTCCGCGAAGCGGCGGGGCTTTTCGACGTGTCGCACATGGGCAATTTCTATGTCCGGGGAGTGCGGGCGCTGGAGTTCCTCCAGTACATGACCACCAACGATCTCACCAAAATCGTGGACGGGCAGGCGCAGTACACGCTGATGCTCTATCCCGATGGCGGCATCGTCGATGATTTGATCATCTACCGCGTCAGCGCAAACACCTTTTTCATCATCGTCAACGCGAGCAACTGCGAAAAGGATTTCGACTGGCTTTCGAGCCATATCGGCGAGTTTGAAGGTGTGACGCTCGAAAACCACACCAGCGAGCTGTCGCTCGTCGCCCTGCAGGGGCCGAAATCGTTTGATATTCTCGGACGTGTCTTCCCCGGCGCGGGTATCGACGCGCTGCGTTCGTTCCATTTCATGAAGCTTTCGTTCGAAGGCGCGGAGATCATCGTGGCCCGTACCGGTTACACTGGCGAGGCGGGCGTTGAAATCTGCCTGCCGAACGAAAAGGCCGAGGCGCTGTGGACGGCGCTGATAGAGGCCGGAAAGGAGGATGGCATTCAGCCCATCGGCCTCGGCGCGCGCGATACGCTACGGCTCGAAATGGGCTATTCGCTCTACGGCCACGAGATCGAGAAGGATGTCAATCCGCTCGAAGCGCGTCTCAAGTGGGTGGTGAAGCTCGGCAAGCCGAACTTCATCGGCAAGCAGGCGTGCGAGCAGGTCGAGATCGCTCCCCGCCGGAGCGTGGTCGGCTTCAGTCTTGAAGGCCGCGCCATTCCGCGCCAGCACTTCAAGGTGTTCAACGCCGATCATCAGGAGATCGGCGAGGTGTGCAGCGGCACCATTTCGCCGACGCTTCAGGAGCCTGTAGGCACGGCGAGCTTACTGCTCGACTACGCGCAGCCCGGCACGCCGATCTTCGTCGAAATTCGCGGAACCATGCAACCCGGCGCGGTCAGGCGGCTGCCCTTCGTGCTCGCCGACCGTCCATGAGCTGAAAGGAGCCGATCTCCCTGTTGAAAAAAAAGATGGACATGAAGGCTTTCCGCAGGGAGAGTCTCGTTACTGAAGCAGGTGGCATCGCCCTGATGCTCGCCGCGCTCTTCTGCATCGCCGCGGTGGCGGGATTCCACGCCGAGGATGAGCCGTACATCGTCACGCTGCCCTGGTACGAGATTTTCTCCAGCGCGGCCAAGGCGATTGCCGGGACGATCCACAACCCCTTCGGTCTCTTCGGGGCGCGGGTATCGGTCTTTTTCATCCGCGTCCTGCTCGGCTATCCGACGGCGCTGCCGCTTTTCGGTTTTCTCTATCTCGGATGGCGTCTGTTCCGCCTGAAGCCGATCAGCCCGGCGCTCTTTTTTCTGCTCTACACCCTTCTGATGGCGCTCGACCTGTCGGCCATGATCGGCCTTTCCGCCGCGCCATTCGCCGACGTGATGTCCGGCGCGACGGGCCGGATGACGGCGTCCTTCCTCGCCACGGTTATCGGTTATCCCGGCGCGTGGGCGCTGACGGTAGTTATCGGCTTGGCGCTGACCTTTTACATGGGCCGGAACTTCATTTTGGATACGATCTACGGCGTCCGCGACTTTTTCGCCAAGGTGTCGGCTACCGTGCAGGCAATCATGGCCGAACGGACGAGAAAGCGCCGCGAAAAGGAGGAACTTCAGGCCAGGAAAAAAGCGGAGCGGATGGCCGTGATTCTCGAAAAGGAGCGCACAAAGAGGGAGAAGCAGGAGAAACGCGCCGTGAAAAATGTCGGCAAGCCAAAGGCGACTCAGCCGGAAAAAACCGCGAAGTCACCGGTTTCCGTGACGGAACCGGAAGTCGCGTCGCCGCCCGTCAAGCTGCCGGTGATCGAGCCGATCGTCATTCCGGCGGAGGTCGAGGAGATAGAGCCGCTGGAGCCGGTACTTCTCAGAACGGAGTCGGGGCCGGAGATGGTCATCAATCCGGGCGTGCAGGAGGCGGAGGCCGACCTCGACGAGCGGCGGCTCAAGGTCACGACGCACGACCATGTCAAGTACCGTTTTCCCTCCATCGATCTCTTGCAGCGCCCGAAGGAGGAGGACGAGAGCTACGACGAGCGTCACCTGGCCGAAACCAAGGATCGCCTGATCGAAAAGCTGAAGATTTACAAGATCGACGTGATGCGCATCGCCACCACTGTCGGCCCGCGCGTGGCTCTCTTCGAACTCGAACTCGCGCCGGAGGTGAAGATCAGCCGGATCAAGTCGCTTGAAAACGACCTCGCCATGGCGATGGCCTCCTCGTCGGGCGGCATCCGCATCATTGCGCCCATTCCCGGCAAGAACGCTATCGGCGTCGAAATACCGATCAGCAAGCCGCGTCCCGTAGTGATGCGCTCGGTGTTGCAGGTCGAGAAGTTCAAGAACAACTCGATGGCCCTGCCGATTGTCCTCGGCAAGAGCATCGCGAACGAGGTGATCATCGACGACCTCGCCGCCATGCCGCACCTTCTGATCGCAGGCGCGACCGGCGCGGGCAAGTCCGTGGCGATCAACGTGCTGCTTACGAGCCTGCTCTACTCGAAAAAGCCGGACGAGGTGAAGTTTGTGCTGATCGATCCGAAGCGCGTCGAGCTGAAGCCCTACAAGCTGCTGAAAGACCACTTCCTGCCGAAAATCCCCGGTATGGAGGAGCAGATCATCGTCACCGATCCGCAGAAAGCGGTTTCCGCGCTCCGCTCGGTGGTCAGAGAGATGGAGTACCGGTATGAAATGCTTGAAAAGTGCGGCGTGCGCAACATCGGCGAGTACAACCGGAAGATGAAGGAGGAGGCGATGTTCTACCTCGTCGTCGTGGTTGACGAGCTTGCCGATCTGATGATCACGGCGGGGCGCGAAGTGGAGGAGCCGATCACGAGGCTCGCGCAGATGGCCCGCGCGGTCGGCATCCACCTGATCGTGGCCACGCAGCGCCCGTCGGTTGACGTCATCACCGGCATCATCAAGGCGAACTTCCCGTCACGCATCGCCTTCCAGGTGGCCAGCAAGGTCGATTCGCGCACCATTCTCGACGTCTCGGGCGCGGAGCAGCTCCTTGGCAGCGGTGACATGCTCTTCCAGTCAGCGAAGATGTCCAAGCCGGAGCGCATCCAGTGCCCCTATATCTCCCTGACCGAAGTCGATGCGATAACCGAGTTTATCGGCGAGCAGCCCCCACTGAAGGAGGAGTGCATTCTGCCTGAACCGCCATCGAACAACGGTAATGGCTCCTCCTCGGGTTCGGATCAGGACAGGGACAAGCGCGACGCCATGTTCGAAGAGGCCGCCCGGCTTGTCGTTTTGCACCAGCAGGCAAGCGTCTCGCTCCTCCAGCGCCGCCTGAGGCTCGGCTTCAGCCGCGCAGGCCGGGTGATGGACCAGCTCGAACGCAACGGCATCGTCAGCGCGGGCGACGGCAGCAAGCCAAGAGATGTGCTCCTCAAGAACGAAGATTCGCTGGAGCTGCTGCTGAATAATTTAGACTGAAGGCGAGGTGGGGGAGAAATGGACGCTGATGGACTTGTATGGACATCGATGGAGTGACGAGCAAAGCCCTCTTGCTCTTACACTGTCCATGCAAGTCCATAGCTTACATTACATTCGTCCATCAAAGTCCATTCAAGTCCATTTTCTCTTCAACGCACAAACGGCTGCCTCGGTAAATTCAGGGCAGCCGTTTTACTTTGCTGTGCTTTCGCGCTCAGACCGATTCGACGCGGGCGATCTCTGGGTTGGCTTTCTTGATGGCCTGCTCGACGCCGGCGCGGAGGGTGAGGGTGCTCATCGGGCAGGAGCCGCATGCGCCGAGAAGCTTCACATCGACGACCATATCTTTGGAGATGCCGACGAGCTGGCAGTCTCCGCCATCGACCTGGAGGTAGGGACGGACGGTTTCAAGTGCGCTGATCACTTTGTCGTACAGCGGATCGGTTTTTGGCAGATAATCCTTCATGATACTTAAACGTGTTGGTGTGTGTTGACGAACGGACGGGGCGTAGGGCCGTCCCGTACTTAAAGGCAATATAACAACAGCAGGTTAACCCTGAAAAATCCGTCATCATTCAGGGTTAACGTATGCATGTTTTATCAATCAGCGTTACAGGTCGCATTCAGGATCGATATCTGCCGGGCGATTTCACCGGCGACGCGGCTTGCCGCCTGGGAGGTCGGCGCTTCGGGTCTGGCGATGATCGCCGGAACGCCGCTGTCGCCGCCTTCTCGCACGGAGCTGCTGATCGGAATCGAGCCGAGGAAGGTCATGGCGTTGGCCTGGGCAAATCTTTCGCCGCCCTGCCGTCCGAAGATGTAGTCGCGCGTCCCGTCGGGCAGTTCGTACCAGCTCATGTTCTCGACGAGGCCGAGGATCGGCACGCCGACCTTCCGGAACATCGTGACCGCCTTGGCGACGTCGGCAAGCGCCACCTCCTGCGGAGTGGTGACGACCACCGCACCGGTGATGGCGAGGTTTTGCACGAGGGTGAGCTGGATGTCGCCGGTGCCGGGAGGCAGGTCGAAGATCAGGTAGTCGAGTTCCTGCCAGTCAACGTCGGTGATGAGCTGGCGCAGAGCGCTCGACGCCATCGGGCCTCTCCAGATCAGCGCCGTTTCCGGGTCAACGAGGAAGCCGATGGACATCATCCTGACGCCGAACTTTTCGATGGGGATGAGCTTGTTGTTCTGCACCTCGGGTCTTGCGTCCTGGAGACCGACCATCGTCGGGATGCTTGGCCCATAGAGATCGGCGTCGATCAGGCCGACCTTCGCGCCCGAAGCGGCAAGGCTGACGGCAAGGTTGAGCGAGACGGTCGATTTGCCGACGCCGCCCTTGCCGGAGGCCACGGCGATGATGTTCTTCACCTTCTCAAGCTCGATCTTCTGCGGAGCGCCGTGGCCGCCATGATGACCGTTCCCATCGTGATGGCCATGATGTCCATGCCCGCCGTGGTGGTTGCACGAGGAGGTGACTTTCGAGGTCATGTTGACGTCGATCGAGCCAACCCCCGGCACGGCAGCCTTGATGGCCTCGATGCAGGAGTTTTTGATCTTCTCCTTCATCGGGCAGGCCGGAGTGGTGAGCACCACGGAGAACGAAACATTGCCCGCCTCATCGACGACAATATCCTGCACCATGCCGAGCGTCATGAGGTCACGCCCGAGATCAGGCTCCATGACGGTACCCAGCGCCGCCTCGATTTGCGATTTCTGTATTGAAGACATAATGAATAATTGATAATTGACAGTTGATAATTAAAAAAATCAGAGGTGAGCGTCAGTTCTTCTTTCTTCCTCCCACACGTCCCAAATGTCCCAGCAGTCCCATTAACGCGAGTTCCCGCGCTCACTTGCGCAGAAAGCGCATGGTGATCGGAATGCCCGCGAAATCGAAGCTTTCACGCAGGCGCTTTTCGAGGAAGCGGCGGAAATTGCTTTCGAGCAGTTCCGGGTCGTTGCAGAAGAAGGCGAAAACCGGATGGCCCGACTCGATCTGGGTCATGTATTTGATCTTCAGCTCCTTGCCCGACTTGGTCGAGGGGTGCCGCATCGAGATCGCCTCCTGCAGGAAACGGTTCAGGTTGCTCGTGCTGATTTTCTGCCGCCGGTTCAGCGCGATCTCCGCTGCCGTGTCGATGGCGCGATAGCAGTTCTTCTTTGTCAGCGCGGAGGTGAAGATCACCGGAATGTAGCTGATGTTGCCGAGCTGGCCTTGCAGCGTGTCGGTAAAGGCCTTGCTGGTTTTGGAATCCTTCTCGACCAGGTCCCACTTGTTGACCAGAATCAGCACACCCTTCTTGCGCTCGATAGCCATGTGGATGATCTTCATGTCCTGGCTTTCGAGGCCGAGCCGGGCGTCGAGCAGTACGAGGGCCACGTCGCAGCGCTCGATGGCGCGTTCCGTGCGGAGCGAGCTGTAGAACTCGATACCGGCGTCGATCTTGGTTCGCTTGCGCAGACCCGCTGTGTCGATGAGCGTGTACTCCTTGCCGTTACGCTTCAGGACGGAGTCGATGGCGTCGCGCGTGGTGCCGGGCACGTCCGAGACGATCTGCCGTTCGGTGCCGAGCAGTGCATTGACAAGGCTCGACTTGCCCACGTTGGGCCGTCCGAGCACGGCGAGCTTGATCGAATCGTCCTCTTCGATCTCCTCACCCTCCGGGCACGGCAGCGAATCGAGAACGTCATCGAGCATGTCCGCCACGCCTGCGCCGTCGCGAGCCGAGATGAAATAAGGCTCGGTAAAGCCGCTCCTGACCAGCGATTGCGCTTCAAGCGCGACCTGTGGATTGTCCACCTTGTTGGCCACGAAAAAGATTTTCTTCTCCTTGAAGGTCTTTTGCAGGATTTTCGTGATGTCGAGGTCGAGATAGGTCAGACCGGCGCGGGCGTCCACCATGAAGATGATCGCGTCGGCATCCTCAAAGGCGCGCAAGGTCTGTTCGAGCATCGCCATGCTGAGCGTGTCGTTTTCGGGGGCGTAACCGCCGGTGTCCATGAGCAAAAACTGCTTGCCCTGCCACTCGCCGGGGCTGATGTGGCGGTCTCGGGTTACGCCCGGCGTCGGATCGACGATGGCGCTTTTTTGGCGGAGAATGCGGTTGAACAGGGTCGATTTGCCGACATTTGGTCGGCCTACCAGGGCGATCAGTGGTTTCATCTTGAGCGGCGTGAGAACGTCCGGCGGACGTTTTCGGTTTGAATAATTCTTGCAAACAGAACAAGGTAATAGTT
>JAAXXD010000078.1 GCA_013334655.1 Chlorobaculum sp. | reverse complement strand
CGGCGGCGCTCATGGCGCTCGCGTGTCTTCTGCTCGCGCTTGGCGGATGCCAGAGCACGCGGCCTCTCGCCGATCGCATGGAGAGCAAATATAGTTTAAAAAAGAGAAAAACTTCCATCTCGCGCCTCCGCCCGCAAGGCCCGGAACGGTGCGACGTGCCTGTGCCGGTTTCCGAACGCGCCTTCAGGGCGATGCTCGACTCCATCGAAGAGACCAAAGGGGTAAAATACCGTTTCGGCGGAACCACGACGGAGGGCTTCGACTGCTCCGGCTTCGTGCAATATGTATATAGCCAGTCGTTCCAGATGATTCTGCCCCGCACCTCGACCGACCTCGCGCTCTTGGGGCCGATCATTCGGCGCGACCGATTGCAACCCGGCGACCTGGTCTTCTTCGCCGCCGGAGACGATATTTCCCACGTAGGCGTGTATCTCGGCGGCGAGAAATTCGCCCACGCCTCTTCAAAAGCTGGCATCAGCGTAAACTCGCTCTTCGAGCACTATTACAGCGCTCGCTTCGCTTTCGGCACGCGGATTGTGCGGGTAAAATAGCGAAGCGGTGGATGTTGTGGACTGGGTGGACGAAGAGGCAGAAGTTCCGGGCGTCATTCCCAAAAGTCCCAACTGTCCCAAAAGTCCCAATCGCCCCAATCTCTCCGAAATTGCTATCTTCCCACACAGCACTCACTCACCGCAACACCATTGTCAATGCAGCCGCCGAAAACCCATAATCATATTGAACTCGCTTTCGAGATCGACAGCGACCTTTACGAACTTTATATCGCCGTGCTTTCTCAGGTTGGCATCGAATATTTCCTCGAAGAGGATCGCAAGCTGCTCGCCTACCTTCCCGAAAGCGATTGGAGCGCCGACAAGGAGGCGTCCATCAAAATCATGCTTCAGGAGACCTTCGGCTCGGTGCCGCACTTCACCGCGTCGTTCGTGGCTGACCGGAACTGGAACGCCGAGTGGGAGGCGCACTTGCAGCCGGTTGAAATCTCCGACCGCTTCCTCATCATCCAGCACCAGAAGGAGTACGACGTCAAACCGGGACAGATCGTCATCGCCATCAACCCGAAAATGTCCTTCGGTACGGGCTATCACGCCACGACTCGCCTGATGATGCGCCAGATGGAGGAACTCGATCTCGCCGACAAAAAGATCATGGACATCGGCACCGGCACCGGCGTGCTCGCCATCGCCGCCCGCAAGCTCGGCAACAAAAACCCGATTCTCGCCTTCGACAACAACGCCTGGGCGGCGGAGAACGCCGTCGAGAACGTCGAGGAAAACGACGCGGCGGACATTCGCGTGGAGCTGCTCGACGCCGAGGAGGAGCTGGCGGCGAACCTCGAAGAGGGATACGACCTGATTCTGGCCAACATCAACAAGAACGTTCACGACCGCATCCTGCCGACGATCCGCCGCCACGCGCCAAAGGCGCAGGTGCTGCTTTCGGGCGTTCTCGTCTATGACGAGCCGTGGCTGAAGCAGCTCCTCAAGCGGATCGACTACAAAAACGTCAAGACCATCTACGAAGAGGAGTGGCTTTCGGCGTTGATCGAACCCGCAAAGTGACCAACGATGCCCGCCACCAGTGAACGCATTGCCTGCATCGATGTGGGCACCAACACGGCGCTGTTGCTCGTCGCCGATCTCGAACCCGAGACGGGCCGGATCGTGACCGCCGATCACCGCCAGACCATCGTGCGCCTCGGTGAAAAGGTCGATGAGCGGCGTATCATCCGTCCCGAAGCGCTCGAACGGCTGACGACCTGCCTCGCAACCTATCGCGACCTCTGCGGCGAACTCGGCGTAAAACGCATCATCGCCGCCGGGACGAGCGCCCTGCGCGACGCGGCCAATCGCGACGAGATCATCGAGCGGGTGCGAAGCGCGACCGGCATCGAAATCCGCTGCATCAGCGGCGAGGAGGAGGCCGCCCTCACCTTCTTCGGCGCGGTGGCCGGGCTGGAGTCGGTGCCGGAGCCGTTTTCAGTGATCGACATCGGCGGCGGCAGCACTGAAATCATCATGGGCACGGTCGAGAAGGTCGAAAGCGCGGTCAGCATGAACATCGGCTCGGTGCGGATGACCGAACGCTTCTGCGCTTCGTTTCCGCCCTCGGCAGAGGAGTTCGAGGCGGCGAAGCAGGAGATCGACCGCAATCTCGCCAGAAGCCTGCCGCCATTCTTCGCGGGCCGCCAGCAGGTGTTCGGCGTAGCAGGCACGCTGACCACCATCGCGCAGGTATGCATGGGCGACATGGAGTTCGACGCGGCGAAGGTGCAGGGCTACCGCCTCAAATACGACGCGGTGCACGAGCTGCTCGACCGGCTTCGCGCGATGAGGCTCGAAGAAATCGTGGCGCTCGGCATTCCCGAGGGGCGCGCCGATGTCTTCACGATGGGCACGCTCATCCTGCGCCAGTTCATGCGGATGCTCGGCGTCGGTACGGTGACGGTGAGCATCCAGGGCTTGCGCTACGGCATGGCGCAGCAGGAGCTTCAGCGTCTGCGGAACCGGAACTGACGCGACGATCACGCTTTGCGGCAACTGAGCCAGAAGAGGCCGCCAGAACCATCCTTCGTGAAAAAGAGAAATCGCTCGCTGCTCTCGCCGATCTTGTAACGCTTGCGCAGCTCCTCGACAGAGAGCGGAAAATCACGCCGCTGCACGGCGGCGTTGGCGATCCCCAATTCAGACAAATCCTTCCGAAAGCTCTTCGGCCTGAACGGCCGACACGCCTCAATGCGAAAACTCCGTCCGGGAAACGGCTCGACCAGCCGATCCGACGTGAGGTAATCGACCGTGCGATTCAGAAATTCGAGAAGCAATTGCCGGGCCAGCTCACCGGTGAGCCGCGCCTTGATGATCGCCGCATCAGGTTCGTAGAACCACGCGCCGGGCGTTTCCGCAACTTCACGAGCGGGCGGTTCGTCGCCGGAGGACGCGATTTCGAAATCCTCCCTGCCGAGGCAAACTGCGCGAACTATCGGCTTGCGACCGACCTCATGCTGCCGGTCGAGCAACAGCAGCACCTCCTTACACTCGCCATCGACCGACACGGCGATAACTTCCGAGAGCGCCGGAAGTTGCGCTTCCAGCCCGCTGATTTCAAGCGCGGGCGAGGCTTTGATGCAGACTCTCGCGGCCTTGCGAAGCATCAGGTCGTGCAGCCGCGCCACGTCGGGACTCGACGCCGCCAGCCCCGCCGAGCGCCCGCCATGCTCGCGCCGCGCCGGATCGACCAGAATCC
Organism: Chlorobaculum sp.; assembly: GCA_013334655.1. GTDB lineage: Bacteria > Bacteroidota > Chlorobiia > Chlorobiales > Chlorobiaceae > Chlorobaculum. Next base: position 7,102 of record JAAXXD010000078.1, on the reverse strand, counting down.
AGTCGAACGAATCGTCCTCGTACCCGGCAAGCGTCTCCTCACTGTCACCGATGCGCGTCTCGACATTCGTGACGCCAAGCGTGCGCCGGTTCGTCTCGGCCAGCCGCGCCAGCGCCTCGCTTCGCTCGCAAGAAACAACCCGCTCGAAGCGGCGGGCGAGAAACAGCGTGTCGATGCCGAGGCCGCCGGTCAGATCGATCGCCCGGCGGCCTGTCATGAGCGAGGACTTCCACTCCGCCGCCCGCTCGCCCGACGCCTGTTCGAGGCCGAGTCGAGTATAAAGCAACGGAAAGCGCGACAGCGACGGCAGCTTCACGGCAGCCTTCTTGCGGCACGCAATCTGCTCCGCCATCGCCCGCACCGGCAGATCGCTCCGCCCGTGAAAGCGCAACGCAAAGGCCGCCGGATCGTCGCCCGCATGAGCGTCGATCAGCGCAAGCACCCCTGGATCGCAGAGGCTTTGGAGTTCATCGAGGGTCATGGAGAACGTTTACTCGAACTTGTCGAGATATTCGCTGAAGGCGAAAATCCGGTAACGGGTCTGGCCGCTGATCTCTTTCAGAATGCCTTCGTCATGAAAAAAGGCGACCAGATCGTTGGCGGCCTTTGCGCTCAAACCGCAGATTTCCTGCACCTGTTTGACGGTGATAACCGGGTTGACGAAAAGCCGCGAAAGCAGCGTCAAGGCCGCTTTCGCTCTTCTGCCGCTGGATTCGGTAAGATGCCGCTCGGTCTCCTGTTTCAGTACAAGCACCTCCGACAAGGTTTGCGATGCCTTGCGAGCAGTTTCATCGACACCGACGAGAAAATATTTCAGCCAGTGAAGCAGGTCATTTTGTTCTCTCACTCTCGTCAGATTCTCGTAGTAAAGCATCCTGTTTTTCTCGAAAAACGAGGACAAATAGAGCAGCGGTTTGTGAAGAATCTTCTCGCTCACCAGGTACAAGGTGATCAGCAGCCTCCCGATACGCCCATTGCCATCGAGAAACGGATGGATGGTCTCGAACTGGTAATGAGCGATGCCGATACGCACCAGCGAGGGAACGACGATCTCCTGATTGTGCAGAAAATTTTCGAGGTCGCCCATCAATTGATCGATATAATGGTGGGCTGGAGGAATAAACGCCGCGTCCTTCAGCGACGAGCCGCCAATCCAGTTCTGGCTCCGGCGAAATTCTCCGGGCTGGCGATGCTGGCCGCGAACGCCAGACAACAGCACCTCATGCGCCTGCCGGAGCAATCGCGACGATAACGGCAACCGCTCCAGCTCTTGAATCGCACCGCTCATCGCCGCCATGTAGTTCCTGACCTCAAGCCAGTCATTGCGCCGTTCAGGCAAAACCTCCTCTTCGGGAAGAAGGGCTTCATCAAGCTGCGTTTGCGTACCCTCAATGCGGCTGGAAATCACCGCCTCTTTGGTGACATGCAACTGAATGAACAGCGCCGTGTTCGGAACCTGCCGGGCGTACGAGTTGAGCTCTCCGAGGCTGATGGATGCCTTTTCAAGCAACACGCCCAACTGCGCCTCTTTCCACTGCCACTGCACATTGACCGGTTCGGGCACAAAGTAGAAATATTCAACCCCTTTCTCTTTCCGGCCAGCGCTGAAGGCTTCGATGTCGCGAACAGGATAGGTCATAAAACGTGGCTCTGAGAAATTCTAAGTTTACTTTTAGCCTCAAAAGTAAACTTAAGAAATTCTAAGTTTACTTTCTTTCCATTTCCGTCCGTTTCGATCCATTTCCTTCCAATTCCCCCCCTTCCTCACCCGCCATTGTGCCGCTCCACGAGCACCCGGCGCAGCACTTTGCCGACCGCCGACTTCGGCAGCGCGTCACAGTATTCGATGTGTTTCGGGACTTTGTAGGCGGCCAGCTCCTTGCGGCACCACATTTTCAGCTCGGCGGGGTCGAGCGACGCACCGTCGCGCAGCACGATCCAGGCTTTGACTGCTTCGCCCTGGTAGTCGTCCGGTACGCCCGCCACGCCGGTTTCGAGCACCGAGGGGTGCTTCGCAATTACCTCCTCGACCTCGCGCGGCCATATCTGGAAGCCGCTCACCTTGATCACGTCTTTTTTGCGATCCACCACGAAGAGATAGCCCTCCTCGTCGAGGTAGCCGAGGTCGCCGGTGTGAATCCAGCCGTCGCGCAGCACCGTGGCGGTCTCTTCGGAGTTGCGCCAGTAGCCGCTCATGTTCTGTGGCGAGCGGACGAGAATCTCGCCGATCTCTCCCGGCGGCAGAAGTTCGTCGCTCTTCTCGGCATCGACAATGCGGATTTCGACATCGGAGGCGGGCATTCCGACCGAGCCGGTTTTTTTCGCGCCGCGAACCGGGGAGCATACCGGCGAGGCCATCGCTTCGGTCAGGCTGTACCCTTCGATGATATAGCCGCCGGTCAATTCTTCGAAGCGCTTCCGGGTTTCGAGGTGCAGCGACGACGCGCCGGAGACGATCAGCCGCAGCGAACGCAGCGCCTTCGGGTCGCGCCTGAGCCGGGGATGCGCCGCCAGCGCGTTGAAGAGCGTCGGCACGCCCGCCATCATCTCCACCTTGTGGCGCTTGATGGTCGCGATGAGCGCCCCGACATCGCGCGGATCGGGCATCAGCACCATCGACGAGCGCCGGACGAAGCCGCTGGCCATCACCGCCACCTGCGCGAAGACGTGGAAGAGCGGCAAATTGAGCATCAAGACGATCTTCTTTTTGTTGAAAGCACTGTCGAACCACGCATTACTCTGCATTCCGGTCATGACGAGCGCCTCGTGCCGTCCGATGACGCACTTCGGGTTGCCTGTGGTGCCGCCGGAAAAGAGGAAGAGCGCCGAATCATGCGGTTCGACCATCACCTCCGGCGCGGACGATTTCGCGTGCCGTTCGATCATTCCGGCCATCGCGTGGTCGTCCTGCCGCAAAGCGATGCGGTGGCCGTCGCGCTGCTCCTTCAGCGCGGTGAAGAGCATCCGCTTGAGTGGCGGCAGATACTCCTTGATCGAGGTGGCGATGACCTGCTTGAGCGGCGTCTTCGAGCGAATCCGGTTGATCTTGTCATAAAAGAGGGTCAGCACCACCGCCGTTTCAGCCTCGCTCTCGCGAATCGCGCATTCGAGTTCATGCTCCGTGTAGAGCGGATTGAGCAGAACGACAATTCCCCCGGCCTTCCAGATGCCAAATTCGGCGATGATCATCTGCGGCGAGTTCGGCATCAGCACCGCTATACGGTCGCCTTTGCCGACCCCCTGCGCTCGCAGCGCCGAGGCGAAAGCGTTGCTCTTCAGCTCCAGCTCCCGCCAGGAGAGCGAGCCGCCCATGAAAAGAAATGCGGACTCATCGGGATGCTCCCGCGCAGCGTCGCGCAGAATATCGAGCAGCGTGATCGCCGGATAAGGCGCAAGGGTATGCGGCACGCCGTCATCGTAGTGTCTGAGCCAGGGCCTTTCGGACATAGGAGGATTTTCCTGATATTATCGCCGCGTCTCGTGGAATGAAGTCCCGTAACCGTGGCAGAGATGGCGCATATCGCCAAACATCCCGGTATAATATAGGGCTTTCGTTCTTATTGATTCAGAATATCATTATCTGTAGTCAATGCAGGGCAGACGGATGACGTGACGGAGAGCTGATCGGCGAAACAATGCGACGACGGTGCGCGGTTATTTCAATGAGCGGCTTTTTTCATACTTTACCGCTACTGTCACGAGCCTCGTCGTTCACCCCGAATTATTCACATGAGTAAAAACCCGATCACGATTTTCCGTAAAACCTGGGGCACCTACCAGAAGGTCATCAGCCATAACCTCATGTATCACCGGGAAATAACGGCTGCTGTCGCGGCGCTGCTGAAGAGTCGGCCCGATCAGCTGCGTCTGCTCGATCTCGGTTGCGGCGACGCATCGCACGTCTCGAAAATCCTGAAACCCGGCCAGCTCGCCGAGTATTGCGGCTGCGATCTCTCCCCTTACGCCCTCGACGTCGCAAGAATCAATCTCGAACCGTTAGGGAGTCCCGTCACCATGATCTGCCGTGACATGCTCGCCGTCCTGCGTGATGCACCCGCCAACCACTTCGACATCGTCTACTCCAGCTACGCGCTGCACCACCTGGACACCGACGAGAAACAGGTCTTTTTCACCCAAAGCCGCCGCGTCCTGCGCGAAAACGGCGGCATAATTCTCGTGGATGTCATGCGCGACGAGGGGCAAGAGCGCCCTGAATATCTGGATGGCTACAACGGAACCGTAAGAGTTGAGTGGGATGCGCTGACTCGCGACGAACGGGATCAGGTGCAGAAGCACATCCGCAACTGCGACTTCCCGGAACCCCCGTCAATGCTGAGAAAGCTCGCCCGGAACGCAGGCTTCAAAAACTGCCGGAAGCTGGAAAAACGCACCTGGCACGAAGCCTGGTGCTTCGAGGCGTAACGTCGGGAGGGGATATTTCAACCACTCGTTTTAAGAAAATGAGTAGCGGCTCGGTCTCGAACTGAGCCAGCTGAAGGCGTGGAGCAAGGCGACCGCCTTCGCGCACATCTTGGAGAGCGTGTAGAGCCGGAATGCCGCAAATATCGCCGATCCGGCGATTTCATGCCTTCTGCGTAGCTCATCTTCCAAGCTCAAGATGGCGAGCTGTCGGTTATCACCGCTTTGATCGCTTGCGAAAGTTACGAGAGACTGACCGGCTTTTTCAGCAGTTTACAGATGCCGTACTGACTGAGCGGCACGGTGTACTTTATATCCCTGCCATATCCGGTCATCAGCGCTACCGGCATACTCGGGCTGATCTCATGCAGTTCTCGCGCGAGTTCGATGCCGGTCATCCCCGGCATGGTGAGGTCGGTGATGACCATATCGAAGGCCGCAGGCTCCTTGCGGAACTCGGACAGCGCCGTGACGGGAGAGTTCACCGCCAGTACGCTGCATCCGAGATGGCGCATCATCACGTTCATGAGCTTCACGGTTGCCTCTTCGTCATCGACAAAGAGTATCCGGGCGCTCTTCTCGCCTCTGGCAAACTCCGACTGTTTGTTCTGCCTTGCAACGCTGCTTTCGATCACCGGAAGGTATATCTGCAATATGGTGCCTTTTCCGGGAGAGCTTTCAACCGTTATCTCGCCTTTGTAGCTGGGGACAATACCGTGAACCACGGATAAACCGAGACCGGTGCCCTTGTCCGCCGCTTTGGTCGTGAAGAATGGCTCGAATATCCGCTCCATCATGGCCTCATCCATGCCGTGTCCGGTATCGGCGATGCAGAGCTGAACGTACTCTTCGGCCTGCAACGACGGCATCCGCTTGCGCAGGGCCTCGTCAGGCTCGATCTCACGGAGATCGATGGCCATCTCGCCGCCAGATTCAGCCATCGACTGGAACGCATTGGTGCAAAGGTTGACGATCACCTGATGAATCTGGGTCGGGTCCGCGAGCACGTTGCCGCACTTCTCGTCGATGGATTTCTTTATGGCGATCGTGACCGGAATCGATGGCCGCAAAAGCTTCAGGGCTTCATTCACGATCTCCTTTACGTTGACCACTACCGGTTCGCGCTCCTCGGCCCTGCTGAAGGAGAGTATCTGCGCGACAAGATGCTGGGCTCTCTCGGCGGCCCTCATGATCTCGGAAAAGTAGTCATACTGTTTGGCGTTTTTAGCGAGTGAAACCACGCCCATTTCAGCATAGCCAAGGATCGGTGAGAGAATGTTGTTGAAATCATGAGCGATGCCGCCGGCAAGCGTGCCGATGGTTTCAAGACGCTGGTTTTTTTCAGGCTTTGCTCAAACTGCTGTTTTTCCTCCTGCGCCCTCATCCTGTCGGTAATGTCGAACAGAATGCCGTCGATACCCGAGAATTGGCCGTTTACCGAAAAGACAGAGGTCTGGCGGTCTTCGATCCACCGGAGATCTCCGCCCGGCAGGACGATCCTGAATATGATAACTTTCGAGACCAGTGATTTCGTCAACTCATGGTAGGTGTCGATGACAAGCTGGTGGTCTTCGGGATGGACAAAGGAGAGCGCATGGTTGCGCGTTCTGGAGAGAATCGGCAACAGCTCGTTGGTAGCGAGGAAGGTTGACTGCGAGAGGAACTTGATGTTTCCATCCTCCGAGGTGTGGTAGACAAAGCCGGGAATGTTGTCGATGATCGACCTGAACTCTGCGCTGACCCTTTTCTGAAGCACGTTTTCACGCAGCGCCTCTTCGGCACGCTTCAGTTCGGTCAGATCGACTACCGTGGTTCGTATGCCGGAAACCTGACCGTCCTCCAGCCGGATTGGCGTGCTGTAGAGCAGCCGCGGCACGCGGCGGCCATCTTTCATGGTGACGGTGTACTCGTTGCCTTTCGGGATATAATCCGGATCAAGCATCTTTGTCTGGTTTGCCAAGACCATCTCGAACTCTTCCGGAATGCAGAAGCTGAATGCCGACATCCCTTGTTGCAACTCCTCGGCAGAGAGAGCGAAAAACTCCTGGCCCGAGTGGTTGATATAGGTGACAATTCCTTGCCGGTCGGTCTCGATGAGCGGCAGCGGCAGGTATTCGGTCAGTTCCCTGAATTTCCTCTCGCTTTCGACAAGCGCGGACTGGCTTTTCAGCCGCTCGGAAATATCCCGGCTGATGCCAAAAAGCGCGGGTTTTCCGTTCCAGGTGCCGTGTGTGATCTTCGTTTCCACCGGGATCGTTTCGCCTGATTTCATCAGCACTGGCATCTGGCAGATATTTCTCGCGCCGGTGCTCATCTCCTCGGCGTTTTTCAGCGCTTTCTCCCGAGCCTCGAGAGGATGCAGGTCGAGCAGGTTCATCTGCCGCAACTCATCGAGCGAATAGCCAAGCTCGTCTATGGTTGCGGTGTTGGCATACAAGATGACGCCGTCTTGGCCAAGAATAAACAGCATATCGTTGATCGATTCGAACAAGGTCTCAAGATTGCTGCGTACGGCGTTGACCTGCTCTTCGTGCCGCGCCTGCATGATTGCCGCGCGCGTACATGGCGAGTATTTTTTCGTCGAAACCCTTGAATCGCGTCTGGCGCTTGCGAATCAGTTGCGGCTCGAAGCTGCCGTTGCGGTCGCGAGGCGGTCTGATGTCGAACTGATCCTGATCGACGA
>JAAXXD010000077.1 GCA_013334655.1 Chlorobaculum sp. | reverse complement strand
TCCTGTCGTGTCTGAAACGTTGTTTTTCGGTGCAATAATGTCAATGAACAAGTGTTTGTCAGAGCATCATGGCCCTGCGTCGGTCATGCCATTACTCGAAATATCTCAATTCAACCTTTTTAGAGATGCCCTTAATAGTAGCGCCAGACTTCACTCAGATCCATGGATTCTTGCACCGTAGAACAAGTCGAGTGGCGGTGAAACGATGTCCACTTCATGCTGAGCGTGGTGGCCAAGAGGGCTACGGAGGCAACCTCGCAGTTGAAGAGGCTGACGAGATCGTACGCCAGCAAGAAGGGGAGTAGCATCAACTTCCGGTATACTCCGTCGGGCCGCCAACATCGATCTCATCATCCTCTCAGGTACTACCTATCACCTGTAAAGCTTCGCGACTGAACGGCGTTTTTTTGTTGTATCAGACTCGTTTGTCACATAAATTACGTATATTTAATCATATTACTGTCTGTCCGCCTGTTTGGGGAACCTCGCTTTTCCGTCCAGCATCATCCTGATCTGTATCTGAACCGGGTATGGCATACTACAAGAACATCTGTTTCGTCGAGGCTCCGCAGGCGATTGTTACGCCATTTCCCCGGTTTATCAGCGATTGTATCGGCGTCTGCTATCTCGCTGCCGCGGTGGAGGATACCGTCGAAAGCATGGCGATGCCTGAAAACTATTATAACGAAAAGATTTTCGACAGTTTCGAGCAGTTGCTGACATCGCGGCAGTTCGATCTGGTGGCTATCTCTTCGATGACCGGAGGCTTCAACAATGCGGTGAAGCTGGCGCGAATCGCTAAAAAATATGGTGTGACGGTGGTGATGGGCGGCTTTCATCCAACGGCGATGCCCGAAGAGGCGCTCGATCACGGATGCGCCGATCTGGTGGTGATCGGCGAAGGGGAGGTGACCTTCCGGGAGCTGGTCGAGAAAGGGCCGTTGCGCGAGGTGAAAGGACTCTGCTGGAAGGAGAACGGAGCGTATATCTATACGGGAATGCGCGAACTGATCGAGGATGTCGATTCGATCCGCTTGCCGCTCCGTTCGATTCGGCCCGAACGCTTTGGCGAGAAGAGCGAAGAATATACCATCGACACCATCTACACTTCACGCGGCTGCCCGTGGAAGTGCTCCTTCTGCGCCAACGACAAAATGCACAAAAACTGGCGTGGGCGGAGCGCGGAGAACGTGGTCGAGGAGATCGCCCTGATTCACGATCCCAAAAAGAAGAAGTTGCTCAAAATCTGGGACGCCAACTTCCTGACCAACATCAAGCGGGCCGAGGCGATCTGCGACCTTCTGATCGAGCGCGGACTGACCAACTTCAGGATCGTCACCGAAACCCGCGCCAGGGATGTGATTCGCGCCGAGCGGATTCTCGACAAGCTGCACCGGGCCGGATTCAGGAAGGTCGGTCTCGGCATCGAAAGCCCGAATACGGAGACGCTCGAAAGGATGAACAAGCAGAACACCACCGGCGATGTTTCAAGAGCAATCGAACTGCTCAAGAGCAAAAGTATCGGCGTCGAGGGCTATTTCATTGTCGGACACCACAGCGAGAGCGAGGCCGACACGATGCGCTATCCCGGATTTGCCCGCTCGCTCGGTCTCAGGAACGCTCTCTTTTTTGCCATGACCCCCTATCCCGGCACGAAAATCTTCGAGGAGTACCGCAGTGAGGAGAGCATCATTTCATATAACTGGGATCTTTATAACAACTTCTGCCCGGTGGTGAAGACCGAAAGCATGAGTAACGAGCGATTGATGACGATGATGCTCTATTGTTTTGTGTCGTTTTTCAATTACCAGACCATGCTGAAGCAGAAGAGCGAACGAAGCGCAGTACAGATTTTTCTGCGGGATCTCAGCCAGTTTGTTTTTCTGGCTCTCGTGAACCGGAGGCTCGGAAAGCAGGAGATCGAGTCGGCGATCTATGGCGCATACGAGCGCTTCGCGAGCACGGAGCCGCGCATCGAGTATCCTTCCAGAACGGAGTTGAAGCAGCCGGTGAGGTTTTTCCTCGAAGAGAGCGCCGGAAAGCGAATCGAGTTCCGCATCACCCAGGAGCCAGGTCGGCGAGTGCTCACCATCCGGCAAGCATCCGGGAGGGTTTCGGAGAGCGGCTTTGTCGTGAGTATCGAAGCCGTTGTAGAAGCCACGGCATCGGTATCGCCGGAAGCATTTATGCGCTTCCTTTACAGGAAAGAACTCATGCGCTACAACGCCTCCGCCAAACCCGCGCAAATTCTCGCCCTCGCCGCCGACCGTGAACTGCGTCAAGCGATAGTCGCGTTTTATCGCCTGTACCGCGCAAGCGCTCGGAAGCGATGATGGCGAGGAGCTTTTTGTCTTGCATTTGTTTTGATTGATCGTATATTTACGATGAACTAACAATAACAACATGCAGAGAACCCTGTCCGACATCAGCTACAGTGCCGAGGAGATCGATCTGGCGGCAATGGCCAAGGCGTTGAGCCATCCGGTGCGGATCAGAATTCTGCGGTTACTCGCTGGCGAGACCTGCTGCTTCACGGGGGAACTGACCGAACTGATCCCGATGGCGCAGTCAACCATCTCGCAGCATCTGAAAGCGCTTAAAGAGGCGGGGCTGATTCAGGGCGAGATCGATCCGCCGAAGGTCAAATACTGCATCGACCGGGAGCAGTGGGCAAAGGCCAGAGCGCTGTTCGCGGAGTTTTTAAAGCTCGACGGTCGGGCTGGCTGCTGCTGAACGAGTCTGCCAAATAATCGTTTATTTGCGATATACATCAAAACAAAAAGGAGAAGCATATGAAACAGGTAAAAATTCTTGGCTCCGGTTGCGCGAAATGCAATCAGCTTGCCGATGCGGTCAAAGCGGTGATCGCCGCCGAAGGGATCGAGGCCGAGGTGCAGAAGATCGAGGATATTCAGGAGATCGTGTCGTACGGCGTGATGACGACGCCCGGACTCGTGGTTGATGGCAAGGTGGTGTGCAGCGGCAAGGTGCCGTCGAACGACGAACTCCTTCAGTTGCTCACCGCCGCGCCGAAGCCCTCCGGTTGCTGCGGAAACCACGCCAAAGGCATTGGCCGCCAGAACGGGACCTGCTGCTGAACGATGCAACAGCCCGGTCAGCAACATTCCGGCGGCTTGCTCGCTTCGACCCCGGCCTGGATTGCCGGGGTGGTGGCGGCGGTGGCGCTCTTCGTGCCGCTCTACCTCAATCTCGAAGCTGGCGCTGACTGGCTCGTCTCCGCTCTTGGGTTGAGCCGCGCCACCCCGTTTGGCGAGGCCCTCGCCTTCCTGCTCTATGAAATTCCCAAGGTGCTCTTGCTCCTGACGGCGGTAGTGTTCGTGATGGGGGTGGTGCACACCTTCGTTTCGCCGGAACGGACGCGCGCCATGCTTTCGGGTCGGCGCGTCGGCGTCGGCAATGCGATGGCCGCCACGCTCGGCATCGTGACGCCATTCTGCTCCTGCTCGGCGGTGCCACTTTTCATCGGCTTCCTGCAAGCGGGTGTGCCACTTGGCGTGACCTTTTCGTTCCTCATCTCCGCACCGATGGTCAACGAGGTGGCGCTCGCGCTGCTTTTCGGCATGTTCGGCTGGCGGGTCGCGCTGCTCTATCTCGCGATGGGCCTCATGGTGGCGGTGATCTCGGGCATGATCATCGGCAAGCTCAAGCTGGAGCGCTTTCTGGAGGAGTGGGTGCGGCAACTTCAGAACAGCGCGGTCTCGTCCGAATTTTCCGCCGAACCCCTGAGCTGGCCACAGCGGTTTCGTGAAGGCGTGAAGCATGTCCGGGAGATCGTAGGCCGGGTGTGGCTCTACATCGTGCTCGGAGTGGGACTCGGCGCGGGCATCCACGGCTATGTGCCGGAAAACTTCATGGCCGCGCTGATGGGCGATCGCGTCTGGTGGTCGGTGCCTGCCGCGGTGCTCGTCGGCGTGCCGATGTACTCGAACGCCGCAGGGATCATTCCCGTGGTGCAGGCGCTGCTCGGCAAAGGGGCCGCGCTCGGCACGGTGCTCGCCTTCATGATGAGCGTCATCGCGCTCTCCGCGCCGGAGATGATCATCCTGCGCAAGGTGCTCCGCCCGCAGCTCATCGCGGTCTTCGCCGGAGTGGTGGCCACCGGCATCATGCTGGTGGGGTTCGTCTTCAATGCCGTGTTCTGATTCTTCGATGTTTACTCCGGCAATAATAGATCACCACTGTCGCCAGAGGAAGAAATTGGGCTAAAGCCCTTATCTATTTTTATCCATAAACCCCGGACTAAAGTCCGGGGCTATTATCGAACGTGGTAAAAACCGGATCGATAATCACAAACAACAGCGTAATCATGAAACAATCTGTCCTTATTCTCTGCACTGGCAACTCCTGCCGCAGTCAGATGGCCGAGGGGTTCCTGCGTTCGTTTGACTCCGAGCTTGAGGTCTTTTCTGCGGGCACAAAACCGGCGGCGGCGGTGCACCCGCTTGCCGTTGCCGTGATGCGCGAAGAGTGGATCGACCTCAGTGCCTATCGCCCCAAAAGCGTTGAGGAGTTCACATCGAGGCCATTTGACTGGGTCGTGACGGTCTGCGCCGGAGCGAATGAGTCCTGCCCCGTGTTTACGGGAGAGGTGAAGCACCGGCTGCACATCGGGTTCGACGATCCGGCAGAGGCCGCTGGAAGCAGGGAAGAGGTGCTCGCCGTCTTCCGTCGGGTACGCGACGAAATCCGTACTGGATTCAGGGAGTTCTACAACCATATGAAGACGGAAGCGAAATCATGAGTCACACGACCAAACAGCTCTCGTTTCTCGACCGTTACCTGACGCTCTGGATTTTTCTGGCGATGGGCATCGGCGTGTTGTCCGGCTTTCTCTACCCCGAGATTTCGGGGTTCTGGAACCACTTCCACTCCGGCACGACCAACATTCCCATCGCGGTCGGCCTCGTCGTCATGATGTATCCGCCGCTCGCGAAAGTGAAGTATGAAGAGCTGGGTGACGTATTTCGGAACACGAAGGTGCTCGCGCTTTCGCTCGTGCAGAACTGGGTGATCGGGCCAGTGCTGATGTTCGCGCTCGCCGTGCTGTTCCTCGCCGACATGCCGCACTACATGGCCGGGCTGATCATGATCGGCCTGGCCCGCTGCATCGCGATGGTGATCGTCTGGAACGATCTCGCCAAAGGCGACACGGAGTACGCCGCCGGTCTCGTCGCCTTCAACTCGGTGTTCCAGGTGCTTTTCTTTTCAGTCTACGCCTGGGTATTTCTGACCGTGCTTCCCGGCTGGTTTGGCCTCTCGTCTTTCAAAGTGTCGATCACCATCGGCGAAATCGCCTCCTCGGTCTTCATCTATCTCGGCATTCCCTTCATCGCCGGATTTCTGACCCGCTTTTTCCTGCTCCGCCTCAAGGGCAAGGAGTGGTACGAGCAGTCGTTCATCCCGAAAATCAGCCCGCTGACGCTGGTTGCGCTGCTCTTCACCATCGTCGTCATGTTCTCGCTCAAGGGCGAGTATATCGTGAAAATCCCGATGGATGTGGCTCGCATCGCCATTCCGCTGCTGCTCTATTTCGTGATCATGTTCCTGCTTTCGTTCTGGCTGAGCAAAAAGATCGGAGCCGACTACGCGAAGTCGGCCACCCTCTCCTTCACGGCGGCGAGCAACAACTTCGAGCTTGCCATCGCGGTCGCGGTTGCCGTCTTCGGCATCAACTCGGGCGAAGCCTTCGCCGCCGTCATCGGCCCACTGGTCGAAGTGCCGGTGCTGGTCAGCCTCGTCAACGTCGCCCTGTGGTTCAGGACGCGATGGTTCGGGGTGAAACCGGTAACACAAAAAAACATCAAAGCGCCGATCTGAAATATGGTGTTGATAGACACCTCTATGCTGGCTGCCCCAAAAATCTGGGACAAACGAAGCGCTTGCAATATTTGCGGAAAAGATGCAGAATTCGGTAACGGAAACCGGCCTGCAACTTCTTGCAAAAACAGCCCGTTTACCGATGTATCGAATTCAGAACGGACTCAAGTCACAGTCGAAGCGGCTCACGGCCTTTGCCTCGATCAACCAACCCGGAACCACATGAACAGATTGACTGCTCAAGCCCTGCCCGCAATGATGATCGTGCTTGCGGGCCTCGTCATCGGCGGATGCAGCCCCACCGTGAAGGTGGAGGCGCCTGACAAGCCGATTACCATCAACATGAACATCAAGATCGATCATGAGATCAGAATCAAGGTTGACCGCGACATCGACAACGCGCTCAACAAGAGAACCGATATTTTCTAATCAGCGAGGAGCACCATGCACATGTTCAAAACGTATCGTCTCGTGACGCTGGCCAAAACCTTCGTCCTTTTCCTCACGATCTTTGCCGCATCGGCGGTATCGGCTTTCGCGCTCGACCTCGAAACGGCCCGAACGAAGGGGCTGATTGGCGAGGTTGACGACGGCTACATCGCTATCCCGCCGGGAAAGAGCGCCGAAGCGCAGAAGCTTGTCGAAACGGTGAATCTGGAACGTCGCGCAGTGTACGCCGACATCGCCCAAAAGAACGGAATCTCGGTCGAAGTGACCGGCCAGCGCACCTTCGAAAAACGCTATCCCGGCTTTCCGGCGGGCACCTGGGTGAAGATCAAGGGCGCTTGGTCTCAGAAGTAACCCGCCTGACGTGAAGTGGCTTCCGCGTATCATCGGTCTGCTGTTCCTGCTCGCAGCACTGACTGTTTTCGGAGCCTGGCTGGCCTTTCCCTGGTACGCCCAGGCGCTCGTTGACCGCGCGACCGCAGGCACTGGCGTTGTCATGAAACTGTACAGACCCGGGCGACCGGGTCTGTCGGGCCTCGGCTTCGACCGGCTCGACGCTTCGGTAACCACACCTCCCGACTCCTGTACGGGAGTCATCTCGACCTACCGCTCAATGCTCCATCACGGCCAGCTCTCCTGGCGAAGCATCAGCAATAGCCGAACTCCGGCGTTCGACCTCGTGCTCGCCGCCGATTCCGTGACGGTACACCAGATGCCGGCGGATATCCGCTTCCGCCAGTTCCGGCCCCGTTTGCGGGCACGGCTCGCATTTCCGGCAGGCCAGGGCTTGCTGCCCGCCATCGCGCCCGACTCGCTCGCCTTTGCCATCAGGGAGGGGCGGATTGAAACCGGCCAGTTGCGGCTCGAAGGAGTCACCTACGATATGCTGCTCACCCGTTCGCGCCACTGGGTACAGCAACCGGCCAGATTCAGCGCCCGGTCGCTCTTTTCCGGCCTCAACAAAACCCCGCTCTCGGGATTCGAGGCGACATTCGGCCTGCAACGCAATCCGCGCAAGCCCTGCACCCTGAAATTCAGCGACTGCTCGCTCGAACTGTTCGGCATCAGGGCCTCGACGCCTGAAGTCGAGTACAGCCTCAGGAGCAAGCGTGCCGCTTTTGTGCTCAAGCTCGACAACCTGCCTCTCGAACGGCTTTCTCCAAGCACCGCTACGACGGCGATTACCGGCAATCTCAGCGGCGCAGTGCCGGTCGAATACCTCGACTCCGCGATCCGGATCAGGAGCGGGATGATCGACGCCGCACAAGGCACGATGATCTCCATGAAAACCGGCAACACCAAACTCTCCTTCGATGCCGGGCGCAAACCGGGCGGGCCGCCGTTCATCGAAAACCTCAACGTCAAGGTGAACCTCGACGCCAGAAACGGCATTTTGTCGGCGATACGCCTCGACTCGCTTTCGGCGCGGCTCTTCGGTGGCCGGATCGAATCGACGCCCGCCCGCTACGATCTCAAGACCGGCTCGGCAGCCTGCACCATCACCATCGACAAGGCTCCGATTCTCGACCGCATCCGCCTGCAAGGTGAGTTCAGCGGCGCGATGCACGGGCGACTCTCCGGCACGCTCCCCATCCGCATCGACCGCACCGGCTTCGCCCTTCGCAATGCCAGGATCACCGGTGAAGGTGGCGGTTCGATCCGGCAGAAGCTGCCGAAGCAGTTCTCCACGGAAGACGCGCTCTTTTCGACCGATACAAGCAGCACCGTGGATTGGGAGTTCAGCGATCCAGCTATCTCACTGAACAGGGCGGCATCGGGCAAGCTGACGATGGAGATGGAACTCAAAAGCCTCAAGCGCAAGACCGGCGGCGGAGAGCTGCTGCTCACGACGCCAAAGGGCACGCTCACGATGTTCGCCCAGGCCGCCAGACCCTCGCTGATCACCGTTTCGGGCTTTTCGGCGGGACTTCTCGACGGCACCGTCTCCTTCGACCGCATGGAGTACGACCTCAAATCGAAACATGCCGAAACCAGAGTGCAGCTCAACGGTGTACCGATCCAGACGCTGCTCGACCTGCAAGGCGCCTCGAAGCTCTCCGCCACGGGCACCGTCCGGGCCGCGATTCCGGTTGTCCTCGACAACAACACCTTCAGCATTCCCCAAGGTAACATGGATGCGGAGAAGAGCGGCATCATCATCTATTCGAGCACCCCGGAAGAGCGGGCAGCCGCCGGATCCGGCTTGCGCCTCACCTACGAAGCGCTCGGCAACTTCTTCTACTCGGAGCTGATCTCCACCATCACCATGACCCCCGACGGCAACTCCCGCATCTCCATACAGCTCAAAGGGCGCAACCCCGAATTCCAGAACAACCGTCCGGTCAACCTCAACCTCAACATCGAACAGAATCTGCTCGACCTCTTCAGAAGCCTTACCTTCTCCTCGGAGATCGAAGAGGCGATTTCCAAGAAGGTTCTCGAACAAAACAAACCGAAAAAGCGCTGATGACGTACAGCGGGGCAGGAGGGATCGATAAGCGGAGTGACAACAAGTGTCCATCACGACAGGTGCGTCGCTCATGAAACAGGAGATGGTCGCATATTTTACCCTGAATATTACTGATATTCTGCGTTATTTTTCAGATAGCAGAAGCCGGATTTCGAAAAAAAACCACATAACCGGATAATCTTCGATAGGTTACGCGAATTCACCGGACTCATCACGCTTCCCGGCATGAAAGCATAACGAGACGCCCATTGCACGATCGCGTTTCGTTTTGAGGCCGACTCCCGGTACTGGAAGGCAACAATTTTATATTATATTGTTTGACTTTTTTAATTTTTGAATTGACTTCGCCCGTGACCAGCATCCAGGTCCCTGAGTATTGCATCGACATGGTATCGTACCGTAGGTCCAACGAAGAGGTTCATCACTATTAAACACAACTGATTTTTATGTTTATCAAAAAAGAGATCGATCTCGGACATGGGAAGGTAATCACGATCGAAACAGGGAAAATGGCCAAACAGGCCGACGGCGCGGTCGTCGTCGCCCTCGGAGACACCATGGTGCTCGCCACGGTGGTATCGACCAAAACCCAGCCGCCGCCGAATCAGGACTTTTTCCCGATGCAGGTCGAGTACCGCGAAAAGTACTCCGCGGCTGGCAAGTTTCCCGGCGGCTTCTTCAAGCGTGAAGGCCGTCCCTCTGAAAAGGAGATTCTCTCCGCCCGACTGATCGACCGCGCTCTGCGCCCGCTCTTCCCGGACGGCTACTACCACGAGACCCAGATCATCATTTCGGTCATCTCGTCAGACACGATCAACGATGCCGACGTGCTGGGCGGCATCGCGGCTTCGGCAGCCATCATGGTGTCGGACATTCCGTTTGCCAACCCGATGTCGGAAGTCCGCGTTGGACGCATCAACGGCCTGTTTATCATCAATCCCGACATCAACGAGCTGACGCAGAGCGATATGGACATCTGCATCGGCGGCACCGAGGATACCATCTGCATGTTGGAAGGCGAGATGAAGGAGATTTCCGAGGTCGAGATGCTCGACGCCATCCGTTATGGCCACGAAGCGATCAAGAAAATCTGCCGCCTCCAGAAGGAACTCGCCACCGAGGTTGCCAGGCCCAAACGTCCGTTCTCTCCGACCGTCGCGCCGGATGGACTGGTCAAATTCGTCGAGGAGCACTGCGCCGCCGAGCTGAAGGCTCTCGCCTACACACCGCTCGCCAAAGAGGAGCGCGCCGAAAAGACCAAAGCCATCTACACGCAGACCCTCAGGAAAACCCTCACGCACTTTACCGACCGCGTCGGCCCCGATCAGATCGAAGCCGATCCCTCCAGCGCCTTCTACCTGAACGAGCATATGATCGAAGAGTGCATTCACGCGGTTGAAAAGAAGGTGATGCGCCACATGATCCTCGACGACCAGAAGCGCCTCGATGGCCGCACGCTGGAGCAGGTTCGCCCGATCAGCATCGAGCTGGGCCTCATCCCGAGGGCGCACGGCTCGGCGCTCTTCACGCGCGGCGAAACGCAGGCGCTCGTCACGCTGACGCTCGGCACAAAGAAAGACGCGCAGTCGGTCGATACGCTCACCGACGACAAGGACAAGCGCTTCATGCTGCACTACAACTTCCCGCCCTTCTCGGTCG
>JAAXXD010000136.1 GCA_013334655.1 Chlorobaculum sp. | reverse complement strand
GCCGCATTTCTATATCTATCCGGTCAACAATCCGAGCGAATCGACCATCGCCAAACGCCGCGGCCTGGCCACGATGGTGTCGCACGTGGTGCCGCCGCTGGCCCGCGCCGGTCTCTACAAGGAGCTGCCCGCGCTGAAGGATCTGCTGACCGACTACCGCGAGCGCAACCACGCGCAGGGCGAGGATGTCGATTCGGTGCAGGATGCGATCATGAGCAAGGCGGAGCTGCTCAACCTGACCGACGACTGCCCGCGCAAGCCAGGCGAGTCCTTCAGCGACTTCGTCAGCCGCCTCTATATCTATATAGTCGAGCTTGAGAACCGGCTCATCTCCAACTCGCTGCACGTGTTCGGCGAGGCCGGTCCGCAGGAGTCGCAGGTCATCACCATCACCGAGACCGTCAAGAACCGTGGCGAGAATGGCCGTACGCTGCCCTTCATCCTGCTCTCCAGTTCGAACAAAAACGGCCACTTCGACAGCTACGAGGAGATTTCAAGCCTGTCGCGCAAGGGAGACGACGAGGCGATCCGCATCAGGGAGTGGGCCGAAAACGCCTGCCGCGAGTTCGTGAAGCAGACGATGTTCGACCACAAGAATCCTATGCAGACGTTCGAGTCCCTCACCGGCGGCAGCAAGATTCCGGCGGAGGATGTGCCCTTCATCCAGCGCATCATCCAGGAGGGAAGCATGATGATCAAGGCGCTTGGCGACACGCACGGCGAGATGGACGCGCTCGTCAAGGTGCTCAATGGCGGCTATATCTCCTCCGGCCCTGGCGGCGACCTGGTGCGCGACGGCATGAACGTGCTGCCTTCGGGCCGTAACATCCACTCCATCGACCCGTGGCGCATTCCTTCCGAAACCGCCTTCAAGCGCGGCTCGCTCATTGCTGACGGCCTGATCGCGAAGCACGTGGCCGAGAACGACGGCAACTATCCCGAAACTATCGCCGAAGTGATCTGGGGTCTCGACACCATCAAGACCAAGGGAGAGGCGGTGGCCGTGGTGATCCGGCTCATGGGCGCGGAACCGGCCTACGACGCCTTCGGCAAGATCAGCCACTACAACCTCACCCCGCTCGACAAGCTTGGCCGTCCGCGAGTTGACGTGCTCATGCAGCTCAGTCCGATCTTCCGCGACGCTTTCGGTATCCTGATGGATCAGCTCGACCGCCTCGTCAAGGATGCCGCCAAGGCCGACGAGCCGCACGAGATGAACTACATCAAAAAACACGTCGATGAGGCGCTCGCCGAAGGAATGGATTTCGAGGTGGCCACCTCGCGCCAGTTCACCCAGGCACCGGGCGCATACGGCACCTACGTGGACGATATGGTCGAGGATTCGGCGTGGGAAAACGAGGGCGACCTCGACGACCTCTTCATCCGCCGCAACAGCAGCGCCTACGGCGGAGGCCGCAAGGGAGAGAAGCAGTCGGAGATTCTGCAGAAGCTGCTCGGATCGGTAGACCGCGTGGTGCATCAGGTGGACTCGACCGAGTTCGGCATCTCGGACATTGACCACTACTTCTCGTCGTCCGGTTCGCTCCAGCTTGCCGCACGCCGCAGGAACACGAAGACCTCGGACATCAAGCTCAACTACGTCGAATCCTTCACCTCGGACATCAAACTCGACGACGCCGACAAATCACTGCGCGTGGAGTACCGCTCGAAGCTGCTCAACCCGAAGTGGTTCGAAGGGATGCTCAAGCATGGCCACAGCGGCGCGGGCGAGATCAGCAACCGCGTGACCTACATGCTCGGCTGGGACGCCGTGACCAAGAGCGTGGACGACTGGGTCTACAAGAAGACCGCCGAGACCTACGCGCTCGATCCCGACATGCGTGAACGCCTCGCCACGCTCAACCCGCAGGCGATCAAGAACATCGTTGGCCGGATGCTCGAAGCGCACGGCAGAGGCATGTGGAAAGCCGACCAGAACATGATCGCCGAGTTGCAGGAAATTTACGCTGACCTCGAGGACAGGCTGGAAGGAATGGCGGACGATTAATGGATAATTGATAATGGGAAAAAATAGGGCAGTTCCGAGATGTCGGAAACCGCCCTGTTTTTTATCCTTCCCGCCCTATTCGTCCTATTCTTCCTGCCAACCTCAAATCTTCGTTCTCATGCAGCGGTTATAGCGGGCTTTCACCTGTTCGGCGAACCATCTCGTGGAGAGGTTCTTGCTGACGAATTTCGGGCTGTTCAGGGCGATTTGGGGCAGCTCGGCATAGATCGGGTGTCCGTATTTCTTTTTGTACATCTCCGAGAGCGTCTTGTACGACCAGGTGTTCTCGAAATCGTAGCTTTTCTCCTGCCTGAAGTCCTTCATGACCTGCTGTTCATCGAACTCCACCCCTTTCTTTTTGAGGTAGCTCAGGAAGGTGACGAAGGTAACTGACGGCGAGGCGTTGCCGTTTTCGTAGTTCATCAGGTCGCCGTCCGTGTCAACCTGCCTGCGCGTCAGCCTGCCCAGCATCTTCTGGAACCCCGCGTTCCGGCTGGCGTAGTGGCCCGCGTTGAAATCGGCGAACACATACTTCCAGTCGTCATAATTGTGCTTGAAGTCGAGCAGATAGGCCGTGCCGTAAAAGACGCCGCCCTTGCAGGTGTAGAGCATGTCGCGCACGCTGCCGCCGCCCGCGTTCAGAGGCTTTTTCGGATAATCCTCCGCGAATTTCACCGAAACCTGCATCGAGCCAGCCGTGGTGATCAGGTCGCTTGCATCCTTGTTGAGCACGAGCAGAATCGGCTTCGTGATGCTTGCGGAGGTGAACTCGTCGTACCACTGCTCGAATTCGAGTTCGCTGCCAATCGAGTCGATATTTT
>JAAXXD010000076.1 GCA_013334655.1 Chlorobaculum sp. | reverse complement strand
TTGAGCTGCGTAAGGATATTACCAAGCCGCTCCTCCGCATTCTCGCGCACGGCGCAGGAGTTGAGCAGCACCACATCGGCGGCAGCCTCGTCAACTGCAGGCGCGAACCCGCCCTCGACGAGAAGCGCCGTAACGATCTCCGAATCCGCCTGATTCATCTGGCAGCCGAAGGTGTGGATGTAAAAGGATAATGACATGCTGGTCATGAAATTGTATGGCGAGGCTGACGACTCTGAGGTTTAAAATCGAAATCGATAGCGAACATGGTTATCGCTTCGGCAAGTAAAGGAGCAAAAACCCTGAAGTCGTCGCCCTTTTTTTGTCATTCTGAGTCCGGCGCAGCCGGGCGAAGAATCCAGAAAATCCACGTAAAGCAATATAGATATTTAACTTATTGCTGATCTGGGAGAACTGGATTCTTCACTTCGTTCAGAATGACAGACTCTGTTTCCAAATTTTATCGCGATTTATGGCCTTCTGGACAACAATCCTCAACCTCCCCCTCCAAAAACAGCGCGAGGCGCGTCCCCGTGAATCATCCGGCGAACCGGAGTCGTCACGAGGCGCGCCCTGCCGCTTCCTTCCCTTGAACTGAAATTCCTCCGCCTGAACCCGTCAGGCTCCGAAGTGCAGGTGGACGTACTTCTGGAGTTCGCTTTCGGCATCCTCCTTGCACAGGCCGCAGACCGTGCTGATCTTGGTGTGCTCCTGAAGCTCGTAGAAGGTGCGTGCGCCTTCAAGCACAGCCTCCTCGATGTCGTGATCGGTCACGTTCATGCACTGGCACACCGTGCGGGCCTGCACCTTCTTGACGCGGTCGCTCATGCCGTTGCGGATGAAGAAGTCGTTGATCGCCGCCCGAAGCGCCTTGTCGCCAAGCACCGAGCAGTGAATCTTGTTCTCCGGCAGTCCTCCAAGTTCCTTGGCAACCTCTTTCGGAGAGATGTCGAACGCCTGGTCGAGGGTCATCCCCTTGACCATCTCGGAGAGGATCGAGGTGCTGGCAATCGCGCTGGCGCACCCGTAGGTTTTCCACTGACAGTCGCTGATCACCTCTTTCTCCTTGTCCACCTTGATGGCCACCATCATCTGGTCGCCGCACTGGAGGTTGCCCTCCATGCCGACGCCGTCGAAGGCGCTGGTGTCGGTGCCCTGAAGAATATTTTTCGGACTCTCGAAATGCTCCTTGAGTTTTTCGGTATATGCCCATTCGCCTGACTGAAGCATTGGTATCTCCTTTTATGCTTTGATATATGCAGTTGACATGTTTCTGATTCGTTCAATGACGCCCGGCAGGACGTCAAGCAGATATTCGACCTCCTCGACCGTCGTGGTGCGCCCCATGCTGATGCGGATCGAACCGTGCGCCCGCTCGGCATCGACGCCGGTGGCGAGCAGCACATGCGACGGATCGAGCGAACCCGAAGCGCACGCCGAGCCGGTCGAGACCGCGATTCCGGCGAGATCGAGATAGAGCAGGATCGACTCCCCCTCCGCGCCGGGGAAGGAGACGTTGAGCGTGTTCGGCACGGAATCGACCGGATGGCCGTTGAAGAGCGCCTCGTCGATGCGCTCGCCGATCCCCTTGCGCAGCATCTCGCGGAACCCGATCAGCCGCTCCGCCTCGGCCTCCATCTCGGCATTGCGCATATCGACCGCCATCGCGAGGCCCATGATGCCGAGGGTATTCTCTGTGCCCGCCCGGCGGCCCCGCTCCTGGTGACCGCCGCGGATGAAGGGGCAGTAGGGCGTACCCTTGCGGACGTACAACGCGCCGATCCCTTTCGGACCGTAAATCTTGTGACCGGAGATGGTCAGAAAATCGACGCCGAGCAGGTTCACATCGACCGGCACCTTGCCGAACGCCTGCACGGCGTCGGTGTGCATCAGCGCGCCGTACTGGTGCGCGAGCTTGCTGATCGACGCGATGTCCTGAATCGTGCCGATCTCGTTGTTGGCCATCATGACCGACACGAGTCCAACGCCGCCCCCCTTCAACTGCGCTTCGAGCTGGTCGAGATCGACCTTGCCAAACCCGTCCACATCGAGATAACTGACATCGACGCCGCGATGCACGAGGCACTCCGAGGTTTCGAGCACGCAGGGGTGCTCGATGCGGCTGGTCACGATCTTCGGGCGCATTCCCGGAAAACACTGCCCCGAGCCGCACGCAAAGAGCGACAGCACGGTGTTGTTGGCCTCCGAGCCGCTGCCGGTGAAGACGATCTCCCCCTCGTGGGCGCCCATGAATGCCGCCACGCGGCTACGCGCATCCTCGACGTTTGCGCGGGCCTCGCGTCCGAAAGCGTGCATGCTCGACGGATTGCCGAACATCTCCATCGCCGCTACCAGCTCCTTCTTCACCTCGGGGTGCAGTGGCGTAGTGGCATTATTATCGAAGTAAATTTGTCTCGATGACATAACTGGTTTCTGAATTTCGGTGATATTTGCCGCAAGCAGGACAAATATAAGGTTATTACCCATGAACACCCATGCAGGAAGATAAGGTTCCTCGCATTAAATAATCACGGACTAAAATAGTCTTATTTTCATCAAAAGCAAACAGGGTGAGCTATAAGTGGAATTTTTGAAGGTGAGTGACTCGACGGAAGCCATCTCAGAGACGTCCGCTGAGGTAGAGGAATGCCAACCCGATCAGAATGGCCGTCGCCGCTGCAACAGCCACGACCAGCGCTTTGCGACCGTTGCTTTTGGAGGAAGGCGCAGCGTCCTGCGAACCTGGCGTCACCGCCTGGGCGGGAGGCCGTGCTGAAAGGCGTGATACCGGAATGCCCAGTTCATTCCGTGATGCTTCGAGCAAGGCATCGTCGCCAATGCCAAGTTCGGCGGCGTATTTCTTCAGATAGGAAAAGACGTACAGCGGCGGCACAAAGGTAAAATCACCCTCTTCGATCTTTTCGATATGGGTTTCGCGGATATTGATCAGGCGGGAGATGTCTTCGACAGAAAGAGCTTTCTGGACACGCGCTTGCCTGAGCGCCCGAACAAGCCGCTCGAGGGAACTTCGGTCCAAAGTCTCTTCGGGCATTGGAGGGAAATACTTTTTTGTGACGAAAATAGCATCGAAGTATTTAGCAATTTAATAAATAACAACCTGTTGGCCCAATAGTAACACAATGAATTCCCTCGCCTTCTGCCTCGATCAAGTAAATATTTACATTGATTTTTAAAGCGTTTTTCAGACCAAACGACGTAAACCACAATGCTGTCCGACGAATCACGCCATCGGGATTACAGCAATGAGACAGATCAGATACTGCAACGATCACTCAGCGCCATAGGAGCCAAGCCACAGCCATGCGTGGCTGCCGGGAGAACCGGCTTTCCCTGATGCTTTTTGCAGTAGATTCGAGCCGGAGGCACCTGCATCCAGCCCATTTTTCATCACTGTTTTCAGGGCTGATTTTTCATTGTCCGCCATCGGTTTCCAGAAAAGAAACACCTGGTCGGCAGGATGAAACAGCTTGTGAATCATAGCGCTCTGCGGAGTCGATGCATCGAAAAAAAGAACATCGCCCTGCGGTTTGACGGATGAATAGACGAGCGCTTCAGCGGCTGACATGAGCCATGAAACCCGATGATCGCGGCCCGGCATCGGCCCGCGCCCGAGCAGGTGGAACGGCTCCGTCTGTGGCGAAACGAAGATGAGCTGCCGGTATCCGCCGAGACGCTCGCCCATCGATTGCAAAAGCGTATCGGTCAGCCAGCGGCGATCCGCATCGGCGGCAAGCGCGGATTCAGGGTTCGAACCAGCGGCGGACAATCGCTGCCGCAGTGCGCTGAAGCGAGCTTTGACCTCTGCGCCCGGAACCTTCGCGGTGACGATCTGCATCTCCCGGCCACCGACCATGATCGAGGTCGAAAGCGAATCGCGGAGGATGAACTTTACCAGCGCCTCGTCGGGCCGGAGGTTTTTCTGGAGCGTGCGCAGCGTGAGTGGCTGGGGCTGCAACCGCACGGGTAGTGTGGGGTCAACCTTGGCCGCCTCTGTCATCAGCTCGATCAGCCGCCCCTGCTTCTCTCGAATCGCCTTGTCGGCAACCGAAGCGAGCTCGAAACCCTTCCCATACTCGACCATCGTGATCTTGCGCTGGAGCAGTCCCGATATGTCCCGCGTCAGCTCGACGATCTCGTCCCGCATGGCCTCCTTGCCCGGCGGCAGGCGGAGTTCGGCAATGTTGGTCTGCAACTGCCGCTGCTGCTCCAGATAATCGCCGAGGGCGCTCGCGTCGAAAAGCTCGGTGTAGCGCCCTTCGGCGGCGAGAAGATCGCCAAGCTCTCCGACGGCCTCGCGCTCCAGCGTGACGTAATCGGCGGCGGTGGCAGGAATAGCGTAATGCTGACAGACGGCCAGCCCGAGCCGGTAAGCCTCGATCCGCTCGGCGAGGGGCAGCTCGGCAGAGCGACCAAGCATGAAGAGCGACGCGGCTTTGGCGAAGGGCATGTTTCTCGACCCGAAATATTCGATGACGCTTCGCCAGGTGTCGGGTTTGCGGACGATGATGTTGTTGGATTCATACTGGAGGATTGCCACAAGCCTCGGATAACCGGCTTGTTGAGCGATGGAGAGCGCCCGGAACAGCAGATAGCTGGCGTTCGGGCGCTGCGATTCCATCTGCTGGAGGCTTCTGGCGGCAATGCGCAGCGCCTTGATCTTCACCTCGGGATTCGCCTCCATCGTCATCACCCGACCAGAGGTCATGGCGATCTTGCCCGCGAGGTTCTCGGGCGTATCGAGAACGGCCACCCTGCCGGTGAGGGCGCAATCGAGAGTGCCAGAGAGGCCCGCGATTTTGATGGCGTTATCGTCGGAGGCCGCCAGCTCGCCGTAGATGCGGGCCGCCTCGCTCGTCTTGCCTGCGCGAAAGAGCAGACTCGCCTCGTCGAAGCGCTGCCATACGTCGGGATTTTTCAGCGTCGCCATCGCCGAAGCCGCCTCGCCGTACATGCCAAGTTCGGCGTACATACGCCCGGAATCGAGCGCCGCTGCGTCGCGTAGCGAGTCGGGCAACGCGCCACCGTGCCGCCGGATCGCGTCCCACGAGCGGAACGCGGCGGAGTAGCGCCCGGTCAGAAACTCGATCCGGCTCTTCCGGCAGAGCGCGTCGAGCGCGGCCTGGCTGAATCCCTTCAGCGTATCCGCCGCGAGCGCGCGGTCATAGCGGTCGAGCGCATCGGCGTATCGCCTCTGACTGTACAGATGCGACGCCTCCGCGTAGAGGGAGGCCGGATCCGCGCCGCTTTTCGGATGGCTGCACGCAATCAGCGAGAGCGAGAGAATGAGCGGCCAAAGGGCGCGAAGGCACGACAATCGAACAGATTTCATGGCAAACGAAAACAAGTGATGCAGTTTCGTTGATGTTACGCAGAAATTCTCGCTGAGTCAAGCGCCATCGCGCGTGTGGCGACGACGGTCTTCAATGAAGCTTCGGGATTCCTGGCCGGTTATGTCAAAGTATTGATGTATCTTGAATAAAAAGCAACCATTGCCGATTCACTGACTCTCGACCCATGAATCCCCAAAGCGCGGAAGCGCTCGTCATACTTCTGTTGATTCTCCTTCAGGGAGTGCTTTCTTTGGCCGAGTTCGCCATCATTTCTTCGAGTCCGACCCGCCTGCGCGAACTGCGGGATGCCGGGTATCCGGCGGCCACCGTCGCGCTGAAGCTTCAGGAGAACGCCGCCCGCTTGCTCTCCTCCATCAAGGTGACGGCTACCCTCATCACCACGCTGACGGGCGTTCTTGGCGGACTTTTCTTTTCAAAGCCTCTCGCCGATCTGTTTAGTTCCATTGCCCTTACGGAAATCTACCGGCTCCCCGCCGCGCTCGCGATTGTGATCGCCTCGCTGGCGTATTTGTCGCACGTGATCGGCGGACTGCTTCCGAAAAAAATCGCCCTGCGGCACCCCGAATCCATCGCGGTGAGGATGGCCCGATTCATTGACAAACTCTGCATCGTCAGCGCTCCGGCGGTGTTTCTCGCCGAGGCTTCGGCATCGCTCGCGCTCAGGGCGTTCGGCATCGAGGAGGGCGAAAAGCCGCAGGTGTGCGACGAGGATGTGATGCTCATGATCCGGCAGGGGGCCAAAAAAGGGGTTTTCGAGTCGGTCGAGTACGAGATGATCTCAAGGATTTTCCGCATGAGCGACAAGCGGGCCAGCGCCATGATGACGCCACGCCGCGAGATCGAGTGGCTCGATCTGGAGAGGCCGGACGAGGAGCTGGTGGCGCGAATCAAAGCGAGTGGCCGCTCGCGCTTTCCGGTGGCGCGGGGAAGCCTCGACGAACTTCAGGGCGTGGTGCGCTCGCTCGACCTGGTCAACTTCAGCCTCTCGTCGAAAGTGAGCATCCGCGAGGCGATCCGTGCGTCGATGAAGCCGCCGCTCTTCGTGCCCGAATCGGTGCCAGCCTTCCACGTGCTCGAACTCTTCAAGAAAAACCGCGCCCAGCTCGCGCTGGTAATCGACGAACACGGCTCAGTGCAGGGTGCGATCACCTTGACCGACGTACTCGAAAGCATCGTCGGCGACGTCCCGGCGGACGACGTCGAGGGCGGTGAAAAGCGCATCGTGCGCCGGAGCGAGCGCACCTGGCTGGTCGATGGCCTGCTGCCGGTGGATGAATTCCTCGCAGCCTTCAGCCTCGATGCGAGCGAGTTCATCGACGAGAACGAGCCGCGTTTCGACACGATGGGCGGCTTCATGATGACCCGCCTCGGCGAAGTCCCCTCGGTCTCCGACGCCGTCCGCTGGAACGGCCTCACCTTCAAAGTGATAAAAATGAACGGCAAGCGAGTCGGGCGCATCCTTGTCGAACAGGAGGCGAAAAGCGTGGCGAAAAAATAATCAGACAATGGCTCGTTCGCTGATTTCCGGGAATGCAAGACGCTGCTGATCGTTTACCCCGGCAAAGACAGTTTAAAGGTTGTCGGGATAGTGCTATATTAACAATTGCATACGCAGCCGCGACCAAACGGAGTGATGGCGTGCGCGACTGATTCCATAACGATAAAGGAGGATGAATGAAGAGGTTGTTTTTTGCGCTTTTGGCCATGATGGTGTTGAGCGCTCAGGCATTTGCGGCTAACTCGAAGGCTCCGGCGTCTTCGGGCGATTCTTTGCCGACCATGTCGCTCATGATGTGTAAAGATTGTCCCGTGCCTGCCGCCGGTCAGCCAGCGGCGATGAATCAGGGTGAACAGGGAACGGCGATGATGCCGATGAGCGCTGGGTGTTCGATGGGCGATGCCTTCGGTACAATCGTCGATGTCCTGAAAATGCAGCAGAAACTCATTGCTGCCGGGCCGGGCGCAAAAAAGAAAAAAGAGGCTGCCGAAATCGACAGAAAAATCACTGAAATCGAGGGCATGATCGCCAAAATGAAAAACTCGCCGATGCCATGCCCGATGGGTGCGGGTGCGATGCAGGGAATGCCGTGCATGCAGGGCCAGCCATGTCCAAACATGCCCCAACCCCCGGCAAAGTGACCCACCCCCGTCTGTGAAACACAAACGGAATTTTGTCAGAACTGAAAAAGGTCAGCACTGCGCTGGCCTTTTTTTCGTCGAGACACTTTTGCATATCCTGCCAGAAGTTCACCTGCCCGATCAAGCGTCTATACACCGACGAAACGCCACTCTGCCTTATTGTCGGACTAAATAAAACATTTCCACTGGCGTGAATAGTACCGGCAGTAATCCCTTGGTAAGGCCGGTTTCGGTTACCGACGACTGGAATTATTGGCATATCTCATCTGTTAAGTATCTGGATTTAATGTCATGGTAAATTCGGATGCCATTATTCGAGTACGCAACAAGCGAGTATTCTATTTCCAGCACCTGAAAAAAATGGCGCATCCGGACATACTTTGAACAAGCTGTTTTTTATCAAATCGTTGCTCAATCAATGAAGAGGGGTTTATAACCATGATCGAAACAGGCAAAACAGCACCTGAGTTCACCTTGCCCGACGGCGAGGGGAAGATGGTTTCGCTGTCGGAGTTCAAGGGCAAAAAAGTGCTTTTGATCTTTTACCCCGGCGACGATACGCCGGTCTGCACGGCGCAGCTCTGCGACTACCGCAACAACGTCGCGGCATTTACCAGCCGGGGCATCACGGTCATCGGCATCAGCGGCGACAGCCCGGAGTCGCACAAGCAATTCGCTGAAAAGCACGAACTCCCCTTCCTGCTCCTGAGCGACCAGCAGCGCACGGTCGCGAAGGCGTACGACGCGCTCGGCTTCCTCGGCATGTCGCAACGCGCTTACGTGCTGATCGACGAACAGGGCACGGTGCTGCTTGCCTACAGCGACTTCCTGCCGGTCACCTACCAGCCGATGAAAGATTTGCTCGCCCGCATCGACGCTTCGTGAAGATCGAGACAATGTGCGGAGGTTGCCCGAATCCGAATCTTTTTTCGTATCTTCGCGGGCATCCTTCAAGAACAAAATGCAGAAGAAACCAATGGAAAGAACGCTTACCATCCTGAAACCCGATTGCGTGCGCAAGCAGCTCATCGGCGCTGTCACCGACCAGATCGAGCGCGCCGGGTTCCGCATCGTGGCGATGAAGAAAACCCGCCTCACCAAAGAGACCGCCGGCGCATTCTACGCCGTGCACAAAGAACGCCCCTTTTACGGTGAGCTGGTCGATTTCATGTCCTCCGGTCCGTGCGTGCCGATGATCCTCGAAAAAGAGAACGCCGTCGCGGACTTCCGCACGCTGATCGGCGCGACCGATCCGGCGCAGGCCGACGAGGGCACCGTCCGCAAGCTCTACGCCGACAGCAAGGGCGAGAACATCGTCCACGGCTCCGACTCCGCCGAGAACGCCGCCATCGAAGGCGCGTTCTTCTTCTCCGCCGAAGAGGTCGTCCGCGTTGACTGAGCGGGATCAAAACTGACCAGGCTTCATGCAAAAGGCCGACCAGGAACTGAAAACCGGGTCGGCCTTTTTTCGTTTGCCGATAATTTTGCAGAGACGGCGTTTACCGCGACTCGCTCTCCCCGCCAGCCGCTTTGCCTCCTCCGGAGCGCCGTTCAAGCAGCGACTCCTGAAAGGTCTCGCCGTAAATATCCCACACCGTCACGAACAGCGCGGCGATAACCGGGCCGATAATCAGACCGGGCACGCCGAACATGCCGAGCCCGCCGAGCGTGCCGAAAAAGATGAACAGCTCGTGCATCTGCGTATCGCGCCCGACCAGAATCGGCCTGAAGATGTTGTCGATCTGACCGACGACCAGAGCGCAGAAAAGCGCGAGTCCAACAGCTTGCAGGTATTGGCCCGAGACGGCCAGAATGATGACCGTCGGAATCCAGATAATCGGCGATCCGACCAGTGGCAGGAGCGACAGCATCGTCATGATCGCCCCCCAAAAAACCGCCTGCGGGATACCCGCGAAATGAAACGCCAGCCCCGCCAGCGATCCCTGCGCCACGGCGATGACGAGAGACCCCTTCAGCGTGGCCCTCGTAACGGAGAGAAAACGGCCAAGCAGGCGCTTCTGGTCGTTTTCGTTCAGCGGCAGATAGAACTGGATTCTCTCCAGGAAGCCATGCCCGTCCTTGAGCAGGAAGAACATGGTGTACCAGAAAATGAAAAAGAGAATGAGATCGTAAATCGCTGTCCATGTAAAAGCTGAAAAGCCGCTGATGGCGGAAGTGCCGAGATTGCCGAGCAGTTCAGCGGCTTTCTGAAGAATCAGGTCGCTGTAGTTTTCAATATCATGGTAAAATGGCAGGCTCGAAAGCAGATGCGGCAGACCCTGCGGATCCTTGAGCTGCTCGCGGATCAGCGGAATGGCCGTGCTGCTCAAGGAAAGCGCCTGCGTGATCACTACGGTGAAGAGAGCGACCAGCGGCAGAAAAACCATCAGGAAAAAGATGAAGAGGGTCAAGGAAGCGCTCAGGCTTCGCCGCCCTCCGGTCAGTTTGATGAAGCGATGAAAAAGCGGCGTGGCCAGGCCGGTGAAGATACCGGCGAGCAGAATCGTCATCAGGAACTGACGGATCATCGTCAGAAAGAGCGCGGAGATCAGCAGCGCCGCGACCATCACGGCGATCTTGTTGAATTGCGGGGTGTTCATCCGGCTCATGGCATCAGGGTCAAATCATCGTGAAGAAGATTCTCTTCAATGTAATGCGCCCGCCACGTCACTGCAAAAAGTAATTCGAGCGCATCGGGCTTCGCTACGGCGCAGAAGCCGTGAAACGCAATCCGCAGTAAACGATTGAGGTCCCGAGAGTCGAGCAGACCTGAAGCGATTCCGAAAACTCGCGGCGTCGGCGAGAATCGATTTCAATGCCAATTTCGGAAAATTTCTTGCAGGCAAAGGCATCGCGCTAACGAGGGTCTACTGAAAAAATCAGACCATAGATGAGCAGGAGTAAACCTCCACAGGGGAGGTTGGCCAAAACGATAATGTTCTCCTGTCGCAAAACGCCAAAAGCATCCACTCGAACAGACGTAAAAAGG
>JAAXXD010000075.1 GCA_013334655.1 Chlorobaculum sp. | reverse complement strand
TACATCCCGAACGTTGGGGATCAAGACCGGCAAGAGTGTGGGAGACGAACCGGGAAGTGGTGCTGAACCCGGACAAAAAGTGAATATTTTTTTCAAAAAAAGACGACATCTCTATTGACATAAAGCGAGCGGGGTCGTTCTAAACAGGTTTCGAAGTTTAAAGACAACCTTTTCATAAGTCAGAACTTGCCGACGCACTGATTTGTGACCAGAGATTACGCTGCCATTGAGTGCTTTCATCAGTGAGAACACCTTTGACGCAGTAAGACATGCCTCTGCTGTTATGACGCAAAATCTGACAATGAATTATAATAATAACTGTTTTGTATTGGCTCATAGCGATGAACACCGCTGACCTAACGCTTCATAGTTTCTATCAGTAAAAGTATACAGATACCGTTTTGGCGAAAGTGCTGCCGACTCCTGCTGAAAGCGATTTATCTCACTGAGAAGAAAGCTGTTCCTGGATTCTCGTTCAGATGATGCTTGGTAATAGTTCGGCACAACACATCATGTTTGCTTTTCATTTTTAGTAGCTTTACATAATTTTACCGTACATTCAAAACCAAAGCCATTATTTGCCACAGTCAAGTTTTGCAAAAGCAATTACGTCAGGTATTACTTCTGATTCAATTCTTAAGCTCACAATCAATAAGCCCGACAGATAGCGTCATGAGAAAAACCTAAACTGTTTGTACTCTCACCATTTCGTCAGTTCAGCAATTCTTCCCCATCTCCCGAATAGTATACGGAATATATGTTATGTTGAGCTTTATACTGCCAAATTCGAGGATTATATAATATAAATTATGTAAAATCAACAATTTAGACATTGTTATCTATATGATTGATATATATATCAGAACCAAGACTCAGCTCGAAAGTCGGTACAACGAGATGATCATTTGCCGTTTTCGGGGTTTTCAAGGCGCTTGCGTATGTCGAGCAGCTCTTTTTTCCGTTCAGGACTGGTTTCGGGGTATCTGAGCGAAAGGCTTTCGAGCATGTCTAGCACGATGCGAGAGACAATCAGACGTGCATTCTTCTTATCGTCAGCCGGAACCGCGTACCAGGGCGCATCTTTGGTGCTGGTTTCAAGAAGGCACGCCTCGTAGACTTCTATATATTTGTCCCAGAATTTCCGTTCTTCGAGGTCAGCGATACTGAACTTCCAGTTCTTATCAGGGTCATCGATTCGGTCGAGAAAGCGCCTGCGCTGCTCCTCTTTCGACAAATGAAGAAAGAATTTGACGATACGGGTTCCGTTGCAGTGCAGATGGCGTTCGTGATCGACAATCGAACGGTAACGGTGTTCCCAAACCTTGCCGTTACGGGTGAGGTCGTGCGGGATGTTCTGCATTTCAAGAATCTCGGGATGTACCCGCACGATGAGCACCTCCTCATAATATGAGCGGTTGAAGATACCTATCCGGCCCCGTTCGGGCAGCACGCAATTGCTGCGCCACAGAAAATCGTGTTCGAGCTCTCTGGGTGACGGGTGCTTGAAGCTGTAAACCTGGCATCCCTGCGGATTGATGCCGGACATGACATGTCGGATCACGCTGTCCTTGCCTGCGGCATCCATTGCCTGGAAGATGAGGAGCAGCGAGTAGCGGTTGTCGGCATAAAGTATTTGTTGCAGCTTGCTTAACTGCGATACATGCTCGGCAAGCAACTCCCGGTACTCCTCTTTCGAACCATAAACCGGTTCGATGCAGGTTGGGCGCTTGACGAGATTTGGCTTTTTACCGGGCTGAATCCTGATGGCATCGAGATCGACTTTCATGAACGCTCCGTTGAAAACGTTGCTCTGAAGGGATAAGCTGATAGACTGCTTTTGGAAGTTCGCAAAAAAGGAATTGAATTATAACAACTTTAAATAATGAAGAATAAATAAAATAAAAGCTTTTATGGCTCACAACCTCCGTCAAGCACTGATTCGACTGGAACCGTTTGATGCCTTCTTCTTGTTGGAGTTATCACATTTCAGATGGATTGCATTTTCCGCGATGCCTGATATGATATAGTCAGTCATCAGAACGCAAAAATCTACAGCTATGCTTTTTGTCATTACCGGCTCGCTGGGTCACATCGGCAAGCCTCTGACCTCTCAATTGCGAAAAGAGGGACACTTGGTTACGGTCATCAGCAGTAACTCCGAAAGAATAAAGGAGATCGAAGCGATTGGCGCAACGGCGGCCATCGGCTCCGTTGAGGATGCCGGATTTCTCGCCGATGCGTTCCGAGGCGCGGACGCTATTTTTACGATGGTGCCTCCAAACTACAACGGCGGCGACTGGAAAGGCTGGATCGCCACAATTGGCAGAAATTACGTGGAGGCGATTACGTCAGCCGGAGTGAAACAGGTGGTGAACCTGAGCAGCATTGGGGCGCATATGATTGACCATTGCGGCCCGGTCAGCGGCCTGTCGCAGGTCGAGCTGGCGATGGATGCTATGGCCGGGGTGAACGTCCGGCATCTGCGGGCGGGCTATTTCTATACCAATTTTCTGAACTCCATCGGCCAGATCAAACATCAGGGCATCATCACCGGCAATTACATGGCTGATCTGAACATGGTGCTCGCGCATCCGGCGGACATCGCCGATATTGCCGCCAGGGCGCTCATGGATGAATCGT
The DNA here is from genome assembly GCA_013334655.1 of Chlorobaculum sp. GTDB lineage: Bacteria > Bacteroidota > Chlorobiia > Chlorobiales > Chlorobiaceae > Chlorobaculum. Next base: position 7,977 of record JAAXXD010000075.1, on the reverse strand, counting down.
ACCTTGGCAGAGGCTTCAGCTACATTGCCAGCGACGAGAAAACTCCGGCGGAAATTGTCACCATGATCGGCAAGGCGACGGAAAAGTTCGATCTGAAATGGGTCGAGCGCACCGACAAGGAGGAGTTCGACGATCTCGTTGCTCTCGGCCTGCCCGAGGAGACGGCCCGAAACTACACCGAGATGGGCGCGGCCATGCGCTCCGGCGAGATGAATGCGGACTATTTCCGTAACCGCCCGGTCATGGCTGGTTGGAGATCGTTTGAATCGTTCCTTCCCGACTTCGCCGCGGCGTACAACGCCTGATCGATCCAGCGGGGAGCCGTCAGATAACGCGGTTCCCCCCCCCCGCACCCCGAATTATCGTTTGAAACTGACACGCTACGGGACAATCACGCTGAAATACGGCTTTTACATTATCCGACCTTCTTCCCTCGCCTTCTGAACCATCACTGCCAACGCGCATGAGAGCACTCGCGTGCGCAGATTGTCCGCGCGGCTGGTGAGAATGACCGGCACTTTCGCGCCCATGACCACGCCCGCCGCATCGGCGTGGCTGATGAAGGTGAGCTGCTTGGCGAGAATGTTGCCTGCTTCGATGTCTGGCGCGACGAGAATGTCGGCGTCGCCCGCAACCGGCGAGGCGATGTGCTTTTCACGTGCGGCCTGGTGGCTGATGGCGTTGTCGAAGGCAAGCGGGCCGTCGATGACGCATCCCGTGATCTGGCCGCGCTCGGCCATTTTGCAGAGCGCCGCGGCGTCGAGCGTGGCTTGCATGGCGGGATTGACCACCTCCACGGCGGCCAGAACGGCGATTTTCGGCAGGCGAGACTCCCCTGTCAGCGCCACCCAGGCATCGGCGGCGTTCCGGCAGATGTCCGCCTTGGCCAACAAGTCCGGGGAAATGTTCACCACTGCGTCGGTGACGATGAGCCATTTGTGGTATCCCGCCGTGTCCATCACGTAAGCGTGCGACAGCCTCCGCCCGGTGCGCAGCCCCGAACCGTGCGCGACAATCGGCGCGAGCAGTTCGTCAGTATGCAGCGACCCCTTCATGATCGCCCTGGCCTGGCCCGAAGTCGCCAGCTCGACCGCCTTTTCAGCGGCGGCGTGACTGTGCGGCGCGTCGATAATCTGCCATTCCGAAAGGTCGATCCCGGCCTCCGAGGCCGCCTTTTCGATACGTCCGGCTGGGCCGACGAGCATCGGAGTGATGAGATTCTCCATCACTGCATCCGCGACGGCGGCCAGAACATGCGCGTCAACCGGATGCACGACGGCAGTCACGAGTGGGGGCAGCGCAGCGCACCGGTCGATCACGGCGTGGTAGCGGTCATGCGGATGAATCTGGATTTCTGGTGGTTCATCGCTTGCAAAGGCGTGGTTTCGGTCGCTCATGGTATCGGATCGTTGGTTACAGGACTACATAAATAATATAAGAAACTCGATCCCGTTGTTCCCGGCGACTCCATCACAGGAACGTTTCGAGCATCGCGCTGAACGCCTCGTCGCTGACTGGAGTTTGACGGAAAAGCGGCGACGCCCCTATTCCGGCGAGATCTTCGTATGTCTCCCGATTTTCATTTCGATAGAAAATGCCGAGCGGGAATTTGTCGCTTCGGAATGCCTGCTGCATGGCCATGAGGCGATCCGATGGATCGTGTTTTTCGGGCAGCTCGCACGTGTGTTCGCGGAACCACTGCCAGGTGTTCATTTTATTGAAGACGACGCATGGCTGGAAAACATCCACAATCGCGCACCCTTTGAAGCGGATCGCCTCCATGATGATCGATCGGGTCTGTTCGATATTTCCGGCGAATGCCCGGGCGACGAACGGCGCGTCGAGCGACAGCGCTACGGCGAGAGGGTTGAATGGTTCGAGGTTGACGCCGCCAACCTGGACGGGCGTTTTCATGCAACGCTGCGACGTGGGCGACGCCTGCCCCTTGGTCAGGCCGTAGATCATGTTGTCATGCGCGATGATAGTGATGTCGAAATTACGCCGGATGGCGTGAAGGAAGTGGTTGCCGCCCTCGCCGTAGAGGTCGCCGTCCCCCGATTCGACGACTACCGTGAGGTTCCGGTTCGCGAGCCGGATGCCGAGCGCGGCGGGCAGAGCACGGCCATGCAATCCGTTGAACATGTTGACTTTCAGGTATTGCGGCGCTTTGGCCGCCTGGCCGATGCCCGAAACCATCACAAGATTTTCAGGCTCAATCTTCAGCTCATCGAGAGCGCCCCTGACGGCTTTGAGCACCATGTGATTGCCACAGCCGGGGCACCACGCCACATCGGTATCTGAAGGCATTACAAACGGTTCAAGTGGACTGTCCATGCGCGATCTCCGTGAGTTTTTCAACAATTTCCTCGACGCTGAAAGGTTCACCGGTAGCTTTCAGAATACGGCGGGATACGTCAATGCCGGATTCCCGGTGCAGTAAATTGGCGAACTGCCCTTGCGCGTTGTTCTCGATGACGATGATTTTCTTGCGCCCGTTGCCCAACAACCCGGCGGTATCCCGCACGAGCGGCCAGAGTTGCGCGAAATGAAGTCCGGCAACACGATTGTCGTCGAGCCGTTCGAGCGCCTCTTCGAGCACACCGCGATTCGAACCCCAGCAGACGGTGATGATTTCAGCCGTGTCCGGATTACCGATCACTGTCGGGCGCAACGCTTCGTTCCTCAGCGTCTGAAGCCTTGCAAGTCGCTTCTCCATCATCCGCCGCCGCATCTCGAAGCTTTCGGTGATCAGCCCCTCTTCGTCATGTTCGTCGGAATCCACGCGCACGATGCCCGCGCCAAATCCCGGCACACCGCGCGGAGTCAGGCCGCTCTCCGTGAAAGCATATCTTTTGTACTCTTTGCCGGTTTCGACGATGCCGGGTTTAGCTGGGAGGCGCTTGATCTCATCAACCCGGATGGTCGAAACGGCGTCGAGCAGGTACTGGTCGCTCAAGACGACGACCGGAATCTGATAGCGCTGGGCGGTATCGAAAGCGCGCTGCATCGTTTCGATTGCCTCGATGAGCGTGCCGGGCGCGAAGATCGCTCTCGCAAACTCGCCATGCCCGGCATGAAGCGCGAGGTCGAGGTCGCCCTGCTCCGTGCGGGTCGGCAGGCCGGTCGCCGGGCCGGGGCGCTGGCCGATGTGCACGACAATCGGCGTTTCGATCATTCCGGCAAGGCTCATCCCCTCCTGCATCAGGTCGAATCCGCCGCCGGAGGTGGTCACCATCGATTTCGCCCCGGCATAGGAAGCGCCCAGCCCGGCATTGATCGCCGCGATTTCGTCCTCGGCCTGATCGACGATGATGCCGAAGCCTTTCGCCCGCGCCGCCAGAAAGGTCAGAACGCCGGTGCCGGGAGACATGGGATAGGAGCAGATGAAATTGCATCCGGCGGCGATGGCTCCGATGCCGAGCGCTGACGTGCCGTCCATCATGAGCGAATCACGCTGGTTTTCATGCGCCGGTTCGGGCAGTTTCGGCCTCCGGTCGGCGGGCAACTGAATCCCAAACTCGTAGCCGAGTTGCGCCGCCCGGATGTTGCGCTCAACCACCTCCTCTCCTTTGCCCGCGAACTGCGCACGCAGATAATCTGTACATCGTTCGAGAGGAATGCCAAGCACAGCAAGCACCACGCCGACAGCCGAAACATTGGAGTACACCGCCCCACCCGCTTCGTTTGCAAATCGCCCGAGAGGCGTCTCGATGCAGCGGCTGTCCCAGTGAGTGCCAAACTTTTCCTCCTCGGCAAAGATCAGGGTATGCTCATGCAGTCGCTCATGGAGCCGCTCGTATGCGCGAGGCGTCAGCGACAGCAAGAGGTCGATGCGCGAAACATAGGTGCGGCGCGGCTTTCCGGTCAACCGGATTTCCGTGCTGTTGCTGCCGCCCCGAATGCGCGACATATACTCCATGCACGAAAAAACATGGTGGCCGCTCTTTCTGAGCACCGGAAGCAGCAAAGAGGTGATCGTCTGGACCCCCTGTCCGGCAGCCCCCTCGAATACCATCGAAAAGTCATCCTGATGCTCTTGCATGATACGCTTCCCGGTTTAGCTGATGAAGCCGCTTGCGTTTTTGATTTTGTAAAGTTGTTTAAAATTCAATAACCCCCCATCAACTGCAATGCGTTCCAGGCGGATGGACGAGCATTGTGGTCAAAATGCCATTTGTTAATTATTGGCATATGATCATAATTATCCTATATTAACGGCCTTACTTATTCCAGAGGCTTTGGTCATAAACAATTACCAGTGATCCGTAGTGAAAAAAGTGTTGATTCTTGGCGGAGGCATCGCCGGTGTCGCAGCGGCTATAGCGTTCCGCAAGCGAGGCTTCGAGGTTGAGGTGGTTTCGGACAGAGAGTATCTGTTCATCTATCCGATAGCCATCTGGATTCCGGTTGGCACGGAGCAGTTCAAAAACGTCGCCTTCCCGCTGGAGAAGCTGGCGCGGAAACACGGATTTGCGGTGACGCTCGACACGGTGACAGCCATCGATGCCAGCCGGGATTCGGTCACGCTTGAAAAAGCTGGCTTGCGCAGCGACTTCGATTTCCTCGTGATCGCTCTCGGCTCCGGCAAGATGAAGCATGAAGGCATCGAGCACACGCTCTCGATCTGCGGAGCGCCGGAACATTCGATTCGCCTGCGGGAGAAGATCGACGCCCTCGTCGAGCGGGGCCACGGCAAGATCGCCTTCGGCTTCGGTGGCAACCCGAAAGACCCGAGCGGCGTGCGCGGTGGCCCCGGCTTCGAGCTGTTTTTCAACCTGCACCACAAGCTCACCAAACTCGGCATTCGGGACAATTTCGAAATGACCTTCTTTGCCCCGATGGCCCAGCCCGGCGCGAAAATGGGCCAGAAAGCGCTCGACATGATGGCTAAAATGTTCAAGATGAAGAACTTCAAGCAGCGCTACGGCAAGAAGATCACGCGCTTCGAGCCGGATGGCGTGGTGTTCGAGGATGGCAGCAAGCTTGAGAGTGACTTGACGATGTTCATTCCCGCCGGATCGGGCCACAGCGTCGTCACGGCTTCCGACCTGCCGCAGAGCGAGGCGGGTTTTGTGAAGATCGACGACTTCTGCCGCGTGGTCGGCGTGAACGGCTGGTACGCCGTCGGCGACTCGGCGGCGCTCGAAGGGCCTGAGTGGAAGGCCAAGCAGGGCCACATCGCGGAGTTCATGGCGGAGTGCGCGGCCAACAACTGCCTCGCCGAACACTTCGGCAATCTGGAGCCGATGAAAGGTTACCAGGAGCACCTGAACGTCCTCTGCGTCATGGACACCGGCGACGGCGCAGGCTTCGTCTACCGCACCGGCCACAGCGAAATGTTCATCCCGATGCCGTTAGTCGGCCACTGGCTGAAAAAAGCGTGGGGATATTATTACAAGTTGTCGAAAATGAAATATATCCCGAGGATTCCGGGGATGTGATGGGTTGTGAGATGCAAGATTGCAAGAAGCCTAATGGTGTAATTAGGTGGTAATTTAGTTATCGGCCTGCACCGATTTTCGTCCAGGTACGGTGGAATAATGGGTTCAGGGTCATTTCGGGGCGAGATCGCCAAACCAGTAGGCAGCCGTGACCCCACCGTCCATGACAAAGTCACTACCGGTGATAAACGCGCCATCCGGCCCCATCAGGAGTGCGCCAACTACCCCGACTTCATCGGGCGTTCCTGCACGCCCGACCGCACATAGCTCAATCATGCGCCGGTACCCTGCGCCGCGAGGCCCGGACAGCTCGTCCTTGGCGAGGGGCGTAATGATGATACCGGGACTGATCGTATTGACCCGTGCGCCTCGCTTGCCCCACCGGACAGCCTCGGCCATCACCCTTAGCGAGTTCCCGCGCTTGGAGAGTTGGTAGGCATGAAGCGGGTCGCTCACGTGATCTGGCTGGAGCATCGGAAGATCAAGCAATTCGTCGGCGGGCGTCAGCGCCAGCAGCTTGTTCTGCTCAAGTGTGAGCGCCGGGAGGCGGTGTCCCGACTGCGAGGCAATCACCACGCCCGCTCCACCACGCGCAATGACGTTACCAAACTCCTCCAGCACAACGGCGGTACCATAGAGATCAACCTTTAAGATTGTAGCTGGCGATGCCTGCGACGGAGAGACCCCTGCGGCATGGATGATACCGGTAACGGAACCAATGGCCGAGGCAATCTCGACGATTGAGTGGACCGACTGGCGCGAAGAGACATCTACCGTTGTAGTACTTACCTCAAATCCGGCGTCACCAAGGATTTTCGCAGCATTGTCGGCATGTTGACGGTTTAGATCAGCCAATAAGACATGCTTGCCTGCGCTCACCCGCCGTGCGATGGCTTGACCAATCGATCCGGGGCCGATAACGACAACAACATCAGTCATTGCAAACTCCTTTCTGGTTGGTTCTCGTAACGCAAACTCAATAATGATGATTATATGATTTCCATATAACCGGATTCTTGATTCCTGTCCCTATAAGACACTTGCGGATATTTCTCAAATAGTTGATAACACCAATTATTTTATACTATTACCGGCCATGCTGTCATGCGTTGTATAGCCAAAAGAGGTTTATCGAGTGCTACATTGGATATGACCACCAAAAAAAGTACGAAAATTTTTGCAAAACACCCCACTCCCCCGCCCTCAAATCCCTCATAAACAAAAAAAGCAGCCCCGACGAGTCGGAGCTGCTTTTCGTCTCTTTGTTATCCTGACGATTACTTCTTGTCCGGTACCGGGCGTTCCGGTTTTACGGCGTAGTTGATCAGGTAATCGTAGAGCCTGATCAGGCGGGCGTTCTGGTTGTTCTGGTCGATCCAGTGGCCAATCATGCCAATGGTACGGGCCAAAACGAAGAAGCCGTTCAGCGAGTGCTCCGGGAAGCCGAGGTCCATGAGAATGCAGCCCATGGTGCCATCGACGTTCAGGATCAGGTTGTCTTTCTTGGCGGTCGTGATCTTCTCGACTTCAAGCGCGTAGTCAAGGCACGGCGTGTGCAGCGACGTTTCGTTCTTCACATAGCTGACGAGATATTTCACGCGCTGGTCGGGATTCTTGAGGCTCTTGACCCTGTGGCCAATGCCGGGAACCGGGCCAACGTTCTGCTTCATCCAGGAAAGGAAGCCGGGGATGTCGTTCGGATACTCCTTGACGCCCAGCTTGAAGTACTTGCCAGCGTTGGTCACGGCACCGCCGAAACGCGGGCCGATCATGGTCATACCGGCAGAGACCGCCTGCGGCATGTCGATGCCGGCGCAAGCGCCGATGATCGCCCCGAAAGCACCCGACACAGCCGGGCCGTGGTCGGCGGAGATCATGATGATACGCTTGATGATCTCGGACTCCTCGCGGGTCGGGAGCTGCTTGCTCCAGAGCAGAGAGATGACATCCTCGATGCCATAGCCTTTCGAGCAAAGCTCCGAAGCGGCGTAACCGGCATAGCGAGGCTCTTCGCCGCGGTCGTCGGAGATGGTGGTGCGGATGAGCGGCTCGACGACCACTTCACCCTGCCGCATGACCTCCTGAACGCTCGGCGGCAGCTCGGGCAGGAGCGCCTCGTCGAGTTCAGACTCCGGCTTGATAGCGCCAGAGGCAAGCAGCTCTTCGTACACCTGCTTGATCGCCTTGCTGAGACCGCCGAAGGTGTCGGGCACGTACGCGCCAGCTTCGCGCAGGGCGTTCATCTTGGAGCGAGCCGAGCCTGCGCCCTTTTTGCCTTCCTTCGCGCCAGCGTGGCCGAACTTCATGCCCTGAGGAAGAACCTCCTGGCAGGTACCGCCAATCGCGGCGATCAGTTTGATGCGGCGCGGCTGGGCTGCAAGCCACTCCGCGGCCTCCTCTTCGAGGTTACCGCCAACCTCGCCAACCAGCACGACCGCCTTGGTTGCAGGATCGTTCTCGAACATTTCGAGGTAGGTGACGAAATCGGTGCCGGGATAGGAGTCGCCGCCGATAGCCACGGCGGAGGTGATGCCGT
>JAAXXD010000007.1 GCA_013334655.1 Chlorobaculum sp. | reverse complement strand
ATGAATGAAACGTTATGTTTCGGTGCAATGATGTCAATGAACGAGTGCTTTTCAGCACAATATTGCCTTGTTTCGGTGATGCTGGTTCTTGCGTTATTTCAAATCTCCCTTTTTAGAGGTGGCCTTAACATTTGCATGGCACTCATTTTTTCCAGTCTAACCAGTAACCAATTAAACCAAAAGTTCAACACGAAGATTAACTATGATAAACAAACTACCTGTCTATCCTAAAAAAAAAATAAGACTATCATCAACCGCTACATCATCAGAAAAATCAGCCTACCACCCCTACAATTATCCATTGCCAACCTTCCTCCACTTCCCCGCGCTCCACTGCTTCAACTTGTCAAACCAGACATACACCACCGGAATCACCAGCAGCGTGAGGAACATCGAGCTGGAGAGGCCGCCGACGAGGGCCAGGGCGAGGCCGGATTTCCATTCGGAGCCGGAGCTGGCGGACAGCGCAATTGGCATGAGGCCGAAGATGAGCGTGAGCGTCGTCATGAGAATGGGGCGCAGGCGCTCGCGTCCGGCTTCGGTGATGGCGGGCAGGAGTTCCATGCCTTCAGCGCGGAACTTGTTGATGAAGTCAACCAGGAGAATCGCGTTCTTGCCGACCAGGCCGATGAGCATGATGATGCCGAGAATCGTGAAAATACTCAGCGATTTGCCGAAAAGCGCCAGCGACCAGAGCGCGCCGATGATGGCGAGCGGAATCGAGAACATCACCACCATCGGCCAGATCCATGAATCGTAGAGCGCGACCATGATGAGGTAGACGAAGATGATCGCCACGGCAAAGGCGTAGAGCAGGCTGACGTTTGACTCCCCCTGCCGCTTGAGGTCGGCTTCGTAGGCGTGGGTGACGCTTTTCGGCATGATCCCTTTCTTCTGCATGTTGCCGATCACTCGCTCGATCTCGCGGCCAACGTCGCCGACGGAGCGGCCAACCACCTGCGCCTTGACCCAGATCGCGTCGTTGCGGTTCCGGCGCTGCAAGAGCGCGTATCCCCGCGACTGTTCGAGGCGTGAGAACTGCCCGAGCCGCACCAGACCGCCATCCTGCCCCCGAAACGAGAGGTTCGGAATGCCGCCCGTGTCGCGGCGGTACCCCTCGTCGAAAATCAGGCGGATGTCGTACTCATCGCCCTCTTCGCGATATTTGTTGCTGTCGTCGCCGTCGTAAGCGATGCGCATCGCCGAGCCAACATCGGCCATCGACAGCCCGAACGCGGCCATCTGCTCGCGGTCTACCACAACGCGCATCTCGGGTGTGCCGGGCTGCGAGCTGAGCCGCACGTCCGCCGTGCCGCGAATCGTCTTGAGGCTGTCCTGAAGCGCATCGGAGACCCGCTCGACCTCGCTTCTCGACGGCCCGGCGATAATGACCGTCACCGGCGTTTCGTTGGCTGTGCCAAAGATGCCGATGGGGTTGATGTTCGCTTTCAGCCCCGGAACGCCCGCGAGGTCGCGCCGGACGAGCTGCATGATCGTGTCGGTCGAGCGGTGGCGCTGCTCTTTCGGAATCAGGCGGATGTCGAGTTCAGCCACATGGTCGGAGCTTTGACCAAGGAACCCTTCGTTCGAGGTGCCAACGACCGCAAGCACCTTTTCCACTTCGGGATATGCCTGAAGCCGCCGCTCGACCTGCCGGACGAAACGGTTGGTCTGTTCGAGGCTCGTGCCCGGCTCCAGTTCGAGCATCACCGAAAAGTCCCCCCGGTCGGAGACCTCGATGAACTCGCCGCCGATCTTTCCGGCCACGACAAGCGCGAACGAGGAGAAAAGCAGGAGCGTCGCCGTCAGAATCACCTTGACGGGATGCTTCAGGCTCCAGGCGAGCAGGCTGAGATACCAGTCGCGCCCCCGGTCGTACCAGCGCTCGAAGCCAATGGCGAGTCGGCCCGCCAGCGTGGCGTCAGAGAGATGATCGACCTTCGAGAAGCGCGAGGCGAGCAGCGGCGTCACCGTGAAGGAGACGAAGAGGCTCACCATGGTCGAGATCACCATGACGACGGCAAACTCCCGCAGGATGTCACCCACGAGGCCGCTGAGCAGCGAGAGCGGCAGGAAGACCACTACATCGACCAGCGTAATCGCCACCGCCGTAAATCCGATCTCGTTTCGTCCGACGAGCGCGGCATCTCGCGGCGCTTCGCCCCGTTCGAGGTGGCGGAAGATGTTTTCGAGTACCACGATGGAGTCGTCCACCAGCACGCCGATCACGAGCGAGAGCGCGAGCAGCGTCATGAGGTTCAGCGAATAGCCGAAGATATACATGCCGATGAAGGTGGTGACGAGCGAGGTGGGAATCGAGACCATCACGATGACGGAGTTGCGCAGGCTGTGCAGGAAAAGCAGCATCACGAGCGCCACAAGCAGGATGGCGAGAAACAGGTCGTGCTGCACCGCCTCGACGGCGTCGCGGGTGAAGGTCGAAGCGTCCTGACCGATGTCGAACTTCAGCCCCTTGTCGCGGTATTGCGCTTCGAGCTTCTGGAGCTTCTCGCGCACAAGGCGGCACACCTCGACGGTGTTGGCGTCATTCTGTTTGACCACGAGTATCGCCACCGCGTTACTCCCGTTGATGCGCGTCATCGTCTTGATCTCGCGGAAGGTGTCCTGCACCTCGGCCACGTCGCGCAGGTAGATAGCGCCATCCGGCCCGGAATCGCGCACCACGAGGTTTCGCAGCTCGTCGAGGCTCGTGAACTTGCCTGCCAGACGCACCACGAACTTGCGGTCGGGCGCTTCGACCGAACCGGTCGGAAAATCGAGGTTCGCCTTGCGGATGGCGTCGAAGAGGTCGGTCACGGTCAGCCCAAAGCTTTCGAGACGCCCCGGATCGATGTTGACCCTGACTTCACGCTCGCGTCCGCCGAGAATGGCGATCTGCCCCACGCCGCCGATGTTCGACAGCGCAGGCTTGATCTCATCCTTGAGGAGCTGGTAGAACTCCGTGTCTGGCAGCGTCGCGGTCGCCCCGAGCCGTAGCACCGGCATCTCGTCCACGGCGAAGCGCGACACCACCGGCTCCTTCACGCCATCCGGCAGCGTGTCGCGCGCTTCGTTCACCTTGCGCTGCACATCCTGCAAGGCGATGTCGATATTGGCGTCGCTGGCGAATTCGATCGTGACGATCGAGACCCCTTCGCGCGAGGAGGAGAAGATGGATGAGATTTTTTCGATAGAGGAGACCGCCTCCTCGACCGGTTTGGTTACCGAGGTTTCGATTTCCGATGGAGCCGCGCCCGAATAGAGCGTCGTAACGGTCACGTAGGGCGTGGTCATGCGCGGCAGCAGCTCGTACTGGAGCTGCCGGTAGCTGAAGAAACCGAGAATCGCCAGAATCGAGAAGAGCACCACGACCAGCGTCGGGCGCTCGATGGCGATTCCCGTGACCGTTCGTTTCACTTTCCGGCCTCCCCTTTGGTGATCGTTACCGGCGAGCCGTCATCGAGATCGCTCTGACCGCTGACAACCACTTCTTCACCGGCGGCAACGCCCTGAATTACTTCGATGCGGGTGCTGTATTCAGCTCCGACCACTATCTTTTTCAAGCGCACCTTGCCGCCGCTGACGACAAACACCTCAGGCGTGACGATACTGCCCGTGAGCGCCTGGCGGGGAATGAGCAATGCCTGATGCGGCGATTTGCCAACGAAAGCCGTGCGAGCGAACATACCGGCGCGAAATGGCGTCGTCTTCGGATTCTCCATGACCGACTCGACCCGGTAGGTGTGGTCGCGCGACGATTTGGCACTCACCGAGAGCACCTTCGCCTGAAACAGCTTGCCCGGCCAGACATCGCTCGTTACCAGTACCGGCATTCCCTCGATGATGGAGGCGACCTGTTTTTCAGGAATCGAAGAGATGATCTTGACCTTCGAGAGATCGACCATGTTGGCCACCTTCATGCCTGGCTGCACCAGATCGCCCACCTCGACGAGCCGCGAGGTGACGACTCCCGCGAACGGCGCTTTGATGGCGGTATCGTCGAACCGTCGGCGGGCGGCTGTCAGGTCGGCCTCGGCATCTTCGAGCTTCAGCCGCATCGCCTCGAAGCTCGACACCGCCACCGCGCCTTCTTTCTGCAAACTGCTGTAGCGCATAAAGTCGCGGCTCGCCAGCTCGCGATTTACCCGTGCCTTGCGCAGCGTGGAGGCGGCCACCTCGTCATCAACCTTGAGCAGCGGCTGACCGGCAGCCTTGCGATCTCCAACCTCGGAGGATACGCTCCGCACGACGCCCGAGGTCTCGGCGTGAATATCGACATCGCGCCACGCCTCGATGTTGCCGACAACGCTCACGCTGTCGCGCACCGAAGCCATCGCCGCCTGTTCGACGCTGATCGCGATGGCCGACACGGATGCCTTGTTATCCTTACGGCTTGCGGTTTCGGGCTTCTTCCTGAAAAAAAGGAACGCCCCGGCGGCAAACGCCACAAGCACGGCAAGCGCAATGATCCGGCTACGATGTTTCATGGAAAAAAGGTGGACACTGTGGACGCAATTGAGGTTGTGGACAAATACCGCAACTTTTTCTTACTTCAATAATATGAACTTTCGACCAAAAAAAAGAAGGCGGGAGTCACCCGCCTTCTGAAAATTTTCTGTGCCGTGACCTCAGCAGAAGTGGCGGGCGATCACGCAGGAGATTTCGGCGCAGGCGTGAACATGCTCGACAACGGAGAGGATACCGGTAAAGTTGGTGATGTTCGAGTCGTTCACCTCGCTCTTGAGCTTCTTGACCGCCCCCTGGTATAGGTCATCGATTTCCTTCATCATGTCGAGCGTCTCCGAGGCGTGCTTCGAGTTGCCGCTGACGAACGCTTCGACCACCTTCTTGATCATCTCGGCGGTGATATCGCCCATCGGCTTCAGGCCATACTCATCCTTGTGCAACTCCTTGACGTTGGCGAGCTGGATGTATTCAGTCTTGTCGGCAATGTTGAGGCAGAACTGGGCGATCCTCTCAAGCTCCTTGAGGATCATGCTGGCGCTGGCAACGGTTTTGCGGTCGGCCTCGCCAAGCTGCTGGAAGTTCAGGTAGGCAAGGGTCATATACTCCACCTCGAACTTGCCTTTCTGGATGTAGCGTTCGTCAAACTCGAATGCCGAAGCGGCCAGCGCCTTATCCTTCTTGGTCGAAGCGCGGACGACCAGCATCAGGTTGTTCTCGACGTTCGAGGAGAGCTTGGTGAGCCTCTGCTTGAGCGTTTCGAGCTGCTCATGCACCGGCCCCACCGGCTTTGTGGCAAGATTGAATTTCGAAGGATCGATCTGGATGGTGAACGCTTTGGGAACAGCGACGGATTTCGAAGAATCTGAAGGTTTCTTGCCGAACAGTGCCATAGTATGAAGCTCGTTGCTGAAGTTGGAAGAGGCTTTGCCGCCAGAAATACGTCAATGGAGCAGGCGGCTTGAACAGGCCCTAATTTACGTTACCGGAGGGGTTCAGGCAAGCTGCATATCGAAAAAAAGCCAGGCTCTTTTGTGAACGCCGAGATTCGGAGATGCAGTGACCGGCACCTTGCGCCACTCATCCGCCCGGATTGCTCTCCTGAAGCTCCACAACTGTCTTCCTGTGTTGCGAGAATCCCATATAATACATATATTATATATGCCTTAGTCGCCTTATTTCACACTATTAGTATACTGTCATTTTTACCCTCATTTACTCTAAAGACAGCACTCCAAGGTGAAGCCACTCACTTCAGAAGCCATCGGATGCTGTTTGTTGGTAATGGTTTGAATGCAAGAAGTAACCAAACAAATCAGGAGTATTAGCGATGAAAAAAAGCCGTTTGATTGCATTAGTCTCACTGCTGATGATGGGAAGTTCCCCGTCCGCTGTTGCGGCTCCGGTAGAACTTGTTATTAATGGCGAATTTGAAAGTCCTCATTTTGATGGTGGCTGGACAACGTACTCGAATGCATTGGTTCCGGGATGGTCGAGCACTGCCGATATTCTTGAATTTTGGGTTCAAGGCTATTCTTCTTCTCCTGTAAATGGCAGCGATGGTCTTCCCACGGGACAGCATTATGAATTGACCTATTACTCTCCCGCAGAGGTAACGACGCAGATCATGACCGTTACCGGATCAAATGGCACGGTTGATTTCAGTTTTGACTATTGGCACAGATCGGGTTCAGGAGTACAATATTCTTTAACAGGATCGTCTTCAGGTACGATTGTTTCTGGCAGCTATAATTATACTCCCGGCGTGGGCGATTTAAACTGGGTGCCCATTTCCTACACGAATCTGCCGGTCAAGGCCGGAGAAACGTTGACATTGTCGTTCAACGGCATTGACGGCGACACTATGGGAGATCATATAGACCAGGTATCGGTGCTGTATAATGCGGCTGCCGTTCCTGAACCGGCAAGCGTTGTGCTCATGGGCCTTGGTGGGCTTGGCATGGGCTATATAAAACGCCGAAAATCGAGCGATGTAGCGTAAAACGGATTTGCTTTGCCCACCGCTATGTCATCATTTGACAAGAGGCTGTCTCGCAATCAATGACGGGACAGCCTCTTTTTGTTTGATTCAATGGGCTTGAAAAGGCCGTGATGTATGCTGGCCGGTTCAATAGCGTCAAGCATCTTCGATAAAATAAATTTCCACTGCCAATCGCGGGGAAATAACTTCGAGATACAGAGCGGTGTTTCAAGATGTTATCACTTTACGTTTCCTGCCATACCAGCCAAGCGTCAGGATACCTGTCCCGAAAAGAAGAGCGGTTGACGGTTCTGGAACCGCATTGATCGTGATGTTATCGTAAGCGACTGGATAATTGGTCGCGCCGCTGAATGCAACTGAATGTGCTGTTCCGCTGAAACTGATCTCTTTATAATTGAACACATTATATGAGGCAGTCGGAGCCAGCACGCCTGTGTAAAGAACCGTGCCGACGCCATTCAGACCATCATACACCGTTACAATTCCAGCTACCAGCGGAGATGAGTAGTAAAACGAGAGTTGCGTATCAAACCCACCCGATACATTCATCTTCCCGGAATTCCACTGAAGTGTTGATGGATTAGCAAATGCCATAGCAGTGAACGGGGAGGGTTCTCCACTAAAAGCATTAAAGCCACCACTACCACCCTCAACTCCAGCATACGCATTGGAAAAAGAGATACCATAGCTGCCACCAGCGCCGCCGTTATAATAATTTTCTACTGCTTGCTGGTCAGCCAAGCCCTCGAATGTAAGTACGACGGCATTGGCAGTGACAGCGTTTCCAAGTAAGCTTGCAGCCACAGCAAGCGCTGACAGAATTTGTTTTTTCATTTTCCCCTTCCTGTGCCTTTGGTTGATATTACATCGCCAAAAATACTGCTCTACACTATTTTTAAGACCGATTAAGATCAAGAATCAAAAAGCAATAACGCCTGAATCAGAAACGACAGATTTCATATAAGAAAGAAAAATCTCACCACAGTATGCAAACGCTATATGACCTATTTAAAGTAAGCAGATTTTTCGACTTTCTTATAAAATTCTGATATATATACTTGTGTTTTTCGCTACATATTCTTATACAGCACAGAAAAGGCGCTACCGTTCGAGCCGCTCGTTCCAAATACCGAAACAATCGAAGCGATCAAATCCGCGCGATGCAGCAAGCTCGAAACAACAGCCTCCGTGAAAAATCTGCTCGAAGATTTGAATGCGGACGATTAAGTTTACCACCCGCTTCAGGTGGGATTACGGAGAGAAAAATCGGGAAAGCACAGCAATAAACTGGACGGCCTCGCCAACTGATTATTGAGAGTTAATATTTGTGCTCTCATCAAGATTAACATAATTGATTTCTTTGTTCTCTTTTCTAAGAACCCTTAAAATTGCAACAGGCCAAGCGGTCGGATGTGACTGAAAGCCTCCCTCAAGCGACTGTACTTCACGACCGCCAAATACAAAAAAGCCTGCTTGTTCCAATTCTTGAAGTGCCTGCGTAAGTTCGTATTCCTTTTGAACGCGCATCCCAATTTCTAAATCATCTCTAATCTCACCCCAATCTTGTGCATTTTGAAGAAAACTGGCAATAAGGTCTACTTCATCGGTTGAGGAAAGCTCATCGTGTTCAAATGAATACGCCATAGCGTTGCGAACAACATCGAGAATTTCTTTTCCTGTATTTAACCTAAAGAGAACTGGTGGAATATTTTCTTTAACTCTTCGGCACCTAACTGGTTGAATTTTCTGTTCTTTGGCAAGACGTTGAGAAACCCATGCTTCATGATTGGTCTTCATTTGTTGTAAAATTTCGACCGTATAAGTGGCCGCTTGGTCATCTACCATTTTATGGTGCACCCGACAAAGAAGCATCAAGTTCTCAAACGAGTCTATTTTCTCATTTTCGTAGGAGGAATCGTAACGAGGTCCATTTTTTCTTGCCGATATAATATGGCATTCATCTCCTATTATAGAATCAGCGTCCTTTAGTGTTGCATCGACACTAAGTTCATTCTTGCAAATCATACAACGATTACCCGACTTTCCCCACAATAACTTCCGAGTTTTATCCGTTAAAGACATCTTGATTTTTTATATAAAATTATAAATCATACAGATTTATTAGATCAAAAATCTCACGAACAAAGCGTTTCAATCATCTTCATTTCCTCCATAACAAAGCTCTTCAACTTTGAACATCGTCACGTCGTCCATTGCTCCGACGTTGAACAAGTCCTGCGCCATCTCGTGGGCAATATCAAGAATCTCACTCATTGCTTGGCACCTCCAAATTTTGTGCAACTACAATATACGCAGCATTACGTTTATTCCAGTACGCACAAATTCAGCTACCTCCCCACCACCACAAAAAAATCCCGCCACCGGAGCACACATGCCGATGGCGGGATTAATTATCGTAAGCCGCGATGGCGGCAGATTTTATAGCGTTCAGTCCTTGAGCGACTGGATCAGTTTTTCGAAGGTGTCTTCGTTGTGGCGGACGATTTCGCCGGTGACGAGATAGACAACTTCGCGGGCGATGCGGGTGGCGTGGTCGGCCATGCGTTCGATGTAGCGCGAGACGCTCAGGACGGCAAGCAACTGCTCGGTGTCAGTGTTGCAGGCTTTCATGGCATCGGCAACCTTTTTGAACACGATTCGGTGCATGGTATCGACCTCTTCATCACTGTCGCACACCTGTATGGCAAGCGGTTTATCCCTCGAAACAAAGGCTTCGATGGCTTTTCTGACCATGCTGGCTGAAACGCCGCCCATTTTCTCGAAACCGTACTTCTCCATGACATCCCTGCCGAGTTCGGGCATACGCTCGATGATGTGAACGGCAAGATCACCGATGCGTTCGAGGTCGTCGTTGATCTTGACGATGGTCACGACGGTTCTCAGGTCACGGGCCACCGGCTGCTGAAGGGCCAGAAACGCCAGACACTGCTCTTCGAGACGCACCTCTATCAGATCGATCTCGTCATCGACCATCCTGATCCTGCGGGCAAGCTGTGAATCCTGCGTGGTTACAGCCTGCAGGGAGTCGTTGAAGTTCTGCAACACCTTGTCCGAAAGCTGGACAAGGACATCCGAAAGTTCCTTGAGGTGCTCGTGTACGGGTCTTTCCGACATGACGGTGAAAAAGTTACGTTAGCTGAATCTTCCGGTTATGTAATCCTCGGTCATCTGGTCTTTCGGCCTGGTGAAGAGCTGCGCGGTCGGCGCGTGTTCGATGAGCACCCCTTCGTAGAAGAACATGGTGTAGTCCGACACCCTCGAAGCCTGCTGCATGTTGTGCGTCACGATCATAATGGTGTAACTGCCGCGCAATTCCTGAATGAGATCCTCGATCTTGGCCGTGGCCTTCGGGTCGAGAGCCGAGGTCGGCTCGTCGAGCAGCAGAATCTCCGGCTCGACGGCGAGCGTGCGGGCGACGCACAGGCGCTGCTGCTGGCCGCCAGAGAGGCCGAGAGCGTTCTTGTCGAGCCGGTCGCACACCTCGTCCCAAAGCGCCGCCTTGCGAAGGCTCTTTTCGACGATCCCTTCAAGCGTCTTTCTGTCCTTGATGCCATGCAGACGCGGCCCGTAGGCGATGTTGTCGAAGATCGATTTCGGAAAGGGATTCGGTTTCTGGAACACCATGCCGATCTTCTTGCGCAGGAGCACTTCGTCGGTGAATTTACCATAAACATCCTCGCCATCAAACATCAGCGCGCCGGTCGTGTGACAGTTCGGAATGAGATCGTTCATCCGGTTGATCGAACGGAGGAAGGTGCTCTTGCCGCAGCCGCTCGGGCCGATGATGGCCGTGACGTATTTCGACATGATGTCGGCGCTCACCTTCTTGACCGCTTCGAACTCGCCGTAGTAGATCGAGAAGTTCTTGGCCGATACGTGAGGCACGCCGCCGCCGGAAACCTTCTTGCGCTCCGGTGGCAGATAGATATCCCGCACGGATGAATCTTTGCTCTTTTTGGGTTCTGTGGCTTCAAGAGTCATTGGCATGGGTCTCACCCTTTAAGTTTTTTTGATATGCGCGCCCGGAGGATCACGGCGGACAGATTGAGCAGCAGCACCACCGTCACGAGCGCCAGCACCATTCCGTACTGCACGTGGCGAATCTGCGCGGCGGCTTCGTGCTCGCTCGCGAGATTGTAGATGTTCCATGAAAGCGCGGGCGTCGGTGATGACAAGACGTCGCCAAGCCCGATGGCTGTGCCGACGCTGACCGCCGCCGTGAAGATGATCGGCGCGGTCTCGCCCGCCGCTCTGCCGAGGCTGATGACGCCGCCGGTCAGAATGCCCGGCAACGCCGCCGGCAGAATCACCGTCATGATGGTGTTCCATTTGGTCGAGCCGAGACCGAGCGAGGCCTCCTTGTAGGTCTTCGGCACGGAGAGAATAGCCTCTTCGGAGGCGCGGATGATGGTCGGCAGAATCATGATGGCGAGAGTCAGCGAACCGGCCAGCACGCTTTTCGATTCCGACACATGCAGCGTGTTGATGAAAAAGGCGAGGCCGAACAGGCCGAAGACGATGCTCGGCACGCCGGCAAGCGTGCTGTTGGCGCTGCGCAACATGCTGGTCAGGAAGCCGTCACGGGCGTACTCGGTGAAGTAGACCGCCGCGATCACGCCAAGCGGAAAAGCGAAGAGCATCGCGCCGATGGCCAGAAAAAGGGTGCCCTGGATTTCAGGCCAGATGCCGCCGAAAAAGTGTGCGTCAATGGAGCTGTCGGTAATGAAGCCCCAGTAAAAGGTCCACTCGGGCAACAGCATCTTGTCGAGATTCTGTTCGACATAGGGAAAAAGCCTCACCAGCGAGGTGCCCGCAAATCCGGGCGCGCGACTGACATCGTAGGGCTTGGCGATCACGTCGGGATTGGAGTAGTCCCATTTCTGTTCATAGAGCAGCTCGCGGAGCTTCTCTTCAGCCTTGTCCCAGCGGGTCTGGCCGTAACGGTTCCGGGCAAGCTCCGGGTCGGTATCGCCCGGCAGCGGGCCAAGGAGGCCGCGAAGCGCGGTCTTGACCTGGTCGTAGCTCTCGCGGTACTGCTCCTGGCGCTCAGGAGTCATCTGCTCAAGCTCCTGGTCGAAAACGGCAAGCATATCAAAAGCTTTCTGGCGATAGCCGTTTGAAAGCGCGATCTCTTTTTCGAGTTCACGACCGTCGCCGCGATGAAACTCCGTGGAGAGCAGCTTTCTGTGCTCTATCGTCTCCCTGAACACGAGCGCTCCGACGCCTTTCGAAACGATGGGCGCGAGCACGACGAGCAACGCCAGACCCATGATCACGATCGAACCGATGCCAAGAGCGGTAAAGGAGCGGTCAAGAAGCTTTCTGGTGCCGAGATTCATAAGATTACAACGTTGAATTGGATTGGCGTCACTGTCCCGACAGAACCTTGCGCTGGCGAACGACGATCCGCTCGCTGATGAGGTTGCTCACGAAGCTGACGATGAGCAGAATCAAGCCCATGGCGAACAGCACATGGAATCGCGCCGATCCGGTCACCTGGTCGGCCTCGCCCATGTCTCCGGCGATGGTGGCCGTCAGGGTTCTCACCGATTCGAGGTAGTTGAACCACGGATCGGGAATGTGCGAAGAGTTGCCCGAAGCCATCCAGACCACCATCGTCTCGCCAAGGGCGCGCATGATGCCAAGGATGACCGCGGCGAGAATGCCGCTGCTGGCCGCCGGAAGGACGGTTTTGATGATGGTCTCGGCTCGCGTCGCGCCAAGGGCGTAGCTCCCCTCGCGGAGGTCGCGCCCGACGGCCTGCAAAGCGTCCTCGGAGACGCTGACGATGGTCGGCAGCGCCATGAAACTCAGGATGATGGAGACGTTCAGCGCGTTGGTGCCGCTCATGATCATCAAACCTTGCAGATGATTGCCGACGAAGTAGAGCAGAAGCAAGGCGAGCGCGCCGAGAATGAGGATGAGGCCGAGATGAGCCGTTTTCTTCATCGCTCCTTTGGCAATCGAAGTGGTCAGAAGCTCCGACGCCACGATAACCATGAGCAGCAGGAACGGCGTGGCGATGAGCCACCAGGCCCACATGAGAATCGGGCCGCCGGAGTTCTGCAGGAGCGGCGCGAACACCACGAGCGCGAAAAAGCCGTAGGCGACCGATGGAATGGCCGCGAGCATCTCGATGACCGGCTTGACATACTGCCGCACGTTGAACGGAAGAATGTCGGAGAGACAGATGGAGGCGAGAATACCCATCGGCACGGCGATCAAGGCGGAGCCGACCGTGATCATGAGGCTGCCATAGATGATGGCCAGAGCGCCGAAACGGGGCGGATCGTCCGCCGGATACCACTCACTGCTGGTGAAAAATTCCCTGAAGGTGTGCAAGCTGTCGAAGAAAGGAACGGCGTCGCGGGCGACGAACCAGAAGATGAAGAGAACGATGATGGCGACAAACGAAGCGATCAGAAAAAGGGTTGCTTCACCGCTTTTCTGCGAGATTTTCTGAAGCTTGCGTTTTCGCGCACTGACGATGAAAACGGATGACCTGCCCTGCTTCGATGCTCCGTCATCAATCATACCGTTGCTGTTTTGCATCCTGTCTGACTGTATGGTTTGGTACTGCTGAAAAACCCTTCTTGCAAACCGGCATGGAAACCGCGAATGGAAGTGTTTCTCTCAAGACGCCCGAAATGTAACAGGCTGCTGTGTAGAAAAAAAAATCTGATTGTTACAATTCTGGAAACAAACGAAGATCTTCCGCCCCCTCATGAGCATCACGAACAGGAATCTTGCACCCATCAACAAAAGCGGCGGATGCAAAATTCCATGTCGTGCTTATGAAGGTTGAGAGGATTGCCTATCAGTATTTGGGCACAAATCCAAGCTCCTGAATGATACGCTTGCCATCGGGGGTATTCGGCAGATCGATGAACGTGCCGACCACACCAGCGGGTTTGCCGTTGGTGTACATGTAGAGATCGCGAGAGAGCCTGTAGGTTTTGTTCTTGACCGTGGCGGCGGAAGGCAGCACTCCGTTGACGGCGATCTTCTTGACCGAAGCGTCGAGATAGCCGAGACCGACGAAGCCGATTGCGCCGCGTGTCTGCGAAACCCTGTTCTTCACTGCGCCGTTGCTGGCCTGCGTCTCCGCGCCGCTCACCACCGCGCGGCCCTTCATGACCAGCTCTTTGAAGGTCTCCTGCGTACCGCTGTTCGACTCGCGCTGGATCACCACGATGGGGAAGTTCGGCCCGCCGACCTGCCGCCAGTTATTGAGGCGCCCCGAAAAAATATCGGCGATCTGCGCTTCGGTAAGAGCGCGAACGGGATTGGAGGGATGAACGATCATGGCCAGGCCGTCGAGCGCCACGACATTGGCGACAGGATTGATCTTTCGCGCTTTTGCGGCTGCAATCTCCTGCGGCTTCATCGAGCGCGACATGTCGGCGATGTCGCAGCTTCCGTTGATGAGGCTTTTGGCGCCATTGCCCGAACCCGACTCGCTGACGGTTACCGGTACCTTGTATTTTTTCATGAAATACGAGGCAAACGATTTGGCAATCGGCCCGACGGTCGTCGATCCGTCGATTACAATCGCCTTTGATGCCGCCCCGGCATTGCCTGCCCAGCCCGTGGTCATAATCACCATCAATGCGACGAGCATTGTTGCCAACTTTCTCATTCGTTTCTCCTTGATTGTTTACAGTAGTTCAATGTGCCCTGAAGTTAACGAATGAGGCCTCACTTTTACAAACTACACAGATGCCACGGGCAGACAGGCGAAAGGCGGGGAAAGGAAAGTCAGAAAATCCGGTTGAGCATTTCCATCGAAACCGAGAAGCTGTTCCGGCAGCGAGACCGGAACAGCCTTTTGACATATTTTCAGCGATACGATCCCGGAAAGTGGATCAGTAGCGATTCACGAAACCAACCTCGCTGATGATCTTCTGCCCTTCCTCAGTCTTCGGCAGATCGATGAACTGTTTGACCGTGCCGGTCGGCTGGCCGTTGGTGTACATGAAGAGCGGGCGGGAGATCGGGTACTTGCCGGACTTGATTGTCTGCACGTTCGCCTCCACGCCATCGACATCGAGCGCCTTGACCGAAGAGTCGATAAAACCATGACCGACGAAGCCGATCGCGGTCGGCGTCGAGGCCACGCGGCTCTTGACCGCGCCGTTGCTGGCCTGCGTCTCCGCGCGCTTCGAGATCGGCAGCTCCTTGCCCATCACGAGTTCCTTGAAGCTGTCCTGCGTGCCGCTGTTCGATTCGCGCTGAATCATCACGATTGGAGCGTTCGGGCCGCCAACCTGGCTCCAGTTGGTCACCTGGCCAGAGTAGATGTCGCGAATCTGCTTTCTGGTGAGGCCGTTGACCCGGTTGCCAGGATGGACGATGATAGCCATACCATCGAGAGCCACGATGTTCTCGACCGGATTGACGCCTTTCGATTTGGCGGCGGCCATTTCGTTGTCCTTCATGGCGCGGGACATGTTGGCGATATCGCAGGTTTTGTTGATAAGGCTCTTTGCGCCGTTACCAGAGCCGGACTCGCTGACGGTCACGTCAACGCCGGTCGTTTTTTTGAAATAGGCGGCAAAAGCTTTGGCAATAGGGCCAACGGTGGTCGAGCCGTCGAGCACGAGCCTGTTGCCCGCCGCCGAAGCGTCACCGGCAGCCATAAGCCCCATGAGAGCCGCGCCGAACATGATTTTTCTGAACATTTTCATGATTATAGTTCCTTTGTTATTGAATACGATTGATTGACAAAAACCTGGTCTGGCAAAACATTTGCTGTTATAAAAAGGCTACCCGCCATACTGCCGGGCAGCCTCGCAGCAATCAGGATGAGATCCACAAATCCACCCTACGGAGAAAGAACAGCACACAAGAGAAAAGAGCAACGTCACAGAATCATCAGAACTTCACGACCACATCAGCCTGAAGCGTCTGAAGCTTCGGGCTGCCAGCAACGGTATCGATGCAACGATAATTATAGTACTTGGCCCCAACGGTCATATTCTGCACCAGGTGATAGGTCGCGCCGATTTCATATCCTTTGGCATTCGAGTTTGGAGTGTTCAGCGCTCGATCTGAATCAGTGAAGAGCGGAAAAACAGAATCTTTCTCGACGTAGTTATAGTTGAAATCGAGCGCCCACTGCCCTGGCTGTTTTGCGTCTCCAATAGTCACACCGGCAAGCCAGGCGTTTCTCTTTTTGCTGTCGACGATATAACCATGATTGCTCTCGCTGGTATTGAAAGCGTACTGACCATACACCTTCCAGGGAAGCGTTTCGGTGATATTTCCGCCCAGCTTGCCGAAAAGTTCGACGACATTACGATCAGCGACGCTATATCTTGCGTCCGGCGTGGCGAAGTGGTTAAGATTTCTGAAATTGTTGTCACCGACTCCGATCAGATAATTCATATCGCTGAACTCCCCTTTGTACGCCACCTGAGCGACCATCATGAACGGATCGTTCTCGTTGCTTTTGCTTGTAGCGTTGAAGCGTTCGTCGAGGAAGTAGTAGCCGGCAATCGCCATCAAACCATCCTGATCCTTGCCCGCGCTATCTTTTCCATACTGAAGCGTCACGCCCTCGACGGTCAGGTCACTATCATAGACCAGGTCGTCAACCCTGACGAGCGTCTTCGAAATGTCGCGCTTTCCGAGAATTACATTCATCTTGCCATTGAGGCCGTAACTCATTGGATGGTAGTTGATATACGCCTCGTTCAGGTAGATCGACTTTGGCTGGAATATTCCGCTATAGGTCTCGTTGCGGGAGACCGTTTCCTTCATGGGATTTGAAATATCACCGGTGGCGAGCTGCACTCCGGCGGAAAGTTCTTCATTGATCCAGGCATCGAAACCGAAACGCACTCTCGTACGATAGCGATCCTGCGCATAATCGACCGAATCAGTCGTCTTGTCAACTTTCTTCGATTCATAGCGAAAGCGAACATCGCCGTTCCAGTTCAGTTCCGCTGACTGAGCGCTCTGGGTCCCGAATGCTGCGCCAAGTGCGATGAACATCAGTGTTTTTTTCATAATCGGTTGTTTTGTGTTGTCAGTAAAAGCTTGTACCCATCTTTTTCTGACAGCTAATCTACAGCGAACTCTGTTGAGGAATCATTGAGGGATTGCAAAGAAACGGTAAACAATGACGGCTCTGAGGAATATCATCATTCAGCTTATACGGATGGCTTTCCGGTCATGTAAGCCTACTGTCGTGTTTCTGCTATAATGACGGATTTTTGTTTCTCCTCGACCTTCGAATAACAACGATTCGTCATCGCGAGTCGCGACCTGTCGGGACGTGGCGATCCATCTTTACTGACTTCGCCGATTCTGGATGGATTGCCACGTCGCGTTGCTCCTCGCAATGACAGGGGATTGAAAACTGTTTACCATTGAGACGACACTCCAACTTCGATGGGATATTTTATTTCGATAGCAATTTTGATTTCGATTAAAAAGCAAAAAGGCTGTCTCGGTTTTTTCTTCCGAGACAGCCTTTCGAAAAGTTTCGATCGATATGGCCCCGAGGGCAGACGGATCAGTACTTGTTCACGAAACCAACCTCGCTGATGATCTTCTTGCCTTCGGCGCTCTTCGGAATATCGATGAACTGCTTGACGATACCGGCAGGCTTTCCGTTGGTGTACATGAAGAGCGGGCGTGAGATACCATATTTTCCGTTTTTAACCGTCTGAACGCTCGGCTTGATGCCATCGACAGCGACCACTTTCACCGATCTGTCAACAAAACCGAGGCCGACGAAACCGATAGCGGTTGGCGTTGTAGCAACGCGGCTCTTGACGGCTCCGTTGCTGGCCTGCGTTTCCGCGCCCTGGGCAATCGGCTCTTCGTTCATCACCAGATCCTTGAAGCTGCCCTGCGTGCCACTGTTCGATTCACGCTGGATTATGACAATTGCTGCGTTCGGGCCGCCAACCTGGCTCCAGTTGGTGATCTTGCCGGTATAGATTTCACGGATCTGATCTTTGGTCAACGCCTTGACGCGATTGCTGGGATGAACAATCATGGCCATGCCATCGAGGGCGACGATGTTTTGCACCGGATTCACGCCGTTGGCTTTGGCTGCGGAGAGTTCGTTCTCCTTCATCGGACGGGACATATCGGCGATGTCGCAGGTTTTGTTGATGAGACTCTTCGCGCCGTTGCCGGAACCGGACTCGCTGACGGTCACCTCGACGTGGTATTTCTTGGTGAAGTAAGCCGCGAAAGCCTTGGCAATCGGTCCAACGGTGGTCGAGCCATCGAGCACGAGCTTGTTGCCCGCCGCCGATGCATCACCGGCAGCCATCAGGCTCGCGACCGCCGCGCCAAAAACGATTTTCCTGAACATCTTCATAATGATTATATCTGTTTTATTGAATTGAAACTGATTGAAAAGCAAAAATATCTAACCTGTTTAAAAAGCTGCCCGCCATACTGCCGGGCAGCCTCGCAGCAATCCGGATGAATACTTCCATCCTTTTACGCCTGTCAATCTACGGTGAACATTGTTGAGGATTCATTGAGGGATTGCAACAATATTGCAAACAAATCCACCCGCGCCATCCTTGATCCTTCTATCCCTTCAGACCCAAGCATCCAGCTTCCCCTCACGCAAGCAGCCGAATCCTCGAAAACGCATAATCAAGCTGATCTTCGTTCAAGACGACACGGTAGATGCCGCTCTTTCCAAGCTCCTCTGCGGGCTTGAGGCGCTCACCGGGATAGCAGCCGCTCAAGCCGTCTCGCGTCCAGTAAACGAGGCGAATCAAGCCATCCTCGATCTCGATGGCGGTGATGCCGCGCTTGCCGATGCAGCAGCCGGAATTGAAGATGCTCGGAATGGCGATGGCATCGTAGCGCCCGCTCCTCAGACTTTTGCGGAATCCACTCCGGTAACACGATTCGAGTTCCCTTCTGACCTCTCCGATTTCGCTTTCGATAGCCTGACGACCTTCGGTGCTCGCAGGAGCGTAGCTTCGGCACAGCTCTTCGAGGCGATAGTTGAGATAATCGAGCTTCGACATCGACTCGAACAGGGGGCGATGCGTGTGGCCGATGATCGAGATGAGCCTGTAGCGGTTCGAGAATTCGTACACCGTGCGTTCGATGGCGTAGCGCTTCCGGTTGCTGTAGGAGACCGAGTAGTTGCGCACTCCAAAGGGGCGAGCGAAGTAGCGGAGCAGATAGAAGAGCATACGGCTGGAGAGGGTGCACGGTTCGTTCAGAAACGGCGAGGCCTGATGACCGTGAAAGAGCAGGAGGGTTTGTTCTTCGTAACGCAACGCGAGGGATTCGGAGAGCGACGAGGCGAGAACGTAGCCGTCGTCTTCGAGCAGAGCATGATCGTGATTTCCGTACAGCTTTCTGAAAAAACCGTTGCGGCTGAACGACAGAAACAGCCGGTACAGATCGCTCCACGCCGTCTGAATGCTGTCGAGATCGAACTTGAACAGCTCTTCGACGTCGCCATTCAAGACGAGGCTGAAGCCACCCGCGAGGTAGCGCTGACGAAGCACCGTCTCGACGAGCGGAGCGTTATGCCGAAATTCGTCGTTGCGCCCGCCATCGCCGAGATGCAGGTCGCTGAACACCACCACCCGCGATGCGCGGTCAATCCTGATCGTTTCCGAGCTTTGCAGCATCCGTTCGAGGTTGGTGTAGCGCGTCATGTACCGCCGGATGAATGGAAAGAGTGTACCATTTACGCAGCAAAGGTACTGCATGATTCTCTGGAGCATTGTAAACATCCGGTGAACTCTCTTCGCCCGCCCCATCCTCACATCTTCTATCTCGCAAGCCCCATCCGTTCCAATCGTCCCACAGCGCCAAGCTCCCGGCATTTTCACTCTTCCCCCGCGAACCGTATATTAGCGCAGCACTTTTCCGATGAACCGTAAAACTACGCAACGACGATGAGCGACAAGAACTGGACCGATACCGAACGCTTCGACAACAAGGCAGCCGAGTGGGACGCCAACGCCGTCCGGGCGGCACTCGCCGACGCGGTGGCACGCGCGATTGTTGCGCACATGCCGGTGGGCAAACCCGCGAACGCGCTCGAATTCGGCTGCGGCACGGGCCTCGTGACCACCCGCATCGCGCCGCACTGCGCGCAATTGACGGCGCTCGACAGCTCTTCGGAGATGCTGCGGATGCTCGCGGAGAAAATCGCGGCGACTTCAATCGCGAACGTCAGGCCGCTGCACCTCGACTTCAGTCGCCCCGAAGCCGCCGCCGGTCTCGACAGGAATTACGATTTCGCGTGCAGCAGCATGACGCTGCACCACATTCCCGACACGGCGAGCTTCCTCCGTGAGCTGTTCGGCCACCTGTCGCCCGGCGGCACGCTCGCGATTGCCGATCTCGACGCCGAGGATGGCCTCTTTCACGACGACGCCACCGAAAAAGTACACCACGGCTTCGACCGCGATGCGCTCAAAACGCTCCTCGAATCGGCGGGATTTTCGAGTATCTCCTTCATGACCGCGCACATCATCGAAAAAAAGAACCGCGAAGGCAAGCTCGCCTCCTATCCGGTCTTCCTCGTCACCGCAGTCAAACCCAAGGCATAACGCACGATGAATCAGTCAGTTACCTCGAAATTCTCCGCCGTGGTGTTCGACATGGATGGCACTCTGCTCGACACGCTCGCGGACATCTCCTACAGCCTCAACTCGGTTCTCGAAGAGGAGGGCTACCCGACGCACTCGGTCGAGGAGTGCCGCATCATGGTCGGTTTCGGCATGAGGGTGCTGGTGCGCAAAGCGCTGCCCGAAAGCGCCCACAGCGACGCCATCACCGAGCCGCTGCTCAAGAAGATGCAGGCGCGGTACGCCGAGCACTGGAACGACAGCTCGCGCCCCTACGACGGCATCGCGGAACTGCTTGACGCCATCGACCGGCTGGGGCTGAAAAAGGCGATTCTCTCCAACAAGCCCGACCGCTTCACCCGCCAGTGCGCCGAAGAGCTGCTCGCGCCGTGGAAATTCGACGTCATCATGGGCTTCCGCGAAGGGATCGCAGCCAAGCCCGACCCGACCGGAGCGCTGCTCGTGGCTGAAGAACTCGGCGTCGAACCAGCCTCGATTCTCTACGTCGGCGACAGCGGCGTGGACATGAAAACCGCCAACGCCGCCGGCATGTACCCCCTCGGCGTAACCTGGGGCTACCGCCCCGGCGAAGAACTCCTCGCCACCGGCGCAGCGAAGCTGGTTTCGACGCCCGAAGAGATCATCTCGCTGCTGATGGGGTGAGTTGTGGGGATGATAATAGCGAGATTTTGGAATGAGCGTTGGGGGAGGAGATAAAGCAGGTGCGGTTCAGTTTTTCTTAACCCGCTTTTTTACGGCTCATTTCTTATATTTTTTGAATATCTTTGCAAAAAATTCTTCACCAGACCGCCCTTAGACGATCATTTTCCTCATAGACAGGCCGATTGTAGCTCATCAGGATTTTCTCGATAAGGCTCGACCAAATATCAACTAGAAACGATAGCGCTTCTTCAATAGCTTTGTCGTGAATTTTTAGCGTAGCCTTATTCTTGAAATTCATTAGATGATATACTCCGAGAAACATAGACTGTAAATGATACAACAATAAGTGAGAACCCGTTTATTACCTCATAAATTGCCATTATTTGTGTCCAAAACGAAACAGGAGTTATTTCGCCATATCCAAGCGTTGTAATTGTTACGCCGCTGTAATATATTGCATCCCAAACACTTAAAATACATATCCCTGAGTCACTATTACAACGCATTGCGTTAAAAAACAAGTTCAAGCCAAATACAATAATCCCGTATAAAATAATTAGCTCAACATAGCTCCTCATTGCAAGCGGAATTCTCTCATAATATTTCAGCGATGATAAATGATTCTCTTTTCGCAAATGAGATGTAGCATCTTTTACAAAAGCAATAAATATTTCATTAACTCTCGAAAACGCATATATTCCCCCAATTACCACCAGCCACTGAGAAACATGAAACAACGTAACCAACCACATAGCAATTGCCAGGAATGGCGCAATGATAAAATAGTTCCAATTTCTCGCTATTATGAAGTTTCGAACTTCGTCTTTTGTTTTTTTCTTAGATTTTGAATATGACGCTACCAACAAAGTAGGAGAGATTGCAAAAAAAAGAGCAGATTTCTTGTCTTTTATGTATTCCTGTTTGATATGAGTAATAAGATTCATTGGATGTTTCCTCTATCATGGTTTGTAATTTTTCGTGTTAAACATCGGTAGATATAAACAAAATGACCTAAAATAAATTATAGCTAAAATCCTTCACATTACCAGCGACGAATTCCTCGCCACCGATGCAGCGCGTCTCGCCTCAACGCACGACGAGATCATCCCACTGCTAACCATTTGACCTCACGGACGATGAAATGAGCGTGAGTTCACACGTTTGTAACCGTTTCGTTACCAGCGATTGCCTATGTTGTTGCATCGGGCCGATCCGGGGACAGTTGCCGGGCAGGGCCGGGAGCCTTATCGATATTCAGTTCCACACTCAAAACATGGGCGAAACCACCTCAGACGCGCTCCTCTCGGGAGCGGCTCCGATGCCGGTGCATTCCAACGGCAAGGCGCATAAACAGGACTTCTCCGATCCGTCGCTCTTCATCAACCGGGAGCTGAGCTGGCTCTATTTCAACCGCCGCGTGCTCGACGAGGCGATCCGGCCCGGCGAACATCCGCTCATCGAACGCGCCAAATTCATCGCGATCTTCAGCTCCAACCTCGACGAGTTTTTCATGATCCGCGTGGCGGGCATCGAAAAGCAGGTCGAAGCCGGAATCCGCAAAAAAACCATCGACGGCTTCACGCCGACCGAGCAGCTCGAACGCATCAGAACCGAGGTGCTCGCGCAGCTCGACCTGCGCCACGCCTGCTTCTACGGCGACATCCTGCCCGCGCTGGCCTCGGAAGGGATCAGCTTCGTCCGCTTCACCGATCTGTCGGACGGCGAGCGGGAGGCGCTGAACGCATACTTCCGCGAGGCGATCTATCCCGTGCTCACGCCGCTGGCCTTCGATACCGGCCATCCGTTCCCCTTCATGTCCAATCTGTCGCTGAATCTGGCCATTGAGCTTGAGGACATCGAACACGGCAACAGGAAATTCGCCCGCGTCAAGGTGCCAAGCATCCTGCCGCGCCTCCTGAAACTCAACGACGTCGCAGGACTCGACAGCGATCTCTCGCGTCTGCGTTTTTTGTGGGTCGAAGAGCTGATCCGGCACAACCTCGATCTGTTGTTTCCGACAATGAAAATCTTGCAGTCTCACCAGTTCCGCATCATCCGCGATGCTGACATCGAAATCGAGGAGGACGAGGCGGGCGACCTTCTGCAGACCATCGAAAGGGGAGTGCGGTCACGACGATACGGCGACGTCGTGCGTCTCGACATCAACCCTGAAATGCCGGAGTTTATGCGACAGTTGCTGATCGACAATCTCGAAATCGAGGCGCGTTGCGTCTATGAAATCGACGGCGCGCTCGGCCTCGGCTGCCTGATGGAATTGCTGAAAATCGACCGGCAGGAGCTGAAAGACGAGCCGTTCATCCCGTTCAATCCCTTCGAGGAGGTGCGTAACACCAACATTTTCCGCGCCATCGATTCGGGTGACCTGCTTCTGCACCACCCTTACGACTCGTTCCAGCCGGTGGTCGATTTCATCGACAGGGCGGCGAGCGATCCCGACGTACTCTCGATCAAGCAAACGCTTTACCGGGTCGGCGGCAACTCTCCCATCGTCAGGGCGCTGATGCGGGCCGCAGAACTCGGCAAGCAGGTGGCCGTGCTGGTAGAGCTGAAGGCGAGGTTCGACGAGGAGAACAACATCGGCTGGGCGCGCGCGCTCGAAGATGTCGGAGCGCACATCGTCTACGGCCTGCCGGGACTGAAAACCCACGCCAAGCTCACGCTCGTGGTGCGCCGCGAAGCGCAGGGCCTCAAGCGCTATCTGCACCTCGGCACGGGCAACTACAATCCGGCCACCGGCAAGCTCTATACCGACTACAGTTTTTTCACTGATGACGAAAGACTCGCCGGAGAGGTCTCGGAGCTGTTCAACGCGCTGACCGGATACTTCCGGTACGTCGATTTCCGGCATCTGCTGGTCTCGCCGATCAATACAAGAATGCGGATCATGGGGATGATCGAGCGCGAAATCGTCTGGGCCGGAAAAGAGGG
Organism: Chlorobaculum sp.; assembly: GCA_013334655.1. Classification (GTDB taxonomy): domain Bacteria; phylum Bacteroidota; class Chlorobiia; order Chlorobiales; family Chlorobiaceae; genus Chlorobaculum. The sequence goes on along the minus strand of JAAXXD010000007.1, from coordinate 30,563 downwards.
CGGCGGCAGGATTATGATGAAGATGAACTCGCTGGTCGATCCGGCCACGATCCAGGCGCTCTACCGCGCCTCCTGCGCGGGAGTACGGATCGATCTCGTCGTGCGGGGCATCTGTTGCCTCAAGCCGGGCATTCCGGGGGTGAGCGAAAACATCCGGGTTGTCAGCATCATCGGACGCTTTCTCGAACACAGTCGCGCCTACTGGTTCGCCAACGGCGGTCATCCCGAACTGTACCTCGGCAGCGCCGACCTCATGCCGCGAAACCTCGACGACCGCGTCGAGACGCTCTTTCCGGTCTTTGATCCCGTGCTGGTAGCAGAGGTCAGGGAGGAACTCGAACTCCAGCTCGCTGACAATCTCAAGGCATGGAAGATCGAGCCAAGCGGCAACTGCACGCTCCTCCGCAACGACGCCCCGAAGGTTAACAGCCAGGAACGGTTCATGAAACGCCGCATGCAGAAGAAAAAATCGACCGGAATCAAAAACCGGTTGAGCATGAGCTGACCGGAAACGGCAACAAAGTGGTGACGATTTTGTTAACACTTTGCAACAGAATGATATATCACGCCCCGACCAGTTAACTTGCGTGCCATGAACACTGAAAAAAATCCGATCAATCATCGATTGCCGCACGGAGGAGGGAAAACTCAGGTTGTATTAGAACGCAAGACGCTCGTCGATTTTTCCAGCATCCCGGCCACGAACGGCATCGATTCATCAACATTCCGCAATGATGCGTACATTCAGAGATATAATGGGCATGCTCGATGGCACCGGCGATATCGACTGTTCGAACATGGGGCTGACTTCGCTTGAAGGGTGCCCGGAGATCGTCGAAGGGTCGTTCAACTGCTCCGGCAACCGGCTGACTTCGCTCGAAGGCGCGCCGCGCATCACCGGCAGCTTCGATTGCTCCGGCAACGAAATCACGTTGCTCGAAGGAGGGCCGCGAACCGTCAACGGCGATTTCAACTGTGCTTCAAACCTGCTCTCGTGCCTGAAGGGCGGGCCATCGAAGGTGAAGGGCGATTTCGACTGTTCAGGCAACCGCCTGATTTCGCTCCTCGGCTCGCCGAAAAAGGTGAAGGGTGTGTTCGACTGTTCAGGCAACCAGCTCGCTTCGCTTTACGGCTCGCCGCTCGAAACGGGTTCTTTCAACTGCTCCGGCAACCGGTTGCGCTCATTGCAGGGAGCGCCGGACGAAGTTCACGCCGATTTCGACTGCTCCTCGAACCTGCTCGTTTCGCTCGACGGAGCGCCGGAGTTCGTCAATGGAAATTTCTCCTGCGCCGACAATATGCTGGAAAATCTCACGCACGGGCCGGTCGAAGTGGCGGGGAATTTCAACTGTTCCGGCAACCGGCTCGTAAGCCTCAAGCGCTTCCCGAAACGGGTGGATGGAGCGCTCGACTGCTCCGGCAACCCGGCAACAGAATGTGAGGCCGCCAAGCCGGAGCCGGGCCGAAGCTGCTTTCGGCTTGTGCAAGGCAGCTCGGTGCGCTGCTGCTGCGAGCAGACCGGCGGCAGCCAGCTTAAAGCATTGTATTCATAACCGGTCAAACCCGAAAGCCGATGAGCGACGCCCAGGAGACCCTCTATCTCAGAATCAGCACAGACGCTCCGCTGGCGCAGGCTGTGGGGCAGAAGCTGCCTGCCGGGTGGCGCGTTGGCAAAAGTTCCGCGCATCGCGAGCGCCTCGTCTTTTACGACACCTTTGAGGAGGAGGCGTTCCGCAAGGGGCTGGCGGTGATGCGCAGAAAAGGAGTGCTGTCAGTCATCGATCTCGACAGCGGCCTCGTGGAGGCTGAAACGCCTCTCATACACACGCCGCCGCACTTTTTCGCCTCTGATCTGCCGGAGTGCAAAGCACGGAAAAAGCTCTTGCAGTGCAGCCGCCTCCGGGCCTTCATCAACCGCTGCGCCATCGACCGCTTCGTCACCTCGTGGCGGATTGTCGACCAGGAGGACAAAACCGTCGCGACGCTTGAATTCGAATCGATCCACAAGTCGGACAAAAGCAGCGAAGCCGTTTTTCCGCGCTACTACTCGATCACGCCGCTCAAGGGGTTCCACAAAGAGCTGTCAACGATGCTCATGGCCCTGCCGGAACCGGTTGACGCCTATCGCGTCACGAGCTTCCGGGAGCGTTTCGCTGGCATCATGGAGGCCGCCGCGCCAACCGGCAAAGGTTATTCGTCGAAGCTTCACCTTCAGCTCGACGCCCGCGCTCCGATTCACGAAAACGTCCGACGGCTTTTGCAGTTCACCTCTTCGATTATGGAGGCGAACGAGGAGGGCATCCGCAAGGATATAGACTCCGAGTTCCTGCACGACTTCCGCGTTTCCATCCGCCGGAGCCGCTCGATTCTGCGGCTGCTCAGCGGCGTGTTCGAGCCGGAAAAAACCGCCTGGGCGCTCACGGGGCTGCGCGAACTCGGCAAGCGCACCAACGACCTGCGCGACAGCGACGTCTATCTTCTCCGGCGCGACGAGTACACCCAGCTTCTGCCGCCGTCGTTGCGACCGGCGCTCGATCCCTTTTTCAGCGACCTCGAAGCGGAGAAGCGCCTGCATCACCGGCAGTTCAACCGCTACCTCGCGGGCAAGGAGTATCCCGGCTTTATGGCTGCGCTGAAGGAATTCATCGCAAAGGAAGCGTTACCGGACGAACAGACCGCGCCGCTCGCCGCGCGTCCGACGGGCGAAGTTGCGGTGAAGGTGATCCGCAAGGCGCTGAAAAAGCTGCTCGCGCACGGACGCCGGGCCAACAGCGAAACGAGCGACGCCGAGCTGCACGAGTTGCGTATCGACTGCAAGAAGCTCCGCTACCTGCTTGAATTCTTCGCATCGCTCTTCCCGCCGAAAGCCACCGTGCAGGCGATCAGGCAGATGAAGTCGCTGCAGGACAACCTCGGCACGTTCGTCGATCTGTCGGTGCAGATGGAGTTCCTGCAAAGTCGCCTCGAAGCTCTTCCGGCGGACAGGGGCGGCATCGGCGAGGCGGCGGCCATCGGCGGCCTGCTCGCGACGCTCTACAGGGAAAGGGAAAAGGTCAGGGAACATTTCCACGAAATCTTCTCGGGATTCGACAGCAGCGAAACCGGGGAGCTGTTCGACGAGCTGCTGGCGGGACTTGCCGAAGCATGAAAACCATCGCGCTCTACAGCATCAAGGGCGGCGTGGGCAAAACCGCCGCCGCCGTGAACCTGTCGTACCTCGCCGCGACCGCCGCGACGCCGACACTCATCTGCGATCTCGACCCGCAGGGCGCAAGCTCTTTCTACTTTCGGATCACTGCATCGCGCAAGCACAGCAGCGAAAAACTCCTCAAGGGAAACGACAAAATCCTCAAGCAGATCAAGGCGACCGACTTCCCGCACCTCGACCTGCTTCCCTCCGACTTGTCGTACCGGAACCTCGACATCGAGCTTTCGGAGTCGAAAAAGCCGAAGAAGCTGCTCTCGAAAAACCTCGAAGGACTCGAACCGGAGTACCGCTACCTTTTCTTCGACTGCCCGCCCAACCTCACGCTGCTCTCGGAAAGCGTCTTCCGCGCCGCCGACCTGATCCTCGTGCCGCTCATCCCGACGACGCTTTCGATTCGCACCTTCACGCAACTCATCGATTTCTTTGCAGATAACGGCCTCGACGCCTCGAAAATCGCCGGATTTTTCTCGATGGAAGAGAGGCGGAAATCGATGCACCGCGAAATCGTCGAGGAGTACCAGAACCACCCGGCAATGCTCAGGCAGACGATCCCCTACAGCTCCGACGTGGAAAAGATGGGCCTCACCCGCGCCCCCCTCAACGCCACCCACCCCAAATCCCCCGCCGCGAAGGCATACGGCAAATTGTGGGAAGAGGTGAAGCAGTTGATAGTTGAGAATTGAATGCGGCTGCTTGCGGATTTTCCGCCTAAGGCAGATTAACCGGATCAGCCTGATTCGTCCGAATTTTCATGGAATTTGATCGGATTTATTGGCGGGCTGGTGTTTTTTTCTTATTATTCCACCAACACGCTCACCCCGCTTCCCGTAAGAACAGCGCGCTCAGGGTGAGCTTTTTGTTTTTATGTCCAGCAAAACCCCTATGCCGGAATCATATTCAAAGCCGTCACGCACCCCTGAAGAGCAATTGCTGCTCCTGAAAGATCGAGGTTTGACTATTGAAGACGAGGCGAAAGCGCTTCATATACTTCGACACATCAGCTATTACCGGTTAAGCGGTTATTGGTATCCACTTTTGCAGGAACCAAAGAGTTTGCATCGTTTCAAGAATAATGCCTCATTTAATAATGCATTCAAACTTTACTGTTTTGATCGTGAACTTCGGCAATTATTGCTTGGAGAAATCGAAAAAATAGAAGTGGCGGTTAGAGCGCAAATGATCAATACTCTTTCTCATGCGTTTGGGCCGCTCTGGTATGCCGATACAAAGCGGTTTAATAACCATCGTTCTCGACACGACAAGATATTACAAAAACTGTCTGAAGATTTCGAGAATAGTCAGGAAGAGTTTATTCTGGCATTTAGAAGGAAGTATTCTGACCCATATCCCCCGTGCTGGATGATAATGGAGATCGCCTCCTTCGGTCAGATTTCAACCTTATATTCCGACATGCGAGGAGGCAAAAGCAAGCGTATCATTGCCAAGCATTTTGGTCTTGATGATACAACTTTTGCATCCTGGCTTCATTGCATTGTTTATTTGCGCAATCTTTGCGCACACCATTCCAGATTTTGGAATCGAGAATTCGGTGTCAGTCCTCAAATACCAAACAATCCTGTGAAGTCCTGGCTTTCTGATGAAAGCATTAAAGAAATCAAAGGCGCGAACAGAGGTAAATCAAACAACAGAGCTTTTTACATGTTCTCTATTCTGATTTATCTTCTGCAAACAGTCAATCCAAAAAGTTCATTCAGGCAAAAGTTTATAATCTGCTTAACAAATATCAGAATATCGATTTCGCCGCTATGGGTTTTCCTGAGATGTTTCAGCATGAAGAGCTGTGGAAGACATAACTTAGAAAATCTTATAGCTTCACCTCTCTTTGCTTTTCGCTCCATACTTGGGCAAAAGTTTTTTGATTTTTCTTTTCAAAGAAATACATATTAACTCTACCAACATCCGCTAAACAATATATTATTCCTCTTTCTTCTGCTTCGCCTGGCGCGTGCGTTTTGGTTTTTGATTCATTGCGTGGGCGAGGGGTTCGGCGTATTTAGCGTATAGTTCGAAAAGATATTCAAGGCGTTCGAGTTCGGATTTGAAGGGTGAACGGCGATAACAGGCATCGACAGCTTCGTCGAGTTCCCGGTGCGCTTTGTGCAGCTCTTTTGGCATGGAAAGGGGGTCGTAGAGATCGGCAAGCGTTGCCGTAGGAAATAATTCACGCGCCGAGAGAACCGCCTGCGCTTTCTCCTCAACCTTCGCCCGCTGCTTCTCCGTCACGGCTTCGGGAAACGGGAAGTTGTTATAGACAATGTTATTTGAATAGTTGTAATCGCTTTTAAGCCTACCGCACACCGCCCGCATCCACGCCATGTGCATTGCACTTATTAATAAACCAAAAAGGTAAAGCGAGGCGTTTGGGATAATAGAACACTTATTACTGACTATTACATCTTTCTCAGCAAAACCGAATGGCACATATTTTCGTCGTTCTGAAGATACAAGCGGCATAATCATAAAAGCTGTTTCAGGATGACGAATTTCTCCAAAAAGATAGGGAATCTCAGCCAGTTTTCGTGTCGCTTCACGGGGACTTTCGAGTCTATAATTCTTCACAGCTTCAACACGCTTTACAACTTCTGTCAAACTTCTCCAGTCACTTGGCGGTACACCTTTCAACCACAAGCACCAGCGGCTTTCAGCGTTGATGAATTCTTGTGATCCTACAAACTTTCGAATAAATCGTTCAGCTTTTGGCTCTTTTAATAGAAATGTATTTTTCTCTTCATCATTAAATAATAAAAATCCGCCATCGTTTGGCATATTGCCAAAGATAATTGTCGGGACATTGCAAATTGGTTTTGAACGGCTTAAAATTACCAAATCAGGCGCATCAATGAGATATGGATTTATATTCTTGACAAGAACTTCATGCGGCTCGCTTTGCGGGGTTTCGTAATCGAAAAGTCGCTTTTTTTCATTGCTGCCGTTGCATGAAAACCCTACAATCACGCAAAAGACCTGCGCCTTGCCTCTCGCCTCGTTCGTCCATTTAAAGGTTCGGTGGACAAAAATGGATTTTAACTCTGTAGCTTATGAATTGCGCTTTCAAGCAAAGACGACTTACGGATGTTCATGGCGTTATTGATACGATTGATCTGGCTCTTCGAGAAACGCACGATCACCTCGCCGAGTTCAGGGCTGACCATGAAGAGGCCGATGCCGAAGTACTCCTCACGATGATAGTTCAATGTGTACTGGACGATGGAAAAAAAGGTTTTCATGGCATCTAAATACTGGCGTATTCTAAAAGTTGATGAAAAAAAATGATCCCGTCTATCGTTTCTGGAACAATTTCCACCAAGTCAACTTCGGACGTCAGCAGATCAAGTATTGCAAGCAGTTTTGCTCCGAGTAGCTCATTAATCACCCCTCTCAGCCTCAACACCGCTACCGCAAAAGCCCACGCAAAGCTATGAGAGGAGGTGATGGGGAGAATAGATAATTGAGCTGGTTTTTCTAATATAGATAAATACATAGCCAATAAAATCTCATTGCACATCAAGATTTAGAAGAGACGGTATTGTTTATGTAAATATTGGTTCCATGAATATGTTTAAGTTGTTCGCAAATACTATTAATTTTTTCTACTTGACTAGCTAATATTGGATCTGCCTCCATCAGGTTAGATAATTGAAGAAGCTTTACGCTTTCAGGCGTAGCTGAATCGGAATATATTTGACGTAATGCCTCATTTATTTTTATGGCCCTGGAAATAGGCGCATCATCAAGTTGAGCCTGAATTCTTGTTGCTTCAGCAGCAAATTTTCCGGCTTCATTTTTTATCTTCTCAATTTCAGCATTATTCTTCTCAGGACTTTCATCTTTACACTCAACCTCTGTATCAAATTTAACCCCGTCTATGCCAATACCAAAACCAACTTTTCCTTTTTTTATCTTTGGAAACAATCGCCTAAAACAAGCCCATATCCCCTGATTCTTATCAATAGCAGGATTATTTGGCTGACCTGAAAATATTATCTTTTTCAAATCACTCATGAGATTAACTCCTCACAGTTAACCTCTATTTTAGAGGGGGTAAAGATGATGCCAGAGCCTCCCATCAATCTATACAAATACGATATCTCATGAAGCAATTCACCAATCTCTTCTGGAGAAGCACTTCCAGAATCTACTATAATTTCTATATCATTATTATGAGTAATCGATGTATTAATATTTCTCATATAATTATGCAAAGACTCCACAAAAGGGTTAGGTGCCTCGACACGCGCAATGCGTTCCCTTATGGGGATTTTATTTTTTTTTGCATACTGATATTCAGTGCGGCATTCAGGACATTCAGCAAGGTGTTGTGCGAGTTCTTCTTCTTCTTTCGGGCTGAGTTCTCCGTCAATAGCCGCGCTCATGAGTACCATCGCTTTATTGCAGTTCATAATCGCTTGATAAATTATGATGTAAAATAACTATGTAAAATAAAAAATCTTTTCAAATTTATTGTTTTTTCTCAAAAAAACCAATCATTCGAAAACCTTAGCACTGTTAAAACTTTGATCATCGTCCCATATGCAGTCAATGGTGTTTTATATGTAGCGATTATACGGTAAGCGATGAATGCCTGATTAAAAAAAAAATCAATAACGCCGACGGCTAAAAAACGCCACCTGGTCTCTTCGAGAAGCTTGTTGATTTTGATTCTGGCCGATGCTTCCTTTGCCATGAACAATCGGGGTTACGGTTCTAAAGCTGATGGCGATATGGCGGCAAAACGAATCAGCTCGCAGGGTTGCGAGCTTCTCTGCAATGTATGGGTTTTCTGCAAATTTCAGGCAAGCTCTCAGGAAAAGGACTTCAAGGACAATAAGAACGAAAAAGGTCTCCACCTCATTATCCATTATCCATTATCCCCCTTTTACGCCAGCAGGTGAATTCGCGAAAAGACGTAATCGAGATGATCCTCGTTGAGCACGATGCGGTAGAAGCCGCTGTTGCCGAGCTGCTCCGGTTCGTGGTTACGGGTGCTGACGAAGCGCCTCCCTTGCTTCTCTTTGAACCAGTAAACGAGACGAATATGGTCACCGTCGATTTCAAGCGCGGTGACGCCCCGCTTGCCGATGGCGCAGCCCGAGTTGAAGACGCTTGGTATGACGATGTTGTTGTATCGCCCGCTGCGCAGACCGATTTTCTTGCCCTCGGTGAAGCAGGCGTCGAGCATCGCTTTCAGTTCGCCGATGCGCTCCCGGATCGCCTGGCGCTCCTCCTGCGGGGCCGAGGAGTACTGGCGGCAAAGCTCCTCGATGCGGTAGTTGAGATGATCGACCTTCGAGAGCGATTCAAACAGTGGCCGGTGGGTATGGCCGATGATCGAGACGATCTTGGCCTGGTTCGAGAACTCGTAGATCGACTTTTCGATGGCAAAGCGGCGACGGCTGTTGTAGGCGGTCGAGAAGTTGCGGATTCCGATGGGCTTGGCCACGTAACGCAGGAAGAGCACGACCGCGCGGCTGACGAGCGGGTAGGTCTCCCAGAGAAGAATCGAGGCCTGATGTCCGTGGAAAAGCAGCATCGTCTCCTCTTCGTACTGAAACCTTATCGATTCGAGCAGATGCTTCGACAGCCGATAGTTGCGCTCCTCGAACAGATCGGAGTCGTGGTTTCCGTAGGTTTTCCAAAAAAAACCGTTCTTCTCGAATTGCAGAAACAGGTCGTAGATATGGCCCCAGCATTCGGCAATGTCTTCGACCGAGAACTTGAACAGCTCCTCGACGTCGCCATTCAGCACGAGGCTGTACTTGCCCGGCAGGTAGTACTCCTGAAGCATCGAACGCACAAGCTCCGCGTTGCGCCGGAACTCGTCGCGGCGACCGCCGTTACCCATGTGCAGATCGCTGAGGATCAACACTTTGGACGTACTGTCGAGTTTGACGCTTCTGGCCGTTTCAAGCAGTTTTTCGAGATGCGGATGTTTCTTCTTATGCAGACTCATAACGGTAAATACATTCCTGAAAAGGAAAAAGCCCCACTTCCGATACAACGGAGAGCTGTGGCCAAAGGTTCTCGATCCTGCTTTGCCGGAGCGTCGGCCTCTGATTTCGAGACTGAATATACATCGTTGGCGGCGCAGAAATGGCGCTCCGGGATGAAGGATTGAAGATTTGCGGGAAAAACGCTTTCTTGACAGATGTTTCTTCAACCAAACCGCACGCCCTTGGTCGCACCCGAACGATTCCGCAAAATCCGCGAGCTGCTCGAAAAGCGGCAGACCGACCTGACGCTCGTCATGGATAACGTCAACAAGTCGCACAACCTCGCCGCCATCATCCGCAGTTGCGACGCGGTCGGCATTCACCAGGTACACGCCATTTCGTACCGCTCATCGATCAAGACCAAGCAGCACACAGCGGCGGGCGCGAGCCGCTGGGTCAAGCTCCGCCTCAGCGAGTCGATCACGCCGGTCGGCGAGAAGCTCCGGGAGGCGGGCGCGCAGATTCTCGTGGCCCACTACTGCCCGGAAGCGGTCGATTTCCGCTCCATCGACTACACCCGCCCGACGGCCATCGTCATGGGCGAGGAGCTGAGAGGGCCGTCGCAGGAGGCGCTCGACCTCGCCGACAACTTCATCTACATCCCGATGATGGGCATGGTCGAGTCGTTGAACGTCTCAGTCGCCGCGGCCCTCATCCTTTTCGAAGCGCAACGCCAGCGCCAGGCCGCCGGTTTGTACGACACAAAGCACTTCAGCGATGCCGACTTAGACCGTCTGCTCTTCGAATACACCTACCCGCGCCTTAGTCATGTTCTGCGCGAGCAAGGCAAACCCTACCCCCCGCTCGACGAGAACGGCTCGTTCAATAACGGTGACGTTACGGAGTGAACCTGCGGTTTGCCATCGCCTTTCGACGAGATATTTCGTCAAAAAAACAAAACACCTATAAGATTTACATGCAAAAAAACACTTAATATGCGCGCCATACATAAAAAATCGGGTACTCTCCCTTTTTTTTCATTTTGAGCCGACGGGTAATATTCATAGCTTGTTTCAGTAGTACGGTGCAAGTCTTCTTCATCTGCGACCGCGTCACCGTTGGATCCAGCACGCAGGTCAACTGTTCATGTTTTTTTGAAATAGTTTGCCGTTTGTCGAGTGTTCGTCATCTGGTATCTCTGTCGGGAAAGACATCCGCTTTGGCTCTCTTTGTCCTGTCACGCCATGCGATACGCTCGTCGATTCTCAAAAATTTCTCCTGACCGGATTCTGAAGAGTCAGCCAGAGGAAGATGGCGCAACCCGGATTTCATCGAACCGCCAAACCAACGATGTAGGATGATATCTCATGCTCTGACCATCGTGGTCAACGAACTGAATGCCCATCTGAACAGCATTTATGGCGAAGACTCGGGAAAGGCAAGACCGGGCAATCCTTCGGACGGATTCGATGCGGCGGATAAAGAGAATTCGAGAGATTCGGTGATTTTTTCCGTCATCAACATCAGAGAAGAAAAAACGCTCAAGAATCAGCCGCACGTTCTTCGCGATGAAGCCAACCTGAAAGCGCTGTACGAAAATCCGCCGGTTTTCCTCAACTTCCAGATTCTGGTCATCGCACCGCACAGCAGCTATACTGGCGGTCTGTTGCAGCTTTCGAGGGTCATCCGGTTTTTCCAGTTCAAAAACTGTTTCACTCAGGACAACGTCCTGCCCGGATCCATTACCGACAGTGCGCCAACAAATGACATCGATTGCCTCGAATCGTTCAAGCTGATCTTCGATCTCCACTCACCTTCGATGGAGGAGGTCAATCATCTCTGGGGGACGCTCGGCGGAAAACAGTATCCCTTCGTTATCTACTGGATGCGGATGCTCGACTTGAAGTTCAGCGCCAGGAAACGGGAGGGCAGCCTGGTCAAGGAGGTCGTCACTGAATTCAGCCATAAATCCTGAGCGACCATGCCCGAACAACACGAACGCTCATACAGCACGCTCTTCGAGCTGCGCCTGCTCCATCACTACTGGCTGGATGAGGGCGATACTGTGTTCGACCGGCTCAATGACGAACAGCAAGAGCGTTATCTCTTGACGTACGATGCAGGCGCTTTTCTGGAGATCGTTCCGACTGAACAGACAGAGCACGCGCTGAAAGCCTGCCGCGCGATTTGGCGCAAAACAAGGACGGGCATTATCGTAAGCGCATCCGGCGAGGCGCTCATACCGGCTGAGACCGTGCTGGAGTGGCGTATCGAGGTGATCGACCCGAACTTTTTCAGCTACACGGCGCTGACCTTGCAGCCACAACCGATCCGCGAATGCTATACGGAGGACAAAAGCACCCGCTACCGCTTCAGGGAAAATACGCCGCTTTTTACCAATCTCACCGGTGCGTCGAGAGGAAGCGGCGAGAGTAAAACGCTTTTCCTGTCGAGGGAGATCGGGCCGCTCGATCCGGAAGACAAGGTCGAGGCGCTTTTCGAGTCCGGCGGCGCGCTCTGCCAGTTGACCGCCGACCAGGGCGGAGAGACTCCGGCTTATCAGACACTCGACGCTGACAAAGCCGCGATGCCGCTCTTCGCCAACCAGCGCGACGTTCCGGATATCTCGCCACCGGAGGGGGTGACGGACGCGCCAGCGAAAGGCATCCTGCTTGATGACGAGGTAACCGGCAACTTCTTCGCGCTTTTACGGATCGCGGCCTGGAGTGAAGACGATGGCGACTTCAGCTTTATCGAAAGCGGGGGAGAGCTAAAAGCGAGCGCGCCGGTTTACCACCTGCGCCTCAAAAGCCGATCCACCTGGTGGAAATGGATCGATCACAAAGGAGCTGAAAACCTGTCGGAAACGCCTCTGCCGCTTACCTTTTATGGAAACGCTTCCAGCCCGAAAAGCGTCAAGCCTTCCGTCGGCGCGTTCAAGGCTGAAATGAGCGACGAGAAAGCGGTTTCACGGCTTGTTTCGGAAATATTCATTTGACGTAACCTCAACCTAAACGGGATAAATCATGGCAACAATGTACAAGACCCCCGGCGTCTATATCGAAGAGATCCCGAAGTTCCCACCTTCGATCGCGCCCGTGGAAACGGCGATTCCGGCTTTTATCGGTTACACCGAAAAGGCGCTCAAGAAGGGCGAGTCGCTGACCAGGAAGCCGACCAGAATCGAGTCTATCGCCGATTACGTGGAGCTTTTCGGCGAAGGGCCATCCCAAGAGCTTGAAATCTATCTCGACGCGAACAACAGTTACATCAACAGCGGCAAGCCAACCGGCAGTACAGCGTGGTTGCTGTTCGACAGTCTCAGGATGTTCTATGCCAATGGCGGCGGCAACTGCTATATCGTCTCGATAGGAAGCTATGAGGACACGCTCGACAAGCAGGACTTTCTCGATGGACTGAGCGCCGTGGAGAACGAGGACGAGCCGACCATTCTGCTTTTCCCCGATGCGGTAAATCTCGATGATCCTGGACTGCATGACGTGCAGGTCGCCGCGCTTTCGCAGTGCTACAAACTCAAGGATCGCGTGACCTTGTGCGACACGATCAGCACCGGCGATTTCGGAGACGACGTCAAGAAGCTCCGCGACGGTATCGGCATCAACAACCTGAAGTACGGCGCGGCTTACGGTCCCTGGATCAACACCAGCCTGCCGCGCACCTTCTACTACCGCGACCTGACCCTGAAACGCGGCAACAAGGAGGGCGATCTGATCTCGGCCGCCAGTTTGACCAGCGACAGCGCGATCCTCCAAATGCTCTCCGACGTGACCGAAGCGCAGAAGGCGGTCGATGCGCTCGAAGATGCTGAAGCCGACGGCACGGGCGACAGCGCCTGGGCAACGAAATTCAAGCAGCTCTCCGACGCCTATAACGCCTCGACAGCGACCAAGGCGGTAGATCTGAAGGCTCCGTTGCAGGCACTCTATGACCTGCTCGCGGAGATCGTGTCTGATGTCAGCGACATGATCGCTTCGCTTCCGAAGGTCGTTACCGCTTCGCCCGATCCGTCGGTTCCCGAGACCAAGGACTTCATCCTTGCAAAGGACATTACGCAGTACCTCGGCAGCTCGGCGCTGAAAAGCTCGGTCTTCGACGTGCTGGCCGCGCATTACAACTATCTGGCCACGACGGGAATGCCGGGAGAGCCGGAGGAAGAGTCTGAAGAAGATCCAGAAAATGTCACGATCAAACTCTTCTCGGACGATCCGGTTACCGCAACGACCGATCTCGGCAAGACGCTTATCCTGCTCGGCTACACCAGCGCCGCCACTTACAGTACAGCGGATTTCCTTGCGGTGGAAAGTTCGGATGTCACCGATAAATATGACGCCGTGACGACCCCGAGGGAGATGGCCGACATTGCCCGGAATGCCGCCGCGCAGGCTGCAAGCTCCATCATCGCACTCTTCCGCTTTGCGCAGAGTTCGGCGGCGGAGTATGAAAAGAAGTTCAACGACGCCCTGCTCAGCGGCTTCGGCACTTACAAGAGCCTGGTCAGCAAAGCCATCGAGTCGCTCAACCAGTTGCCGCCCTCGGGCGCGATCGCTGGCGTGTACGCGGCTGTTGACGCGGATCGCGGTGTCTGGAAAGCCCCGGCCAACGTGAGCCTCAATTCGGTCGTCAGCCCCGCTTCGAAGATTTCGCAGGAACAGCAGGCGGAGTACAACGTGGACGTGAACGCCGGCAAATCGGTCAACATCATCCGCAGCTTCACCGGCAAGGGGGTGCTGGTCTGGGGTGCGCGCACGCTGGCGGGCAACGACAACGAGTGGCGCTACGTCAACGTCCGGCGCTTTTTCAACTTCGTCGAGGAGTCGGTCAAGAAGGCCACCGAGCAGTTTGTCTTCGAACCTAACGACGCCAACACCTGGGTGCGCATTCAGGCGATGATCGAGAACTTCCTGACCGTGCTCTGGCGGCAGGGCGCGTTGCAGGGCATCAAGCCCGAGCACGCCTTCTACGTGTCGCTCGGTCTCGGCAAAACGATGACCGCGCTCGACATTCTCGAAGGGCGCATGATCATCGAAATCGGCATGGCCGCCGTCAGGCCCGCTGAGTTCATCATCCTGCGCTTCTCGCACAAGATGGCCGAATCGTAACCGCTGAACGGAGCATTCGACAGGAAATTTTATCAATCCATAAAACTCATAGACGACTATGGCACAGGAATATCCGATACCAAGGTTTCACTTCCAGGTTGACTGGGGAGGCGCAAAACTCAGCTTCACCGAAGTCACCGGGCTGGTGATGGAGCGCGAAAAGATCGAGTACCGGCACAGCGACAGCAAGGATTTCAACAAGATCGCCATGCCGGGCATGGTCAAGAACAGCAACATCACGCTCAAGCGGGGCAAGTTCGAGAACGACTTCGACTTCAACGCCTGGCTGGACGATGTGGCCAACGAGCGCGTTGACAACCGGCGCGACGTCACCATCCGGCTGCTCAACGAGAAGCACGCGCCGGTGGCGGCATGGACGGCGGCTCGCTGCTTTCCGGTCAAAATCACCGCACCCGACCTGAAGTCCGACGCCAACGAGGTGGCCATCGAGAGCATCGAGCTGGCGCACGAGGGGCTGAAACTGATGAAGGTCTGAACGAGGGTGAACGATGGTTGACTATTATCCGCCGTGGGGGTTCTATTTCAGGGTTGTCTTCGGCATCAGCCAGGACAAGAACGACGCGAGGTTCCAGTCGGTCTCGGGACTGTCGGTCGAGTACGACTTCGAGACCTTCAAGGAGGGCGGCGAGAACCGCTTCGAGCACAAGCTGCCGGTGAGGACAAAGTATGCCGACCTGGTGCTCAAGCGCGGCCTGTTGACCGATTCGTCGGTCATCGAATGGCTGACCGATGCTTTCCAGAACCGCTCGTTCACCCCCACGGATCTGTCGGTCAACCTCTTGAACGAAAAAGGCGAGCCGCTGCAAACCTGGAATGTGGTTCACGCCATACCCAAAAAGTGGCTCGTCAGCGATTTCAATGCGAACGAAAACAGCGTCGTCATCGAGACCATGGAGCTGAGTTACCGTTACTTCACCATCCAGACGGGATAAGACTATGCCGGTTGAGATCAGGGAGCTGCATATCAAGGTGACGGTCAATGAAGCGCCACAGGGCAAAGGCGCGGAGGCGAACCGGAACGGCGCGGATCGGAGCGGCGGCGGCGAAAATGCCGCAGCGGATCGTGAAGCGATCGTGGCCGAGTGCGTCGAGCAGGTGCTCCGGATTATGCAAAACAAACGTGAACGCTGATGGCTGAGAGCGGAAAACTCGAAAAGATGCTGATCCTGGCCTTTTCCGATTCGAAAACGGCTGAAAGCGGCGGCAAGAGCGAGGCAGACGATTACGTCGAGGCGCTGATCAACCCGGAGAGCTACACGCAAAGCTATAAGCTGAAGTTCTCGAAATCGGGTCAGGGCCAGGGCACGAGCGGCCAGCAGCTGAAGTACGAATACTCCGAGCCGGGCGAGATGAGCTTCGAGTTTCTGTTCGACAACACCGGCATCATCGACGACAATCCGCGCGACTCCGTGGCTGACGACGTGCTGGAGTTCCGAAAGGTACTGACCGAGTACAAGGGGGACTCGCACGAGCCAAGACATTTCAAGCTGGTCTGGGGTCAAAACTCGATTTTCAAGGGACGGGTCACCTCGCTCGACATCACCTACAAGCTTTTCAAGCCGGATGGCACTCCTCTGCGCGCCACGGCCAAGGTGACCTTCAAGAGCAGCATCGAGGAGGAGAAACGCGCCGCCACCGAAGACAAGCAGTCCGCCGACCTGACGCACATCCGGAAGGTCAAGGCTGGTGACACGCTGCCGCTCATGTGCTACCGGATTTACGGCGATTCGAAATACTATCTCGACGTAGCCGCAGCCAATGGGGTGGATGATTTCCGCTCGCTGGTTCCGGGCACGGAGCTTTGTTTCCCGCCCATCGAAAAAACCGCCAAGTCATCGTGAGTCCCGAAAGCACCATACCGACTCCGGCCACTCCGGATGTCTGCACCTTCGCGGTGCTTATCGACGGCGCGGAGATTCCCGGCAAGTTCCAGCTGGTGGCGCTCTCGGTATCGCACGAACTGAACCGGATTCCGACGGCTGAACTTCACCTGATGGATGGGCAAGCCTCGGCGGGAACATTCGAGGCGAGCGACGACGAACTGTTCGTGCCGGGCAAAAGCATCGAAATCCAGCTCGGCTACCGCGCCATGAATGACCCGGTATTCAGCGGCCTCGTCGTCAAGCAGAGCATCAGAATCCGCAAGAACGGCAGCATTCTCTTCGTCGAGTGCCGGGGAAAAGCGGTCAAAATGACAAGGGGTCTCAAAAGCCGCTACTTCGCAGATATGAAGGACAGTGACGTAATGGAGGAGATCATCTCCGCTTACGGTCTGCAAGGCGACGTAACGGCGACCACGCCCGAAGCGGGGTCGGTAGTGCAGTACGAATCGACCGACTGGGACTTTCTGGTCTGCCGCGCCGAAGCCAACGGCATGGTGGTGGCGGTTTCGGACGATAGCGTCATGGTGGCTCCACCCGACACCGCAGCCGATCCCGCCGTGACGGTGCGCTTCGGCGCAACCGTGCTGGAGCTCGATGCGGAGATGGACGCCCGCGTGCAGGAGAGCGGCATCAAAGCAGCCTCGTGGAACCCGGCGGATCAGGCGATGGTGGAGTCGGAGGCGAGCGAACCCTCGACGACCGGCAATGGAAATATCTCGACCGACGATCTTGCCGGAGTGCTCGGCGGCGATGCGGGCGTGATTCGCCACGGCGGCAATCTGAGCCAGCCCGAGTTGCAGGCGTGGGCTGACGCCCGCCTGATGAAGGAGCGGCTGGCAAAGGTACGCGGACGGGTGCGATTTCAGGGGCTTGCCTCGTTACTGCCCGGTCAGTTGATCGAGGTGACGGGCATCGGTGCGCGATTCGAGGGCAAGCTTTACGTCTCGGGCGTGCGGCAGACGGTGAGCGGCGGAAACTGGGAGACCGACGTGCAGTTCGGCCTCGACCCTGAAATTTTTCCGGAGCGCTACAAACTGCGCCCGCTGCCAGCATCAGGCCTCCTGCCCGGCGTCGTCGGCTTGCAGATCGGGGTCGTCACGGTGCTGGAGGGCGACCCGGAAAGCATGGAGCGCATCAAGGTGCGGCTGCCGCTCGTCAGCGATGCGGACGAGGGAGTCTGGGCGCGGCTCGCCACGCTCGACGCGGGCAACGAGCGCGGCACCTTTTTCAGACCGGAGATCGGCGACGAGGTGGTGGTGGGCTTCATCGGCGACGACCCGCGCCATCCGGTGGTGCTCGGCATGTGCCACAGCGGCGCGAAACCCGCGCCGGAACCGGCCTCGGACGACAACCACCGCAAAGGGTACGTGAGCCGCGAGAAGATGATGCTCACCTTCGACGACGAGAAGAAGATCATCCACCTCGAAACGCCCGGCGGCAACAAGCTCTCGCTGTCGGACGAGGACAATGGCATTCTGATCGAGGACATGAACGGCAACAAGATCACCCTCGACGACAAGGGCATCACCATCGAGAGCGCGAGCGACATCGTGCTGAAAGCGACCGGCGACCTCAAGGCCGAGGGGGTCAACGTCAACCTCTCGGCGCAAAGCGGCTTCAAGGCCGAAGGCTCGGCGACGGCGGAACTCTCCGGCGCAAGCGCCGAACTCAAGGGGAGTGCCACGGCGAAGATCAGCGGCGGCATGGTGCAGATAAACTGAAACGGGAGAAATGTGATGGCATTCGCGGCACGAGTCGGCGACATGATCGTCAGCACCGCCACGCAGGGTGCGCCGGTGCCTATCATCCCGCCCGGATCGCCGACGGTGCTCATCGGCGGAATGCCGGCGGCGCGGCTGGGTGACTCCTGCGGTGCGGACGCTATCGCGATGGGTTCGACCACGGTGCTCATCGGCGGAATGCCCGCCGCCAGAGTCGGCGACCCGACCGCCGGAGGCGGCACGGTCATGCCGCCCGGCGCATTAACAGTGATGATCGGAGGATAGAATTGATAATGGATAATTGATCAATGTTGCGCAAAGAGGACTTATAGGTCATATAAGTCCTGTACGAACAAAAAGTCCTATAACTCTTTCTTGACATGCAATATCCCTTTCTTGGACGTGGCTGGGCTTTTCCGCCGGTGTTCGACCGGAACCTGCCCGGCGCGAAGATGCTCGAAGACGAGGAGGATATCGCTTCGAGCCTTGTCGTGCTGCTCGGCACGGCGCAGGGCGAGCGGGTCATGATGCCCTGGTTCGGCTGCAATCTGGACGAACTGATCTTCGAAAGTCTCGATACGCGCATTAAAACCCTCGTCGCCGACAAGATCGAGTCGGCCATTCTCTACCACGAACCGCGCATCCGGCTCGAAAAGGTCTCGATTGAAAAGAGCGATGTAAACGAGGGCATCCTGCTCATCAGCATCGACTACGTGGTCAAGACCACCAATTCGCGTTTCAATCTGGTCTGGCCCTTTTACATACAGGAGGGCACCGACATCGATATGGCAATAACCGTCAATCCTTTGGGGGAGAACTGAAGCATGGCCGGTGGCAACAAGTGCATGATGCAGAGCGATCCGAATGGACTCATGCGTGACGGCACGAGCCGGAAGCAGCGCTTTCCCGCCGCGCTCGATCCAGCCAGCGCGCCCATCGACGACCGGACGCCGGAGCAGTTCATCGCTTTTGCCCGAAACTATTCTGCTTGGCTGCGCTACTACGATCTGAACGATGCGGAGATCGATGACTGGAAACGCTTTTTCAGCGAGGATATTGCGGTCAGGGTCGCCTGCGTGGCCATTGAAAAGGTCGAGCTGTACCGCAAAAGAGTCAAGGCGCTGCTCGATCTTCTGAAAAACGAAGGAGCCGCGGCATCAAATCCGAATGCGGCGACCACGCTCGGGTGGCTCTTCAGCCACATCGGCACTCTCGCGCGTGAGCTCGACCGGCTCAAGGACGATCTCGATCCCGCCCTCGCGCTCAAGGCGACGCTGCAAAACCTTATCGCGAGCCGCCTCGGTCCGGCCTTCGGGAAGCTGATCGCCGCTTACCGTGGCGGCGTCAAGCTCGATCTCATCGATACGATGGCTGCCGACGGCGAGATTCGCATTTTCGAAGCAACTCCCGAACCATTCGCCGCCATCTGTGCGGCTGGTCTTTCGAAATCGTGGATCATCGGCGCAGCGACGGACTGGGCGGCGTACATCGCGTCCATCGAGCCGGACGAAACGCTCTATGCGCCCCTTACCGGACTGGATTCGTACAGCCGTCTGGCGATGCACAACCTTTTCACCACGCAGCTCGATCTGTTCCTGAAAGCCTATGCCCGCACGGTTGCCGACGCCAGGACCGCGCTGCCGACGCTCCTCACGGGACGCGACGACCACCAGCCACACTACGGCCTCTTCCTCGCTTTCATCCAGTTGATGGAGCTGTCGCGCACCCATCTGAACACGCTGACCGGACGCCATCTCGATTTTTACTACAAAGAGGTGCTGCAACTCGCCCCGAATGCCGCCGAACCAGATCAAGTCCATCTGCTGTTCGAACTGGTCAAAAACAAAGAAAGCACTCCTCTCGATGCCGGAATGCTCTTCAAGGGCAAGGACGAGCAGGGTCAAGCCGTCCGGTTCGCGCTCGATGAGGAGTTCATCCCCAACAGGGCCACCGTCGAAACGATGCGCGCCGTGCGCCATTCGTTACACGATGCCGAGAAACGCCTCTATGCCTGGCCGGTGATTAACTCCGGCGACGGGCAAGGCGCACAGATCAACACTACCGGCGGGGAGTGGCATCCGTTTCTGAACGATACCAGCGTGGAAAACTACGCCAAAGCAGGATTTGTTATCGCCTCGAACTGCCTTCTGCTCAGAGAGGGAAACCGCCAGATCAAGCTGACCCTCGAATTCAGCGATGCCAGGGTTTCGCAGGCCACATTCTGCAACAGCTTCGACTTTTATCTTTCGACGGAAAAAGAGTGGGTGCAGGCCACGTTCGACGCCAGCAAGCTCTCGGAGAGCGTGAGCAAAAAAATCAGCATCCCGCTCGCCTTCGACGGCTCCCAGCCGCCGGTCGTCCCCATGAGCGCGGCTGCTCCGGGCAACGCCCTTCCGGCGGAACTGCCAATGCTCAAGGCCGTGCTGAAGCAGGAGGCCGCTGAGAGCGAGTTGCTTTCAGTGCTGCAAGAGCAGCGCCGTAATCTTGTTTCCTCCAAATCTTCGCGCATATCATCTGAAACCGCCACTCCAGGCAAGGCTTTTTTGGCGCAGATGCCAGCCTCCAAAGCCAACAGGAAAAAGCAGAAGTCCGCCGGCAGCACGACGCTTTCGGTGCTGCAAGAGTTGCAACTCGACCTCGCCAGCTCGACGCTCTACGTCAGCGTTGGCTACGACAGCGAAAACAAGCCCGACGCCAGTGGGCTGAAGAGCCTCACGGTCTGCAACAAATTCGGCGACATCAAGACCGACAAACCGTTCCAGCCCTTTGGCGCGACGCCCGAAAGCGGCGACTGGCTGATCGTCGGCTCGGATGAGCTGTTCCAGAAAAAGGATGCCCGCTTCCAGTTGCGCATCTCATGGAAAGGGTTGCCTTTCTGGAGAGGCGATATCGATTTCGACTGGGTCAATGAATTTTATCCCAAAGCCGCTCTCGCCTTCCTCAAACAGGGGTCCTGGCCAGAGGAGAACGACCGCGAAAATCAGCGACTCTTTAGTTGGAAATACGCTGTTGTGACATTTCCAGACTCGAAAACCACGCTGCCCGAGCAGGCATTGACGGCAACGCATTTCGATACGACCCGCTACACGCTCGACAGCCGCAGCGGTTACATGAAGCTGATCCTCGACGGCGATTTCGGTCACAAGCTCTACCCGCTTACCCTGAGCCGTTATCTCATGCGCAAGGCGCTGAATGATACCGATCTGGCCACCGACAGCATGGCGCTCTGGAAAGAGGTGCGCGACAAACTGTACGTCTGGAAAGATGGGCGGAAAGAGCCAAAAAATCCTCAGAATTTCACGCAGGAGTTTGTCGAAGCTTTTTCGAGGTGTCTGCCGGTCGAGCCTTACACGCCGGTTATCGAATCGATGACGCTGAGCTACACGGCTTCGACGTTGCTCTCCGAAGCCACGCTCTACCAGCTTACGCCGTTCGGCTCCAAAGCGATGACTCCCGGAGAAAATTCCGGTCTGTTGCACCGCTTCGATGACGAGGGAGAGTTTTATCTCGGCATCGGCAACTTCACGCCCGGACGTAACCTGTCGATTCTCTTCCAGCTTGCCGAGGGGAGCGCCACGCCGACGCTCTCCAAGCCACCAGATCATGTCAGTTGGAGCTGGCTCCGGTCGAACGAATGGGTGCCATTCGAGACCTCCGAGCTGTCGGACGACACGGCGCAGCTCGTCCGCTCCGGCATCATCCGTTTCGCCGTGCCTGCAACGGCCACCAGTGGCGACGCGCTTTTGGGCGGCGATGCGTTATTCTGGCTGCGAGCTACGGTCGAAGAGAAACCGGAGGCGGTCTGCAAGATCACCGGTGTCAAAACGCAGGCCGCAAAGGCGACGCGCGTCACCGGCGGTGACTCTTCCGCAGAGTCCTTCAGCTTGTTGCCGGAAGGCTTGATCACCAAAGCGGTTACCCCCGACGCGGCTGTCAAGAAGATCATGCAGCCATACGCAACCTTTGGCGGAAGAACCGCCGAGGATGAAACTGCCTTCCGCACCAGAGTGAGCGAACGGCTGCGCCACCGGAACCGCGCTATCACGATGTGGGATTACGAACGGCTTGTGCTCGAAGCTTTCCCGCAAATCTACAAGGTCAAGTGCCTGAATCACACGCGCTACGAGCCGGACGATACCGGCGCGGGACTCTACCGCGAACTCGCGCCCGGACATGTCACCATCGTGACGGTGCCTAATCTGCGCAACAGCAACGCGGTCGATCCGCTGCGTCCCTATACCAGCATCGGCGATCTCGACCTCGTCAGAACATACCTCGAAGCTCACGCCTCGGAGCTGGTGAGCCTGCACGTGGAAAATCCTGTGTTCGAGACGATCCGGACCGAATTCAGCGTCCGTTTCATGCCTGGCACCGACGAGGCGTTCTACAAGTCGCTTTTGCAAGAGGAGCTGGTGAAATTTCTCTCCCCCTGGGCCTTTGAGGAGGGAGTGGATATCGCGTTTGGTGGCAGAATCCACAAATCCTCACTGATCGATTTTGTCGAGGAACGCACTTACGTGGATTACGTCACCGATTTCCATATGTACCATACCGGCTACGATGGCAGGAAAAGCGATGACCTCGACGAAGCCGCGGCCTCCCTGCCGCTTTCGATCCTCGTATCGGCAGAGGCTTCTGATCATCTGATCACGCCGATTCCGGAGAATCAGGCGGATGAGTTCAACGCAAAACCGTGACGATAAAAGAGAATCCGAAATGGCTGTAACGACCCAAACCATAGCGAAGGAACCGCAACGCGAGCCGGATCAGGACTTTACCGCCCTGCGTCGGAAAGGCATCGAACTCATCGAAGAGATGAGCAGCCGGTGGTGGAGCGATTACAACAGTCACGACCCGGGCGTCACCATGCTCGAAGCGCTCTGTTACGCCATCACCGATCTCGGCTACCGGATCGGATGGGAGATCGCCGACCTTCTGCAAGACCCGCCAGATGACAGCTCGGAGGCCTCCGTTCAGCCCTTCTTCACGGCGCGTGAAATCCTGATGGTCAATCCGCTCACGGCGGACGACCTTCGCCGCCTGCTCGTCGATCACCCCGGTATCGCCAAGGCGTGGGTTGCGACAAATCAACATGGTTGCGAAACCGCCTGGTACGGCGACTGCAAGCACGACTGCCTGAGCTTCATGCCTTCGGGCGTGCAGAGCTTCGCCTCGGACGCCCTCTGGCCGCAAGGCATTTGGGACGTTCGGTTGCAGTTCGAAACCGATCCTGTGCTTGGCGAGCTGAACGACCGCAAGATTCGCCACGCCTTCGTCATCGTGACATCGGACGAAAAGGCGTTGGCGGTCACGGCGGAGTTCCGCCTGCCCTCATGGTCAACCGAAGCATGGGGTAAAACCTCGAAGTATGTCGGTGAGGACGGAAAGCTGCGAGGCAGCGTGAGCGGCGTCGACCTGAAGAAGGTCGTCGAGGGCCAACGGAAGCGCAGCTATCTGGTCGATTTCGAGATTCATTTCGAGAACTCGGAGGATGAAGCCGTATCAATCCTCCTGCTCCCGGCGGTTCCGGTAAAACTCTACGGAACCACAGCGGAGCTGAATGGTTATGGCGACACGTGGGATTTCAGCGACTTCGAAAGTGCCGAGCTTGTGAAAGCCGTGGCCGAGCCGTTCCTGCTGAAATCCGCCGCCGTGCAGCGAATTGCCGCCGATGCCGCCACGCTGCTCCGCAAGCACCGGAATCTGTGCGAGGAGTTCTGCCGCATCGAGTCGGTGCAGACTGAAGAGGTGGCTATCTGCGCGGACATCCTCGTGGAGGCGGATGCCGACATCGAGCAGGTGTTCGCCGCGATGCTCATGGCCATCGAAAATTACTTCAACCCGCCGCTCGTGTTCCATTCGCTGGAGGAGCTGCAGAAGGAGGGGCTGGCGGTCGAGGATATCTTCGAAGGCCCGATGCTGACGCATGGCTTTATCAAACAGGAGGAGCTCGAAAAAGCGCAGCTCCGGAGCGAACTTCGCACCTCCGACATCATCAACGAAATTGTCGAAATCGAGGGGATCGTCGCGGTCAGGAGCCTCCGCTTGACCCGTTACGACAGCGCGGGCAATCCGGTCAGCGGCGTGGCCGACATCGGGCGTGGAGCCGAAGCAAAGAAGATCAGCGCCGAATGGACGCTCGAAATCAGCGAGAACTGCCTGCCGCTGCTCTCGGTCGATAACTCGGCCTTTATTTTCTACAAGCACGACCTGCCGTTCGTGGCCGATTTCCAGGAGGTGCGCGACACGCTCAACCAGCTCCGGGGCGAGGCGGAGCGGCTGAAAGCGCAACGCTCCGGCTCATCGCTTGACCTGCCGGTGCCGGAGGGACGCTACCGCGATCCTGAACGGTACGCGCCCGTGCAGTATGCGCTGCCCGCGACCTACGGCGCTGGCCCGGACGGGGTTCGCGAACCGGCAACGGCGGAGCGGCGGGCGCAGGTCAGGCAGCTCAAGGCGTACCTGATGGTTTTCGAGCAACTGCTCGCCAACGCCTTTTCGCAACTGGCGGGCGCGCGGCGCCTCTTCTCGCTCGACCCGAAGGTGCAGCAAACCATGTTCGTCCAGAGCCTGAACGATGAAAATCTCATCCGGGGCGTGAGCGACATTCTGAAAGCGGAATTCGACGAAACGACCCTGCGTGAGATGGTTGAAACCACCACGACCATGCAGGAGCGGCGCGGGCGATTCCTCGACCATCTGATGGCCCGCTTCGGCGAACAGTTCAGCGATTACGCCTTGCAGCTCACCGGGTACGACGGCAAGCAGAAACCGGCGGCGCAGTTGATCGAGGACAAGCTCGCGTTTCTCTCCGCCCTTCCCTTGCTCAGCCAGAACCGCGCCAGAGGTCTGAACACGGCAGCCTCGCCCCTGACGCCAGACGACGAGGCGGTGCTGAAAAAGCGGATCGCGCTGCTTGCGGGTCTCGCGCCCGAAACGGCGGAAAAGATCATCGTCGTGGAGCATCTCCTGCTCAGGCCGCGCTTCCCCGGAGCCGCCCTGATGGAGGTGTGCCTCGGCAATCAGCCTTGCGGCGCGTGCGGAGAAGCCGATCCCTACTCGTTCCAGCTCACCGTGGTGATGCCCGGCTGGCACGCGCCGTTCGACGCCAACATCGAGTTGCGCCGGTTCGTCGAACGCACCATCAGGCAGGAAATTCCTTCGCACATTCTCGGTAAAATCTGCTGGGTGGGCAATCAGAATTACGGCTTAGCCTACCGCGAAAAGCTGATCCCGCCGTTTGCGGAGTACCTGCGCGAGGATGGACGGAACGCGGGAAATGCACGTCCGTCGATGAGCAACGCCCAGAGCGGCGCGGACAAACTCAGCAAAGCCGCCCTCGCCGTATTCACTGAATGGATGGAAGAGGGAGAGTATCGCAAGTTTGCATCCAGCGATCTCGAAGCGGCATTGCGAAAACTCTTCGTCGCCGAACTCGATCCGCTGTCGGAGATATACGGCGGCGTCAGCAACTACGATGTTATCGGCCCGGATATCTACGACATGCTTGCGAAACACTTCGCCGAAGTCGTGGAGGATGACCACTGGTATATCTACGACCGCTTCAAGGCAGCCTGGGATGCCTGGCTGGTCGCGCTTTCCGAGGCGAGGGAGGCAGAATGGACGCCCGCTGGATTCGTCGCGCGGGTGCAGTCGGTCATGACCGGCATGATCGGCTCGTGGCTCGATCCAGCAGAAACCGCCCGCAAGGCGGTGGCGCAGTTCGCCGAACTGTTTTCGCAGGCTATTCGCAAACTCGCCGCGAAGGGCGATTCTGCGGATGATGCGGATGGCGTTGTTGCAGACATTTTCGACGACGCGCTTGGCTACGCGCCATTCAACAGTTCATCCTTGTCAATTGCGGAAAAGAAGACCCTGAAGACGCTTTTCATCGAACTGTACGCGCCGCGCGTTCATGAAAGCCTTCTCTTGCGGGAAGCCGTCACCATGCACGCGAAACTGCACAGTGTCTACCCGCCCGCGACGCTGCACGACTGCGTTGACGGCAACGACGACAATCCGGTGAAGCTCGACAGCACGATGCTCGGCGAGTAACAGAGGCCCTAAGGAGATCAATCGCTTAAACAACAGCTTGTCATGATTCCTGAGAACAACATCTATCCGTTATTCGAGGTCAATCAGGTGCTGAGCGCCGCTCACCTCAATACGCTCCACGACCAGCTCGACGAACAGAACCGCCTGACGCGGGCCGTGCTTCACGGCATCGGCATCGTCTGCGGCATGGAGGTCTCCGTCACCAAAAGCGGCGGCAACGCGAAGGTCACGATTACGAGAGGATATGGCGTCACCTCGGAGGGGTACGCGGTGATCATCGGCGACGAAGGTTTCAGCGCCGACCGCTGCCGCGCGCTCGAAGTGAAGGACGATTACAAGCCCCTGCTCCTCGACGAGGCTGACGGATACGGAGAGCTGCTCGAACTGCTCGACAGCAAGGACGAGCACTATAGCGAGGGCAGCGCCATCGACGCGACAAAAGCTTCCGAAATGGCGGTCGTCCTCTATGTGGAGCTGCTCGAAACAAGCCTGAAGACCTGCACGCCCGGTTCATGCGACGACAAGGGGAAAAAGGTGACGGTCAGCGTGCGCAAACTGCTCGTACCCACCAGCTATCTGGACGACCTGCACGAACAGACCGCTACCGAAATTGGCGATACCGCCGCTGAGGGTGACTTTTTCCCGAACCTCGCCGCCCGCCTCGATCTGCCGGATATACGAATGCCGCGCTTCGACGTACCGGCATCGACGGACGCCGCGACAACGCTTTCCAGCGCCGAAACGATCATCGCGGCGTACAAGCGAATCCTGATCGACCCGCTCGAAGGCTCAGGCAAATCCCTTTTCACACGTATCGGGGAAGCCCTCGACGCGGCAAGAACCGCTTACAGCCCGCTGCTCGATGATCCGGGCGATGCATTCGCGACCAGGCTGAGCGCTGTCGAATCCGGCTTCCTGAATCCGCAAGCGAGTAAAGCCGCCGCGTTCCAGTACTATTACGACTTCCTGAACGACCTCATCCACGCTTACGGCGAGTTTCGCGCCAAAGCGTTCGAGCTGGCCACGCTCTGCAATCCGCCGTCGCAGCTCTTCCCGCGCCACCTGGAGCTTGGCGAACTGCAACCGGTATCCGGCAGCTCGCCATCGAGCAAAGCCGGCATTCTCGCCTGCCGCCAATACTTCCGTCCATCCCCGGCGCTTGGCGAACTGAAGACGAAAAGAGCGGAAGTGCAGTCGCTTTTCGAACGACTTCAGGCAATGGTCGATTGTTTCGATCTGCCGGTTTACGACAGCTCGAAAAGTATCGATGACAATATCAGGATAACGCCCAGCCGTCCGGCGAATGCGCCGCTTTCGCAACGGGCGATCCCTTGCTGCTACTCACCGAAATCCGCCCTGCTTGAAACCTGGGACTTCTCGAAAACCGCGGCTGGCAGAAGCGACAAATATTGCGGCTACCGGATCGCTGGGGACGACTCGATCTGCTGGTCGCTCGACAAGTGCGGCTTTTTCAGGATCGAGGGGCACATCGGACTCGATTGGGACAAAGCGCTCGACGCATTGCGGAAAAAAATCGCAAAATACCGCCTGCCTTTCGACGTAATTGTCCTGAAAACGGAAACACCTCCTGCCGATCTCGACGATGATGAGTTGCAGGGCTATTTTCAGGAGTTTCTCAAGAAACATCCTGGCATCGAGCACAACTCCGGCGTTATGCCCGGCGGCACCTTCGTGATGGTCAGCAACAAAACGGGATCGACCCCAAGTAGCCCGTATAACGCGGTACTCTCCAAAATCGGCGCGAAAGCGATTGTCGCCGACTTCTCGCTCCCCTACCGCATCGCCGAGACGGTGAAGCCTGGGGATATTTCCGTCGGCGAATGTGAATACCAGTGGATCGACAGCATCCGGCACCTCAACAACATCGTGTTGCGGGAGTATCGCCAGCAAGCCACCGCCAAAGCGCCAGCGGCCCATGAAGCGGAAGCGAACCGGCTTGCCACCAATTACGTCATCAGAGTCAGCCATTATGAAATACAGGGTCATAACCTCCTCGGCAACAACAGTTTCGTCGATGTCGCCGTACTTCTGAGCGACCTGAAGCTGTATGGACACGCCACGATCATGGAGAAGCTCAACCTCGCCTTTCCATTGGGCCTTGTCTTCGATCACACTGCCGGAACCGACAATGTACTCATCCGTTCAGTCAGCGGACAGCGCTTCCGCATCGAAATCGAAGGTGTGCAGGGTAACCGGATACGTTACGCATACACCCACGAAGGCATGTTCCGCTACCAGAATGCAAGCTGGGAGCAGATTGGCGGGTCTCTCGCAACATGCACCTGCCGGAT
Source organism: Chlorobaculum sp. (assembly GCA_013334655.1). Classification (GTDB taxonomy): domain Bacteria; phylum Bacteroidota; class Chlorobiia; order Chlorobiales; family Chlorobiaceae; genus Chlorobaculum. Next base: position 2,292 of record JAAXXD010000007.1, on the reverse strand, counting down.
GATCGCTGCCGATTACGATGAAAAAGTCTATCGGTGGATTCAGAAAACCTTCAAACCGGCTACGGCGAAAAGCATAATCAAGCGCCCGTCGGTGCAGGAACTCGTCAAGTGGGACAAACTGGTACTGAAGCGTTCGCGCCGTTACAAGTCAGCCGAAAAACTGCCGATTTACGCGAGTCAGTTAACAGTCATCGCTTCGGCTATCCGAACTTACGCTCCGGATGCCAAGATCGTCCTCGTAGGCAGTTGGGCCAATGGCAGTTGGCTGTCGAGAATTGAAGCTGAAAACATAAAAAGTTTCGGATCCGCGCAAGCACTGAGCGCATTCCGCGCACTCAACGCAAAGGTGACTGGCAGAACCGGTTTCAGCGGCATCGATCTGCTTGTCGAGAGCAGTTATGCCATCACGCCAGATATGATCCCGGCGAACGTAAGTTACCCGGTGACGATTTTCAAGGGTAAAAAAGATGCGCAAAAAGGACTTGAACTGTGATGCGGGAGGGGATAAAAGGAAGACCACCGAACGTGAATCAGAGGGTTTAGCTCCGTTGTACATTCTCACTTTCGGTGGTACAGGCTCGGGCAGATGATGCCGAATCCCGAAACATCCATGCCTTGGTGGCTGGGGTGAATCCAGTGGTCTAATTTACCGCTTTCAGGCAATACGATGCAACTTTTTTTATGACAACGGTTCAGCGGCACACTATCGCCAAACAGTTTCTCGATCTCCGGTTCAACGGTTCCGAAACCGGTGCGATGGCGCTTCAGACCACTGTTTCCTCGCTGAACCGACACGATATCGCTCCGGCCATCGAACGGGTGCTCGACCGCTACGCCACTGAAGGCAGCGTACTCAGGATTGACCGGCTCGAAATCGATGCCGGTGCCATGCCGCTCGATCTGCTCGAAAGGCGTCTGCCCGCGATGATCGCCGAGGCGCTCGACAAGGCACTCGGAGAAAGCGTGCGATCCGCTTCGGAGCCAATTGACGAGCACCTCGACAAACCCATCGGCAGACAACTCTCGGAGGCGGAAGCCGCTGTCGATGCACTGCTCTTTTTCCTCCGGCACGGAACTCTTCCGGCAATCAGGAGAGCGCCGTCGCACGAGCGTTTTGAAGCGCAACTGCTCGAAGCGTGGCAGCGAACCGATCTGATCCGGCAAACCGCCGGGGCGCTCGCCTTTCCGCCAGCGCGTCATCGTCTTCTCGCGCAATTCTCGCGACAAGTGGCGGCAACGCTGCTCGAAAAGCTCTCGCCCGAAGCGATGGCCTTCATCGAAAATCTCTTCGACCACTTCCGCCACTCCGGCCAGACGGAAGACGCGACAGACAAAATCGAGCGCGAATTGCTCGACCAGGCTCTCGCAATCGCCGCCACGCGGCCCGACATCGCGCCCGCCGAACTGCGCGAAACGCTTCTCTCCGCCGCCATGAGCTTGCCGGAGGTCGGGGAGGAATCGCCGCGCGGCGAAATCGCGACGGAAGCGACTCCCCTCGCCGGGCAGCCTGCATCTGAAACAGTCAGCGCCGAGATCGATGCAGCGAAGACGCCAACCGGTTTCGAGCCGTCAGCGAGCTGGAAAAGCGAACGAGCGCCGCTTTCAGAGGAGAACACAACCACGCGAATTCTTCAGATAAGTCAGTCCGATGCTTCGGCGGTCGAACCGGTACCGCGCTCCGACCGTGACAGCGAGTCCAGCCAGCCCGACGCTCTGCAACCGACGCCTGCCTCATCAGGCAAAACCGGCTCGGCCCATTCCGGCAGGCAGGCAACATCGAGTCAGCCCGACGCTCCGGCGAGCGATGCCCTTACGATAAAATTAGCCTCGCGTTCCGACCGAGACAGTGCGTCCAGCCAGCCCAATGCTCCGGCGCTCGATACTCCGGCGACGAACCCAGTCATAAGTTCCGGCCAATCGAGCGGGGAGAACGCTCCATCCATCACGCGGGCAACGGATTTACCTTCCACCCTCAGCGGCTTGACAACAGCTAAAAATCGGCACCCCGAAAAGGATACGATTGAGGCCCGGCGTCAATCTGGGCCTGAACAGACTGCGCCGCGCTCAAAAGCGCCGGAATCTGTCCCGGAGCATCCCGATGAACGGCGAGGAATCTACGTCGAAAATGCCGGGTTAGTGTTGTTGCACCCATTCCTGCCGCAATGCTTCAGGGCGCTGGCGATTGCCGGAGATGTCGAACTGCTCCAGCCCGGCCAGGCGCTCCGGCTGCTTCACCACCTGGCGACCGGCTTTGACACCGCGCCGGAATACGAGCTGACGTTGCCCAAAATC
>JAAXXD010000135.1 GCA_013334655.1 Chlorobaculum sp. | reverse complement strand
AAAAGGTTTGATGGACGGCACCAACGAACGGTTTCGAGGCACCTTCACCGTCAGTGGGCCGACTGTCGAGATGATGGTTTGTTCGGGCAGATAACCGTTTCTGAGCACGGCAGCTTTGCCATCAGCGCTCTTGATCTGCCGATACGGCTCCATGCTTCAAGGCCTGCCCCTTTGCCGAGAAGTTCGAGTATCGATGGGGTTTCTGTCAACATCTGCTGTGCTCCTTGTGTTTTTCCTCAAGGTCGCACTTGCCGCCGATCATTCGGCTATGCCTTCAAACACAACTTTTGAAAATAACTCCTAAAAAGGGGGTGAAATGAAATCTGTCGCTCGACTGTCGTGGCGTCAGGATGTGAAACAACGGAAAGCAGTGTTTGATGGCATTGAGATCAAGCGTCCAAACACAGCGCTGATTTGCAGGTTAATCACCCGCTTTTTTTCTGCCAGAGCGAAACACTTCGGTAAAAATCTTCAAGGAGTCAGTCTGCCGGTCGAGATCATGACGATAAGCCCGATGCCAAGTGCGAGCCGGTAGACAATGAATATACCGGTGCTGTGGCGTTTCAGATAGTTGATCAAAAATGCGATGGAGAGGTAGCCGAAGATGAAGGCGGCGACGGTGGCGGCGGCGATGTTGAGCATGTCGTGCGTCGAGGCCAGAAGGTCATGACGAACTTCGTAGAGTTCGAGCATTCCGGCGGCGAAAACCGAGGGGAGCGAGAGCAGGAATGAGAATCGCGCGGCGGTTTCGCGGTCGAGGTTGCGGAAGAGACCGCCGGTGATGGTGACGCCGGAGCGCGACGAGCCGGGAATGAGCGCCATCGCCTGTGCCAGGCCGATGATGATGGCGTCCGTCCAGCCGATCTCCCTGATCGCTTTGCCTCGACGTCCGTCGCGGGCGCGGTTGGCGGTGTGTTTTTCAGCCACGACGAGCACGAGCGCGAGAATGATCATCGAGGCGGAGACGATGTAAAGCGAGCGCAGAACGGTTTCGATCTCGTGCTTGAAGAGCAGGCCGAAGATGACAATCGGCACGGTGCCGACGGCGATCATCCAGCCCGTCCGCGCCTCGTCCGTCGCGAGCGGCTTGCCCTTGAAGATGCCGGAGATGACCGCTCCGCTGATCGAAATAATGTCCTTTATGAAATAGATCATCACCGCCAGCAGCGTGCCGATCTGGATGATCGCCGTGAAGGCCGCTCCGGGATCCTTCATACCCATGAATTCCGGGATGATGCGCAGATGCGCCGAGCTGCTGATGGGCAGAAATTCGGTGAGACCTTGTACGATGCCGAGGATGATTGCCTGGAAGAGGTTCATTGGATGGTCGTGACTTCGGTTACTTGATTCCGCACTGTGAAAGGGCCTGGCCGATGCGCTGTGCGGCGGCCATGACGGCGCGTCCGCGGTGGCTTATACTGTTTTTCTCGTCGATGGTGAGCTGGGCGAAGGTGCGCTCCATCCCCTCCGGCGCGAAGACCGGGTCGTAGCCGAAACCGCCGTCGCCCTGTGGCTCCGTGGTGATGACGCCATCGACGTGCCCGTCGGTGGTCTCGTCGACGAGCAACGCGCCGCCCTTCGCCACGGGCAGGCGGCCCTTCATGGCGATGACCGTGCGGAAGCAGGCCGAGCGTTCGCTCTTGTCGCGCATCTGTGCGAGCAGGTGGCGCACGTTGTCCTCGTATGTGCGCGTCGCCCCTTCCGGCACGGGTGCGTAACGGGCGGAGTAGACACCGGGCTCGCCGCCGAGCGCGTCAACTTCAAGGCCGGTGTCGTCGGCAAGCGCGATGAACCAGTCGAGGCGCGGCGCGACCAGCTCGAAAATTGCATCGGACTTGAGCCGCGCGTTGCCTTCGAGGGTCGGCTCGGTCTCCTCGACGTCGATGTCGAGGCCGAGGTCATGGAGCGAGCGGACGCTGATGCCGGAGGCGAGGCCTTCGAGCACCGGCTTCAGCTCGCGAACCTTGTCCTTGTTGCCGGTGGCGAGGACGATGGTGATTTCAGGGTGTCGTACTTCCATAGCGTTATCGGCGGATGAGGTCGAGAATTTCCTGAATCGCAGCAGGAAGACCGATGAGCACGGCACGGGAGATGATGGCGTGGCCGATGCTCACCTCCTCAATGTCGCGCAACTCCCTGAACGGCGCGATGTTGAGCACGCTGAGGCCGTGACCGGCAACGACGGTCAGTCCCGCCTCGCGAGCGACTCGCGCCGAATTGCGGATGCGCTCCAGCTCGAACGCTTTTTCCTCGTCGCCGATTCGAAGCGAGTAGGTGCCGGTGTGAAATTCAACGATGTTCGCCCCGGCTTCGGCGGCGAGCTGGATCGACTCCTCCTCCGGTTCGATGAAGATGCTGACGCCGATCTCCTTGTCGCGCAACGGTTTGACGAACTCCGCGAGTCGGGTGAAGTGCTTCTGGATAGCGAATCCGCCCTCGGTGGTCAGCTCCTCGCGCTTTTCGGGCACGAGCGTGACGAGGTCGGGTTTGACCGAAAGCGCGATGCGCTGCATCTCGTCGGTCATGGCCATTTCGAGATCGAGCTTGGTGGTGATCTCCTCCCGCAGCCGGGCGAGGTCGTCGTCCTTGATGTGGCGGCGATCTTCACGCAGATGGCAAACGATGCCCGCCGCGCCGTGCTTTTCGGCAAACAGGGCAGCCTCGACGGGATCAGGATGCCCCTCGTTCCGGGCATTACGAAGCGTGGCGATATGGTCGATATTGACGGCAAGTCTCATGGTCGTAGTGTCTTGAGCGATGTTCAGGGTTTTGCAAGGGGGAAGATAGGCAAAACAAAAGAAACAAACCGTAAAATCAGCGGCGGGTAGGTGGATAGGGCGGGGAATGCGGGGCGACAGTTAGGGAGCCTGTCGGACTTAGGGATTGTGCGTACGCAGCCAAAAAGTAATCCAAAGACCGGATTATGACCATCTTGGTCATTTGAATCCGTTTGAAGGCGTTAAAACGATCACAAAACGATACTATGCCTCGGTTG
>JAAXXD010000074.1 GCA_013334655.1 Chlorobaculum sp. | reverse complement strand
ACCCCGTTCAACCAGTTTGGCGAGCCGTTGCCGCTCATCGCCCTCGAACTGCTGTTCTGGGCTGTCATCGCGATTGCTGAAGGAGTATCAATAACCATCATCATGGAAAAGGAGATATCATGAACGCACTCATTCTCGACGGCTCTCCGGCTGGCGATCCCACCGGAGGAAGAGTTGCCGCAATCCTCGCTCCGCTGCTCGCCGCCAAAGGGTACGAAACGGAGCAGATCGTGCTGCGCGACAAAACCCTCGGCCACTGCCGCGGCTGCTTTCAGTGCTGGCTGAAAACGCCCGGCGTCTGCATTCTCGACGACGACAACCGCGAACTCTCCCGGAAGTTCATCCAGAGCGACCTGACGATCTTTCTGACGCCGGTTGTCTTCGGGGCCTATTCGCCGGAGCTGAAGCGGATGCTTGATCATCTCATCGCCAACATCTCGCCCTTCTTTACGCGGATTGACGGCGAAACGCACCACAGAATGCGCTACGACCGCTACCCCGATGTGATGATCGCGGGATGGATCGACCGGCCCGACCAGACGCAGGAGGCGCTCTTCAACCATCTCGCCTGGCGCAACACGATCAACTTCAATGGAGAAAAGCGCTCCTGGGGCATCGTGGATCGACATGCCGGTGACATTGCGCTGAAGTCGCAGGTCGAAACACTGATGCAGAAGCTCGACAGTTCGTCAGCGCACAAGGGCGTGGAGCTTCCCCGCATCGCCGCGGAAACCGCTGCCGCGCCGAAGAAGGCTTTGCTGCTTGTCGGAAGCCCGCGCATGGCGAAAAGCACTTCGGCTTCGCTGGGCGGCTATCTGCTCGACCAGGTGGCAACGCAGGGGGTGGCGACGGAAACGATCCAGATTTACCACGCCATTCACGACGAAGGGAAACGCCAGGCGATGCTCGACGCCATCGACCGCGCCGATCTCACGCTCCTCGCCTTTCCGCTCTACATCGACAGCCTCCCCGCGCCGGTGCTCTCGCTGATGCGGTCAATCGAGGAGCGCCGCGCCGGAAAAGCGATGCAAGGCGCATTCGCGGCGATTGCCAACTGCGGCTTCATCGAATCTTCGCAGAACGAGAGCGCCCTCGGCTCCTGCGCCGCGTTCGCCAAAGCCGCCGGATTCCGGTGGATGGGCAGCATCACCATTGGCGGCGGCGAAGGCTTGGTGCATGGAAGGCAGCTCGCGGAACTTGGCGGCCCGGCAATTCCCTACAAAAAAGCGCTCGACAGCGTCGCCGAAGCCTTAGCCGCCGGAAAACCGGTGCCCGAAGCAGCCCGCCAGCAGCTTGCCAAACCCTTCATCCCCGGCTGGATATACCGTTTCGTCGGTTCGCGAAACTGGAAAAAACAGGCCCGCAACAACGGCGTCCTCGAAAAAATTGACGCCCGCCCCTACCAGCGAGTGGCGGGGTAACGCATAACAGATAGAGCGCTTGCGGGGTGAGGCAGAGCAGGATTCCTGAAACCGGCTTTCTGCGTGTCGTGTAGAAAAAACTTCTAATCGAAAAACACCCTCTCCTCACCAGTACTCGCACGTTCATAGAGGAAGTGCAAAAAATCCGATTTTTCACGAACTTCATTGGTAATGTTTTTGGGTTCCGCAAAGTAAACGAAACACTTCCGCCACACTCTGAAATACGCCATAAATCAGAGAACCCGCCTCAAGCTTGAAGCGGGTTCTCGCGTTTGGTATCAGGTCGAGCTGATTTTCGGAAAATCCTGGTGGCGGAGTCGGGCTTTTTCGTTTACCTGCTCTCGATCTGCATCGTCATCGTGCGTTGTTCATCTCAATCCCTGCGCTCACCCTGCTCGCCGAGTATCGCGCCAAGCACCTCCGCACTCTCCTTGCCGTTACTTCTGGCGATGTCGGTAATGGTTGCGGAAGGATTGTTGACGCTGATGCCGGCTGTTTTGAGGCGCATGGTCAACTCCTCAGGACGGCTTTTGACCACCTGCGCCACGGTTTCAAGAGTGGTCGTTTCAAGCGCGTGCACGGCAGCTTTGGCGTTGCGTTTTTCGCCCTCCTCTTCTTCGCCGAACACCGGCAGCATCGAGCCGCCGGCTACGGCGAGAGCCATCCCCATCACTGCCAGCGCAGGTATTTTCGAAAAATAGCCGCTGAAGGATTTCCAGTGCGAGAGCATATGGAGCGCAATGCCGCCAAGCAAGAGCCAGCTGAGCCACTTGTGCACCGGCTCGATAGCACCGATTTCAAGATCGAAAAAGATAAGAATGCCGGTAATCGCCGAAATGATGAATGCTCCGGCAGCTACTGGCGTGGCCATGGATTTCAGTGTCGCGTTCATGGGTAATCGAATGTTTAAACGTTGAATGCAAAGACCTTACACAATGACAAAGGTACGGCGGCAACGCTTAAACGAGACTTAACCCGACATTAAAATTCCTTTAAAAACTCTTGCGTATGCCGAAAGGCTTATTCACCAAACTGTGAGGTGCTGATAAGCCTGAGCAAACAAACATTTGGCTACTCGCATCACGACTTGCGGGAGAGAAGCGTTATTCTCAGTATATCCGTTCATTGCTCCGCGTCAGTTCGAAAGTCATATAGCTTCCGATATCACGCTTTTGCGGAATTATGCTCTGACTGCGTTATGTTTTGACAGCCGTTACTTTTTTCTGAACACCAGCACCAGGCCTTTGCCGGGATCGCTTCTCAAGGCTGTACCGCTGAAATCGGAGAAGATGCCGTCACACCGGAATCCGGCGGATTCGTGCAGCAAGAGGTAGCGGTCGAGAGAGGCGGGATAGAGCGTCACCGTTTCTTCGAACAGCATCAACGTGTCATGCCTGAGTGAGAAGGTGAAGCAAAGCGACGCCGGCGTGATCGAGGAGTAACGTCGATGGAAGGTGGCTGTTAAGTCTTCAGCAGTGATCGTACGTGTCGGGAAGTTGTACTCTTTCAATCCTGCGAGGGCGTCCCAGTGCATCACCTGCATGATCCAGCAGGCACCAGCATCAAGCAGCGCGTGGATTTTCGAGATGAACGGGGCGAGTTCGTCGCCGGGAAGGTGCGCCATGACGTTGCCGATTGACCAGATGCAATCGAATTTCCTTCCCACCTCTTCAACCCGCCTCATATCGAGGCTGCGGAAATCGGCTTCGGGATAGCGGCGTTTTGCTTCGGCAATCATCGCCTCGTCGAGATCGATGCCTGCCGCGCTGAAGCCTTCGCGAGCGAAGCGGCCACAGTAGTGCCCCGGCCCGCATCCCACGTCGAGCACGGCATTGCCTGGCATCCCGGCATACCCCTCCAGAAAGCGCCAGACATCATCCCTGAAGGGAAAAACCCGCTCATAATATTCCGAAAATTTCGAGTAGAACGACATGGTGAATTCTCCGGTTCAGGACTCCACAGGCGGCGCAAACGGATCAGTGCTGTCGAGTACGATCATGGCCTCTTTGGCGGCGAACTGTTCGGCGTCCTTTTTTCTCGGCGCGGTTCCTCGGCCGAGAATGACGTTGTTGCAGGAGACCTCGACGGTGAAGTGCTTTTCGTGCTCCGCTCCCTCCTCGGCGACCACCGTGTAGAGCGGCGGCGGAAGCTGGCGCGACTGGGTGTACTCGATCAGACGGCTTTTGTAGTTGTACTCCGCTTCGACGATCTTGCGCAGATCGACCTTGGCGATGACGTGGTTCATGATGAAGCGCTCGGCTCCGGCCAGCCCCTGGTCGAGGTAAAGCGCGCCGACCAGCGCCTCGAAGGCGTCGGCAAGCGCCGATTCACTCGCGCGGATCTTCTGCTTGTCGGCGGATTCGCCGATGATGAGGTGTTCGCCGAGTTGCATGTCGCGGGCGAATGCGGCAAGGGATTTACGGTTGACGATCTTGGCCCGGTTGCTCGACAGATGCCCCTCGTCGCTTGCGGGAAACTGCTTGAAGAGATGCTCGGAAATCAGAAGGTCAAGCACCGCGTCGCCGAGGAATTCGAGACGCTGATTCGAGTCGGGCCGTTCATGCTCGCCATGATGGTCATGCAGCACGGAACGGTGCGTCAGGGCGGTGCGGTAAATCAGGCGGTTGCAGGCGCGTCCGGTGAGACGTTCGAGGTGGCTGGCGGTTTCGGGATCGAGAAGTGCATTGAGGCCGGAAGCGTCCGCTGAACCTGCCGGGGTTTCATCGGACACCTCTGAACGAAGGAGCGGAAGTGACATCAGCTTTTGCCACAGGTTCGCCATCGTCGGGCCATTTCAGGTCAGGCCGCGGGGGCTTTCCTGAAGATCAGGCAGCCGTTGTGCCCGCCAAAGCCGAAACCGTTGTTCAGCGCGTACTCGATCTGACGCTCTTTCGGCGTGTTCGGCGTCACGTCCAGATCGATCTCGGGATCAAGATTGTCGCAGTTGATGGTTGGCGGCACGGTCTGGTTCTGCAACGCGAGGATGCAGGCAATCGATTCGACGACGCCCGCCGCGCCGAGCAGGTGGCCGGTCATCGACTTGGTCGAGCTGATGTTGAGCTTGTAGGCGTGCTCGCCGAAAAGCTTTTTGACGGCTTTGACTTCAGCGAGATCACCCAATGGTGTGGAGGTGCCGTGGGTGTTGACGTAATCGATCTTGTCCGGCGTGATGCCCGCGATCTTCAAGGCGGTAGTCATCGCACTGACAGCGCCGAGACCCTCAGGATGCGGTGCCGTGAGATGATAAGCATCGGCGGACGCGCCCATGCCGGCGATCTCCGCGTAGATTTTCGCGCCTCGGCTGACTGCGGATTCGTAGGTTTCGAGCACCAGCGAGCCAGCACCTTCGCCCATCACGAAGCCGTCACGATCCACGTCATAAGGACGCGATGCCTTCGTTGGGGCATCGTTGCGTGTCGAGAGCGCCTTGGCCGAATTGAAGCCCGCCACGCTCATCGCGGTAATCGGCGCTTCCGAACCGCCGCAAACCATGTAGTCGGCCATGCCCATCTGGATGAGCATCACGGCGTCCATGATGGCATGCAGGGAGGTCGCGCAGGCGGAAGCAGTGGCGTAGTTCGGCCCCATGAGACCGTTGCGAATCGAAATCTGACCGGCGGCGATGTCGGGAATGAGCATCGGGATGAAAAACGGGCTGACCCTGCGGGGGCCGCGATCCAGATACTGGCGAAACTGCTGGTCGTAAACGGTCATGCCGCCGATGCCTGAGCCGTGCACGACGCCAATGCGGGTAGGATCGATAGTGGTCAGGTCGAGGCCGGAGTCTTTCAGCGCATGATCGGCAGCGATCACGCCATACTGACAATATGGGTCCATGCGGTCGGCGGATTTCCGGTCGATGTATGTATCAGCCTTGAAATCCTTCAGCTCACATGCGAAGGTGGTCGCGAAATCAGTCGTATCGAAATAGGTGATCGGCGCGGCTCCGCTTTTGCCCTCCATGAGGGCGTTCCAGAAATCAGCCACGGAAAGGCCGATTGGCGACAAAACACCGATTCCGGTGACAACGACTCTTTTGAATTCCAGACCCATCTGTTCAGATTTAACGTTGGTTCAGGCAGGGACGCGCCCTGCCCGAAAAATGACCTGTAGCTTACTTCTTGTTGACGATGTAGTCGATAGCCTGCTGCACGGTACCGATCTTTTCGGCATCTTCATCAGGTATCTTCACGTCGAACTCGTTTTCAAGCTCCATGATCAGTTCGACCGTGTCGAGCGAATCAGCGCCGAGATCGTCGGCAAACTTCGACTCCATTTTGATCTGATCCTTGCCGACTCCCATCTTGCTGACGATGATGTCATACACTTTATCTTTAATTGCATCTGCGCTCATGGCAATGTTCTCCGGGTTTTTGGTTGGTGTCGATGAAAAATACGTTTGCAAATATACAAAGAAAAAACAGCCGGGCAAGACAGCCCGGACGAGGCTCCGTTACATGTACATGCCGCCGTTGACGCTCAGTACCTGACCCGTGATGTAGGCGGACTGGTCGCTGGCAAGAAACGCCACCGCGTCGGCAACATGCTGCGGCGTGCCGAAAACGCCAAGCGGAATCGCTTCGAGCATTTTCTGGCGCACATCTTCCGAAAGCGCGTCGGTCATTTTCGACGAGATGAAGCCTGGCGCGATGGCGTTGACCCTCACGTTGCGGGAGGCGATCTCTTTGGCAATCGATTTGGTGAAGGCGATGACGCCGCCTTTCGAGGCCGCATAGTTGGCCTGACCGGCGTTGCCCATGAGACCGATGATCGAGGCAATGTTGATGATCGAGCCGGAACGCTGCTTCATCATGGTGCGCGTGACCGCCTTGGTGCAGTTGAACACGCCTTTGAGGTTCACCGTCAGCACGGCGTCCCAGTCCTCTTCGCTCATGCGCATCAGGAGGCCGTCGCGGGTGATGCCGGCATTGTTGACGAGAATATCGATGCGGCCATTCTCTTTAACCACTTCGTCGAACACCTTCTGGCAGGCGTCGGTGCTGGTGACATCGAGTTCCTTGCAGATCACTTTCGCGCCGAGCTGTTTGAGCGCCTCTTCGGTCTCCGTCAGCCACTCCGCCTTGACGTCGCCGATGACAAGATCAGCGCCTTTCGAGGCGAGGTCGAGGGCAATGGTCTGGCCGATGCCTCGCGCCGCGCCGGTGACGACGGCGGTTTTTCCTGTGAACATGGTCATAATTCGTATCCTTTCGTTTTGCTTATGCCGGATTGCGCATCGCATCCACCTGATCGGCGGTATCGACTCCCGCGCAAACGGCAGCAGCTTTGCTGATTCTTTTGATGAGGCCCTGAAGCACCTTCTGCGGGCCGACTTCGACAAACTCGGTGACGCCAGCCTCAACCATCGCCTGTATCGACTGGCTCCACAGCACCGAGCTGGTAAGCTGGCTGATGAGGTTCGCACGGATTTCCGCCGCCGAAGTAACCGGTTTTGCCACCACATTCATGCAGACCGGAATTTCAGCGTCGCGAATCGATATGGTGTCGAGCGTTTCGGCAAGCTCCTTTTCGGCGGGCTTCATCAGGGGTGAGTGGAACGCGCCCGAAACGACCAGCTCCTTGGCCATTCTCGCGCCTTTGGACGGAGCAAGTTCGACCGCTTTTTTCACGGCGTCGATGTCGCCGGAGATGACGACCTGGCCGGGCGAGTTAAAGTTTGCCGCCTGCACGATGCCAGAGGCTCCTGCCTCCTGCAAAAGCGAGTCAAGCATCTCATCCGCCATGCCGATGATCGCCGCCATCGTGCCGGGATTCTGCTGACCTGCGTTCTGCATCAGTTCGCCGCGTTTGGCCACGAGTCGCACCGCATCCTCGAAGGTGATCGCGCCCGCGAAACAGAGCGCCGTGTACTCGCCGAGGCTGTGGCCCGCCGCCATCGAGACGCCGTCGCGTCCGAGCAGCATTGCCGCCGCGTAGCTGTGCAGGAAGATGGCGAGCTGGGTGTAGCGGGTCTGCTTCAGCTCCTCCTCACTGCCATTGAACATGACGTTGGTGATCGAATAGCCGAGAATGGCGTCGGCCCGATCCAGGAGCGCTTTCGCTTCGGGGAAGCGCTCATACAGATCGCGCCCCATGCCGCAGTACTGGGAACCCTGACCTGGGAAAACAAATGCTTTCATATCCTGTGGTTACGGTGTAAAATGGTGAAGATCACTGCCAGCGGACATAGATGCCGCCCCAGGTGTATCCTGCTCCGAAGCTGACCAGTACGAGGTTCGAGCCTTTGTGTAACTTGCCCTCTTCATCGAGTTCGGCCAGGCAGATCGGCACGGTTCCGGCGGTCGTATTCCCGTAGCGCGAGATGTTCATCATGACCTTCTCTTCGGTGATGCCCATCCGTTCGGCGGTGGCGTGGATAATGCGCTGGTTTGCCTGGTGCGGCACGAGCCAGTCGATATTTTCCGAAGTCAGATTGTTGCGCTGCATGATCTCCGCGGCGACATCGGCCATCGCCATGACCGCTGCCTTGAACACCTGCTTGCCATCCTGCTTGATGAAGTGCATATGCTGATCGACCGTTTCATGCGACGCCGGATGAAGACTGCCGCCGCCCGGCATCAGGAGATGGTTCGGGCCGTTGAGGCCGTCCGAATAGAGCCGCGCGTCGAGCACGCCGTATCCTTCTTCAGCGGCGGCTTCGAGCAGGACGCCGCCAGCGCCGTCACCGAACAGAATCGCCGTCGAGCGGTCAGTATAGTCGAGGATAGAGGACATCTTGTCCGCGCCAATCACGATCACCTTCTTGCAGTTGCCCGATTCGATGAACTGCGCGCCGGTGTAAAGGCCGTAGAGAAAGCCCGAGCAAGCGGCGGAAAGGTCGAAACCCCAGGCATTTTTAGCCTGGATATTGCCCTGCACCAGGCAGGCCGTCGATGGAAAGATCATGTCGGGAGACATGGTCGCAACGATGATCAGGTCGATCTCGTCGGCGGAGATGCCGCGCTTTTCGAGCAGGAGCTTGGCAACCTCGGTACACATGTACGAAGTGGGCTTGGCCGGATCCCTGAGGATTCTCCGCTCCTTGATGCCGGTGCGGGTCGTTATCCACTCGTCGTTGGTATCGAGAATCCGTTCGAGGTCCTGATTGGACATAACCTCTTCGGGCAGATATTTGGCAGTCGTCGTTATGGCAGCTTTCATAGTGTGGTTTTCCATTGATGAAAGAACGGGCACGGCAAAATCGTGCAGGGTTTCGTATTGCTGCAAAGCCTGACTGACAGGACGGGGTGTCGCCGGTATATCACGTGCTGTGTTGAAATCGTCAGGAGAGCATCTCGGCGATGCGTTCGTTGACGCGCTGCTCGATCATATGCTCCGCCATATAGATCATGTTCTTGATGGCGCGCGAGGTCGAGCGTCCGTGACCGACGATCGAGATGCCATCGACGCCAAGAAACGGCACGCCGCCGAATTTTTCGACATCGAACGCCTCGAAAATCCCCTTGAACGCCTGGCCCGCCACCGCTGCCGAATTCTGGTCGAGCTTGCCCGCCACGACCAGCTTTTCGAGCGCCGGCTTGAAGAGCGCGCCGAGAAAGTGCGGAATGCTCTCGCCGAACTTGAGGATGGTGTTACCGACCAGCCCATCGCAGACCACGATAGAGACCTTTCCTGCGAGAATATCATGCCCCTCGACATTGCCGATGAAGTTGATCTTCTGCTCCCGGTGAGCCGCCTGCAACATTTTCCAGGCCTGCTTGAGATAGTCGGGGCCCTTGCCCTCCTCCTCACCGATGTTGAGCAGGCCGACCACAGGATTTTCAATATTTGCGGCGTAACGCTGATAGATGGTCAGCATCTCGGCGAACTGCACCAGATTTTCCGGTTTGCAGTCCACGTTCGCGCCGACATCGACAATGTTGGTCAGTCCTTCGCCGATTCGCGGGAAGTAAGCGTAGATGGTCGGGCGAAGCACGCCGGGCAGTCGGCCAAGCACGAAAAGCGACGCCGCCATCTGTGCGCCGGTATTGCCCGCGCTCACATAGGCGTCAGCCTCTTTGGCCTTGCAGAGCTTCAGCCCTTTGACGAGGGAAGACTCCTGCTTCGCCTTGACGGCAATCGCCGGAATGTCATCCATGGTGACGACCTCTGGCGCGTGCATGAAGCGGAGATTGAGGTCTGCGGTATCATGCTGCTGCAAGAGAGGCGCGACCTTCTCCTCCTGGCCGATCAGCAGGATTTCAAAGCGGTTACTGCTTTCACGAAGAGCCTCGACGACTCCCTCGACAACGCAAGCAGGTGCATTGTCGCCACCCATGGCATCCACGACAATGGTCAACATGTCGATGCGGTCTTGTTTACCAGAAACTGCTTAAGCGACGACGATCTTGCCGGTGACCTGACGGCCTTTGTAGTGGCCGCAGTGACGGCAGGCGCGATGCGGGAGGGTCGGCTCACCGCAGTTCGGGCAGACAACCGTAACGGCAGCCTTGGTGCGGGCGTTGAACTGTGCTCTCCTCTTGTCCCTTCTGGACTTGGACATCTTGGCTTTCGGGTTGGCCATAATCTATTCAGTTTAGAATCAACGGTTAACGATACTTGTTTTTGAGTTTTTCGAGTGACTCCACCCAATCGGTGTCGAGCGTCGTGTCTTCACCCGGCTCGTCCTCTTCTTCCTGACGAAACACCCGGCAATCGGGATTGTCCGTACAGGTGACTTTCATCGGCACGGTGAGCAAGAGCGTCTCGCGGACATCTTCGGTCAGATCGAGCGAGAGCGCATTTCTGTCGATGGTGCGATACTCTTCGTCACGCTCATCCTCCGGCTCGTCAGTCTGTTCGTAACCATACCAGATACGGTACGAACCCTTCAGTTCCGTGGTGATAGGCGCAAGGCACAAATCGCAGGTCAGCTCGGCAGTCGCCGAGGTTTTCAGAGTGACGATCATCTCGCCCTCCAGCTTCTCGACGGTCACTTTGACCGAAATACCCTTTGAAAAGCCCGCCTCAGTCAGGGCAGGATCAGCGAAATCAGTCGCAGAGCAGGTGAACTCGAACTCATGCGTACCTGCGGAAAGACCCGCCAGGCGGATTTCAATCAGCGCTTTTTCCTTGGACATAACCACCTCTTTTCCATAAAAGAGCATCAATGTACAAAAATAAAAATCGAAAAAGAAAATCAAGCACCTTGTTCCTGGACGAAATTCTCGCAAAAAAGTTGTTCACCGTTTGGAAAATTTTTCGAGAGGTGTATATTTGTAACCGTTCAGCGATGAACGAGTTCAAATTCCGCGATAGCTCAATGGTAGAGCATTCGGCTGTTATCCCGACGAGTCGGGATGTAGATTCGAATCCAGAGTGCTCCACTGGCGACTTGAAGAGAAAAAAAGGTTTAGATTCCGCGATAGCTCAATGGTAGAGCATTCGGCTGTTAACCGAAGGGTTGTAGGTTCGAATCCTACTCGCGGAGCCAATTAAGACGAGCAGAGCATTCGGCTGTTATCCCGACCTGTCGGGATGCAGGTTCGAATCCTGATCGCAGTGTCACAAAGAAAGGAAGTGCTTGAGTACGCGGCGCTTCCTTTTTTTGTTTGTACCCCGTTTTGTCCACCATTACCCCAGAATGTCGTGGAGAACGCCGAACCCTATTACCTTTACATCCTCAAATCCGAGACGGCTGACCGTTACTACTTCGGCATCTCTTCGAACCCGCACCGCCGTCTGGAGTACCACAATAGCTTCGAGAAAGGCTTTACCTCACGGTATCGCCCGTGGACGATTGTGTTTACCAAAGAATTTCCCTCCAAGGCTGAGGCTCACGCCGCTGAAACGAAGATCAAAGGCTGGAAAAGCCGGAGGATGATCGAGCAGCTGATTGCCGGTGACGCCACGATGTGAAAACGCATCGCAGCTCTCTTGTCAATGCGAGTTTCTTATATTACTGTTGATAGTGACGTGTTTTGCCGGTCGATCGATCCCTGAACCCCAAAGGCAAAGGAGACGCCTCTTGAGTAA
>JAAXXD010000073.1 GCA_013334655.1 Chlorobaculum sp. | reverse complement strand
TGTTTCCCTAAATGGCTTCCTTGAGGTTCATGACCGACCAGTAGTCGAACACCGGGCCGTCGAGGCAGGTGAAGGTCGAGCCGACCATGCAGCGGCAGCACTTGCCCATGCCGCAGTGCATCCGGCGCTCCAGCGACACGAACATCCGGTTCATCGGAATGCCGAGCCGGTCGAGGTGGCTGCATACGAATTTGAACATGACCGGTGGGCCGCAGACGATGGCGAAGGTGTTGTCCGGGTCGATGGCAAACTCGTCGAAGAGAGCCGTGATCATGCCGCTCCGCCCTTTCCAGTGTTCGTCCGGTTGCTCGACGATGGTCATCAGATTCACGTTGCTGACCTTTTTCCACTCTTCAAACTGGTAGTTAAAGAGCAGTTGCGACGGCACTTTGGCTCCGTAGAGCATTCGGACATCCTTGTACCAGTCGCGATGGTTGCCGATCCAGAAGAGCGGAGCGCGAATCGGCGCGATGCCGAGTCCGCCGGCAACCATGAGCACGTTGTGGCCGCGCATCGCCTCCATCGGGAACGAGGTGCCGAACGGCCCCCGGATGGAGACCATCGCGCCCTGCTTTGCTTCAAACATCGCCGAGGTGACGTGACCGGCTTTGCGGATGCAGAGTTCGATGAACTCCTGGTTGCTTGACGAGCTGGAGATCGAGATCGGCGCTTCGCCGTAGCCGGGCACTTCGAGCATCAGAAACTGGCCGGGCCTGAAGGTGAAGAGCACGCGCTCCATCGGATCGACGATGCGCAAGAGAAACAGCTTCTCCTGCGAAGTCAGGGGGACGATATTGGTGATTTTACACTTGTACCCCCGGTCGGTGATCATGACCTCGCACTTCTTCTGGAAGTCCGGGATCTTGTCTATAAACGGCTCCCGGTTCAGGCTTTGTCCGGGGATATTGAAACGCATGTCGGGCATGATTCACGCTCCAGTCTGAGGTCGTTGATGACATCTTTCGGGTTGATGCTGGCGAGGCAGGCACGCCCGCACCGGTTGCAACCCACGCAGATCTGCTGGTTGTCGTTGGCCGCGAATCCGCGGTAGTGATGATAGTAGCGGTACTTGAGGCGGTCGCCGCTCCGTGGCCGGAAGTTGTGCCCTCCCGCCACCTGCGCGAAGTCCACCAGGTTGCAGGAGTAGAGGTGGCTCTCGCGCTTCGAGCCTTTGAGGTCGAGATCGAATCGCTCCTCGACGCTGTAACAGTAACAGGTCGGGCAGACCATGGCGCAACTGCCGCAGCTCAGGCACTTGTCGCCCCATTTCTGCCAGATTGGCGAGTCGAACTCGATGTCGAGAAAGACTGGGAGTCCCGAGACCTCGATGTTGGTTTCAAAGCTGTGCTTGATGAGCTTGCGGCGCTCGATGAGCAGGCAGTTGTCTTCGTCCGTCGGATCGTCGAGCCGGAACTCTTTGAGGCATGAAAAGGCTTTGGCCGAGTTGATCGACAGGTAGTAGCGATCACCGATATCCGAGCAGAAGAGGCTGAAGCCGTGGTTGACCGTATGCCGGTTCATCGATTTGCAGAAGCAGTCCGGCAGGGGGAGATGATCCATGCCGATGATGAAGGTGTTTTTCCGGCGGGCCAGGTAGTAGGGCGACGGATACGGCCCCTTGAGCATCACCTCGTCGAGGATGTTGATGGCGCTGATGTCGCACGGACGCAGGCCAATGAGCACGATGGGCTGCGCTTCGTAATCGACCTGCTGCTTCCAGTCTCCTCCGTTGCCGAAGCTGAAGCGGGAAAGCTCGCCGCGAAACGGCATCAGGAGGTGCTTGGCCGACGAGGTGGTGACTGTGTAGTCGAAAGCGATCTCTGCGGCAGAGGTGACTGGCATGAACTGATAGACCGGATCGCCGTTGCGGTCGGTATCGACCTGGCGGGGCCCGTACGATGTGTTTGCGCTGACCAGGGCATCGACGAACGCCCTGAACTCCGGTTTCGAGATGACCTTATAGATCATAGGTTTCTCCATTAACCTGTTGCGCGATTCGGTCGCAGCGTCGCTCCCGCCGCCACGCGCTCGAAACGCTCGTCACGCTCATCTGGAGAAATTCCATACCGAAGCTTTCCGCTCTCCAGATAATCGTCCAAATAACGCTTGCCCTGAAAACTCAGGGAAGCAGCCATGATTCAGATGATCAGTTCTCAGAACAGTATAGGTATCATATTTACAAATGTACGCAAAAGGAGGCGACTCGAAAGCCGGAACGTGTTACTTTTTTACCAATTCGTACACTTTGTCATTTTTTCTGACCCGGTCGCTCTTGACCGAGAACACCTCGCCCTGGGCGATTTTTTCCGCAGGCACGCCATCGAGGAAGAGGTCGGCATTCTCGACGGTGACGAGGCCCGTCGCTGGCCCCTGAATCGAGAGCGTCGCTCCGGCATTTACGCCCGGGCCGTGCACCAGCACTTCGGCCACGCCTGCCTTCGGGAAGTATTTGCGCACGATGCCGACGTAGTTTTTCGTTTCGGTCGCCAACGATCCCGAATGCCGCGCCCATTCGTCCGCCGGTTTGCCGAAATAAAATCCCGCTGAAAAGCCCCGGTTGTAGACCTTTTTCAGCTCCTTTTCAAATTTCGCGGCGAGCTTCCGGTAGGCCACGGCGAAATCCGCGTCGTTGCGATGTTCGGCGATGAAGTCAATCGCCTTGCGATAGATGGCCGTGGTGATGGCGACATACTCCGGGCTGCGGTTGCGCCCCTCGATCTTGAACGCGCCGATGCCCCCGTCGATCAACTGGTCGAGAAAGCCGATGGCGCAGAGGTCTTTCGGACTCATCACGTAGTCCGAGCCGAGTTCAAGCTCGAACCCCTCCTCGGCCTCCGAGATGCGGTACGAGCGGCGGCAGGGCTGCACGCACTCGCCGCGATTGGCCGAGCGTCCGAACAGCTCCTGCGAGAGGAAGCAGCGCCCCGAGACCGCCACGCACATCGCGCCGTGCACGAAGCTCTCGACCGTGACCGGCAGCTTTTCAGCCGCGATGCGTTTCGTGATCGTCGCCGCCTGTTCGAGCGTGAGTTCGCGGGCGAGCACGATCATCCGTGCGCCAAGCGAAGCGTAGAATCGGAGCGACTCGAAGTTGCTCACCGATGCCTGCGTCGAGAGGTGAAACGGCATCTGGTGGCGTCGGCACGCCTCGACGACGGCCAGATCCCAGCAGATCACCGCATCGAGTCCGGCGGCTTTGGCGGCGGCGACCGTGCGGTCGATCTCCGAGAGTTCGGCGTCGTAGATCACCGAGTTCAGCGCGAGGTACGCCTTCGCGCCGTGGCGGCGGCAGAGCCGCGCGATGCCGCCGAACTCCGCGGGCGTGAAGCTCTTGCTCGCAGCGCGCATGTTGAAGCCTTCGGCTCCGAAATAGACAGCGTCGGCTCCAGCCTGGAGAGCGACGCGCATCGACGTCCAGTCACCGGCGGGAGAGATCAGTTCAGGCTTGGTGTGCATGGCGGGGCGAAAAGCGAATTATTCGTTACTTTAGTGGTCAAAATATAACATCTGATTTGACGATATGAACCAACGCCTCGCCGCCGGAGTGCTCGCCGGACTCTCCATCGCCCTCTGCGCCGCTGAAACCTTTGCCGCGCTGGCGGGTCTGGACGCACGCACGATGCTCCTTTTTCTGTCGCTCTACGCGGGCCTTGTCGGCCTTCTGTTCGCCCTGCGCACCCTGATGGAGGGGCGGCGGGAGGAGATCGAGAGCGTCTCTGACCGGCGGGTGCGGGCAAAGCAGGACAGTGTCATGGGTAAGCGCTTAGAGGCCTACGGAATCGATGACGAGTTTCTCGGACGTGGCCATCGGAGCGGCAAGCTGGTGGCCTCCAGGCCATCCGCGACTCCGGCGGAGCGAACTCCCGGCGACGAGGAGCTGAAATCTGCCGTCATCGCCTACGCGGGCATGGTTGGAGGCGTCGTCAAACTGCGCGAGACCATCGAGTCGATGGATGACTCCGCATTTGCATCGATGGCGCGCAAAGCGGGCATGAGCGGAGTGACTCGCTCGCGAGCGTTGGCCGTTGTGGTCGAGATGGTCTCGGCACAAAGCGTGGCGAGCCGCGACGAAGCGCCCGCGCTTTCGGTATCCATCGACAAGGAGTCGTTCGACGACTACATCAAGCGCTGCATGACCGAAGCGGATGTCTGCGCCGACGAGGATGAGGCGGGCAACTTCGCGGTCGATCTCGATGCCGACGGCCTCTCCGCGATGCCCTCCACGCCGCCGACCGATTTCGTGCACGATCCCAAAGCGGTGATGCACCGCTTCAACCGGACGGCGGGCGGGCGATGAGGCATGACTCATTTCCGCCGCTGAGCAGGGCGATGCTTGGACGTCTGTCGCGGCTCGGGCAGAAGAAGCATCGCGACAGCGAGGGGCTGTTTCTGGCCGAGGGGTTGCGCACGGTGACGGAGCTGCTCCAGAGCTTGCCCGATCTTTCGATGCTCCACGCGCTCGTGATTGACGAAAAGGCGGCGGAACAGCTCGAAGGGCTGGAGCGTTTCCGAGGAAAGGCGTGGCTCGCAGGCGCGGACGATTTCCGGCGGCTCGCGCAGACCACCTCGCCGCAGGGCGTGTGCGCCGCGTTCCGCAAGCCTACTGGCGGAGAGTTTCGCCCCGCATCGGCCCGCTCATTCGTCGTGGCGCTCGACGACGTGCAGGATCCGGGCAATGTCGGCACAATCATCCGCACGGCGGCGTGGTTCGGCGCGGAGGCGGTCATCTGCGGGCGGGGCACAGCGGACCCCTTCAACGCCAAGGCGGTCAGGTCGAGCGCGGGCAGCATCTTCGCGCTCAGGATCGATACGACCCCCGACCTCGCCAAAACGTTACGGCGCTTGCAAAGCGAAGGCTTCACGGTAGCGGCGGCGGCGCTCGGCGGCCACGACTACCGCGACGTCCCGGAATGGCCCGCCCGCCGGGCGCTCGTCATCGGCAACGAAGCCAACGGCATCAGCGCCGAAATCCTCGCCCTCGCCAACCGCAAATTGCTGATCCCCCACGCAGGCGCTCGCCCCGCCGTGGAATCCCTCAACGCCTCGGTCTCAGCGGGAATTCTGATGGCGGGGATGGCGCTTCGCGCGAATGATGAATGAAAGAGCGCAGCTACGCAGTGTCATCCATCTTTTCACCCTGTTGTCCTTGCCGTCCCTGAAGTCCTTTCACTCCTTCACCGTAGCGGCAACCAGCTTTATCAGCATACATAGTTAATCTCGGGAATCACGCTTTACCTCATACGGCTCCATGATGTAGCCGAGGCAGTCCTGCATGATGACGCGCACGTCGCGGGTGAACATCGAGGGCACGACTGGCAGCTTCGTCAGAATCCGCTGATCGCTGAAGCTGAGGTATCTGTCGGTGACGTCGCGCTCCTCGTTGTCGATCACCACAAGCGGCGACACGTCGTCGCGATAACGCCCCAGCTCCGCGCCTTCGGGCACCCGCTCGAAGTTGAGGGTTTCGAGGTCGTCGCGCAGGCAGATGTCCGCGCTGTCCAAACAAGCGCCGAACTCCACACGGCGGCCTTCGGGCACGATGATCCGCGCCGTGGTGTGAAACAGGTCGTTGAGGTAGTTCGGGGGCGGCGTGAGAAGCGCTTCGGCGGAGAGTTCGAGGCAGTGGAGGAGATAGTTCTCCACATGGCTCGTTCCGGCGGCGTTGCCCGACACGCCGCATTCGAGCGTCACGGAGGGGCAGATGCGCGACAGCGCGATCGAGATCACCTCGTGCGGCTCGGTGAACCAGACAATGGTTCGGCTGAAACGCCGCGCGAGGCTGAGCGTGGCGTCGTCGAGGCGGTTGACACAGCCGTAGTGCGGGTTTTTGCCGGTGTTGTTGTGCAGGTCGATGGCGGCGAGCGGCGCGGCTTTGGCGACCTCCGCCAGCACCTCCCGCGCCAGCCGGTGCTCCGGGTAGCGCTCGTCGTGCCAGATGCGGTTGTAATCGGCCTGCCCGTCGAGCTTGCGCAACCCCTGCACGGCGGCGGCGACGTTGCCCACGAAAAGCAGCATCGGCCTCGGCAGCAATCGGTGGGGCGCATCGTATCCCGCGAGAAGCCGCTGCATCGCGTCGAAACCGGTGGTCTCGTTTCCGTGCAGGAGGATCGAGACGAAGAGCGGCGGCCCCGGCTCGCCCTCGATGCGGATCAGCGCCGGGCCGGGCAGGATTGCGCCGAGCCGCTCGACCGGCGCGTCGATAAAGCCGTCGGGCAGGCGCTTGAAGCGATGCAGCGCCGGGACGGGATAGTCGTTCAGAGGCTCCATTCGTGAACGGGAATGTTGCGGCTCTGGTTTTCGAGGCAGGCCTGTGTCAGCGCCCGGAAATCGGGGCCGTGCTTTTTGATGAAGGCCTTCTGCCACCATGCACCGTTGCGCCGCGTCGCCACACGCTCGGCAAGCACCTCGACGAGGTAGTGCCGCAAGTCGCCGCTGTCGAATCCGATTTCAGCCAGCGCCAGAATCGCGCCGGGAATCAGGTGCTGCAAAATGAGCGTCTCTATCGGCATCGAGCTTCCCGAACTCCACCTGACCACTGCGTCGAGGCCCGAGCGGGCGGCGGCGTAAAAATTCGTCCGCGCCTGTTCGAACGATATGGACGATTGCGGCACCTCAGGTTGCAAGTAGAGCATCGCGCCGTAGAAAAAAAGGATGTTTGCCACGATGTCCGGGATAGACGGCCCCGCCGCCGGGACGCGGTGCTCGATGCGAAGGTGCGGGCGGCCATCGTCTCCAAAGCCAATCAGTGGCCGGTTCCAGCGCCAGATGGTGCCGTTGTGCAGCCGAAGATGGTGCATCATGGCGGGATCTTGGTCGAAGAGCACCGGCAGCAGCACCGGAAAGCCGTCGAGATTTTCGAGGAACACCTCCTTCAGCGACTCGCGCACATAATCGCGCCCAAAGGTGACGCGCGACACCGGCCTGCCGGAGAGATCCACGAATGCCGGAGTGTTCACCGCCTGCTCGAAGAGCGGGATGCGCGTCTCGTCCCACAGCTCACGACCGAAGAGAAAGGGCGAGTTGGCCGAGAGCGCGGCCATCGGCGCCGAGAGCACATGCGCGACGTTGTAGTACGCGGCGGCGCGGTTTAGCGGCACCTGAAAGTGAATCTGCAACGAGGTGGTCGCCGCTTCGGCCATGACATCGTGATGCACCACTTCAAGCAGCTCTTTTGAACCTTCGATGTGAATTTTGAGTGGATTCAGCGCTCTCAGCCGAAAAATTTCGCGGTTCAGCGCATGAAACCGCTGCATCGACGACATGTTGCCGAGCGTAAGCATCCTGTCCTGCAAGGTTGGCAGAATGCCGGTGAAGAGCGTCTGACACCCCATCTCGCGGGCATGGCTGGAGCAGCTCGCAAGCAGCGTCGAAAGCTGCGTTCGCAGGAACTCCGGAAGCTCGCGATTCAGCGGATGGGGCGGCACGTTGAGTTCGAAGTTGTATTTCGACAACTCCGCCACGACAAGCGGACTGTTGACCCGCGCGAGGAACTCATCGTTGCGTGGCGTCGGATTGAAATCGCCGTCCACGAGCCACCCTTCGAGTTCGAAGCCGCACATCATCTGACGTTTCTCGAACCCGTCCGAGGAAAACCACTCCATCAGAATCCGGGTCTCCTGCCTCAGATTCTGCTGAAACTGCCGAAATTCCTCCGCGCTGAACTCGGTTTTTGCTATTTCATTGCCCATCGGTGACTGGTTAGGCTCGGCGTGACGAAGAAGAAAAACCTTCAAGCACAATCTCAGGAATAGCGCCGTCAGATGCAAATATTTTATGGCGGAGTGGGCTCCACATCAGTCTATTCCGGCTGGATTTACGAAGGGTGAGCCAGGTATCGACAGCCTGTTCGATGGACGCCGGGCCGTCATTCTCCCCTTTTCAAGCCACTCAATCAGCTTGCGCTCGGAGAAGTAGAGCCGCTTGGTCTTTTTGATAGCAGTGAATCTGGTTGCGCTGGACGAGGCTGTAAATGGTGGGCACGGCAAGCCGCAGAAAGGTCGCAGCCCGGCAACGGTCAGGAGGCGGTCTTTCGGTTCGGCGGATGTCAGGACGGTAGCCAGCTCTTGCCGGACGATAATCCGTATCGCCGCCATCAGCCGATCATCGGGCGATACAGATCGTGTTTGCAACGGTTCCATCGTGTCGAATCAAGGGTTATCAAGCAACATCGATGGAAATCTCGCGCAAACAAGTAACCCCGTTCAACCACCACGGGGGTCAAACGGGGTATGATTTTTTATGAGATTGACTCTTTTTCGTGGAAACCGCGACTCGCTCTGATTGAAAAAACGATCTGCACCCGAACCTCCAGGCGCATTCAGAGGTTAAGATGCTCATCGACGGACGGTGAACATGATTCGGGCATCTTCAGCGAAAAACAAATGATGACCATGTCAGACAACACGATAGATCGTTTTTTTGGATATCTGAACTGGCTTTTCAATCCATTCCACGGGCTGAAGACTACAGAAGTCTATGATTTGATTCGCACCTGAGAATGCGCTTTATCTGAATCTTGGCTATTGGCGGGATGCGAATACCATTGATGAAGCCAGTGAAGCGCTTGCGCTTCTGGTGGCGAAAAGAGGCGGCATGGGGCCAGGCGACACCGTATTGGATTGCGGGTATGGTTTTGGCGATCAGGACATCCTGTGGACCCGGAACATGAAACCCGAAAAAATCATCGGGCTGAACATTACGAAATCTCAGGTTGAACGCGCCCGGATAAATGTTGCCGATGCGGGACTCAAGAAGTCAATCGATTTAAGAGAAGGTTCGGCAACAGAGATGCCCATTGAAAATGAATCCATTGATCTGGTTGTTTCCGTGGAAAGTGCTTTCCACTACAGAACTCGTGAGAATTTTTTCAAAGAAGCGTTCCGCGTTTTGCGTCGAGGCGGAAGGCTTGTGACAGCGGACATTTTGCCAACAACAAACTCCGGCAACCCCTTCCGCCGAATAGAGCAATGGCTTTCATGGAACCTTGTGGCAGGAAAATTCAATATTCCGCAAGAAAATTACTATTTAATCCCATCCTATACTAACAAGCTCTCCAAAGCCGGATTTGTCCATATTGATATCAAATCCATCCGTGACGATGTCTATAAACCTCTTCATGAGTATCTGTCAAGAAATCGGACATTTCTCGGCAAAATGCATCCGCTTGCAAAGATTCTTGCACAATTAACCTTGAATCGTTCTGCAGAGAGTGTTTACGTCGGTCTGGACTATATCCTTTCGTATTCCGAAAAGCCATAGCCTGAAGCAAGCGGCCATCAGGATATGAAAATAATGAATGACACAGAACACCTTTAGGCCCCGATCATCGCCACCCGAACTGCTCGACGATCCAGATGGTGGTGGCCCTCAAGCCGCTCTACGAAGCCTACGGCATCAGCCGCGTGGTGGTCTCGACCTACCAGTCGGTGACCGGCAAAGGCAAGGCCGGGCGCGACGCGCTCGAAAGCGAGCTGGCGGGCGACATCCCGGAGGAGTTTACCCACTTCCACCAGATCGCCTTCAACGCCGTGCCGCAGATCGACGCCTTCACCGACAACGGCTACACGAAGGAGGAGATGAAGATGGTCAACGAGACCAAGAAGATCATGGTCGACGACACCATCCAGGTCTCGCCGACCACGGTACGCATCCCGGTGTACGGCGGTCACGGCGAATCGCTGAACATCGAGCTGAAGAGCGATTTCGACATCGAGGAGGTGCGCGCCCTGCTCGCCGGATTGCCCGGCATCGTCATGCAGGATGATCCGTCGGCCAG
The DNA here is from genome assembly GCA_013334655.1 of Chlorobaculum sp. GTDB lineage: Bacteria > Bacteroidota > Chlorobiia > Chlorobiales > Chlorobiaceae > Chlorobaculum. The sequence goes on along the minus strand of JAAXXD010000073.1, from coordinate 1,651 downwards.
CCTCTACCCGATGCCGATGACCTCCTACGAGCGCGACGAGGTGTTCGTGGGCCGCCTCCGCCCGGACTACTGGCACCCGCGCACCCTGAACCTCTGGGTCGTCGCCGACAACCTCCGCAAAGGCGCCGCAACAAACGCCGTACAGATCGCCGAGCTGCTGGTGGGGAATTTGTGAGGATTGGCGCTGGGCGTGAATTTTATTGTAAGGGGCGGTTCTTGTGGCCGCCCTTTCTTTTTTACAGGTGCTTGGAATCAAAGCGTGGGCAACATCTCTACGAAGCATCAAACGACTTGATTTAGATGGCTATGAAATCAAAACCTCGTTGCATCTGGTAGGAATTTTAGTTACCTATGATTTTCGTTCGAAGATCATGACTCTTGGTTGATAGGTTAATTTGCATTTAAGTGACTGTTTCTTTAAGATCAGTAATAATAGAATTGCCTAGATCTTTCCAGCCTTGTTCCGATTTATAGTTAAGGCACAAATTTATTAAATTGATAACCTCCTCCTTGCTGAGGACCGAAGAAGAGATAAGTTTTCTAATTTCGCTAATTCTGTGTGATATTTGATTAATAATTCGTCTTGGGGTGCCTATATCTTGACAAGGAAATAACCCAGGCAAGTGCCTGATCGATAAAGGAATTGATATATCAAAGCAGGACGCAATTAACCTTCTGACAAATCCTACATCATTTTCAGAACTGCTTTCTATGGCAGCCGCAAAAATTGCTCCAACATTATGATTTTCTCCTAAAAGAGTACCAAGAACTACCATGGCTTTTCTGCATATGCCATCTTCAACATCACTGAAAAGTGAAATTATTTCGTCATCAGTAAGCGATTTTGTGATAGCAAAATAATCTAGAGTTCTTTTTCTCAACTCTTTCGCCTCAAAAATATCGAACAGAATTTCTCTTGCTATACTCTCATATAGAGGGTTCTTGTATTTATCAATTTGGCTTTTATAAATAGAAGACTTGAGTACAGGGAGGAAGGTCGATTTTTTATTATTTCTTTCTGAAAGTGATAATCCAAATCTAAGTAATGTTAATATTTGTTCTTTAAGTTTCCACTCGAAATCTCTTAATTCAAATGGAACAACAGTTGTTTGATGCATTGACTCCAGAAAATCAATCTGCTTAAAGATGAGTTTGTCGTTTTCTGGTAATTCATCTGGTATTTTTATAAATTTATTTTTAATATATCTGTAATGTTCATATGTTTCTCTTAAGCACATAACGATAAAATTTTTCCCGGTAGTAATTGCTTCATTATATTCCGTTTTCCAAGTGATTTCTCCATGACTTTCATTAATGACGAAAACAAGTATATCTACATCGTTGACTGTGGACTTGGAATTGTCAACCCATCTATTTTGTCCATAGTTATGGTAATAGATATTTCCGCTTAAATAGTTAAAAGGCGTGAAACCCATTTCATTAGCCACTTTTTCAAACATGGGAAGTAGATTGTTTAAATCGTTTGCCCCACAAAGCATAACTCTCATTTTAACGGTTTTTTTAGTTACTAATCCGGCACTCAAATAGGTGACATTTGATTTATAATTGCTATATTGGCAATTATGAAAAAGAATGATGCACGATCATATACAACGGATCAACAGAAACTGCTTCGCATAAAGGCAGTTGA
>JAAXXD010000134.1 GCA_013334655.1 Chlorobaculum sp. | reverse complement strand
AGCCCGCGTCGAGCGGCACCCAGGCGCATCCAGCCTTGAGAATGCCGAGCAGTCCCGAAACAGCACGGGAGGAACGGCTGGCGCACAAACCGATAAACGAGCCGGGTTCGATGCCTTTCTGTATAACCGCGATGGCAACACGATCAGCCGCGTCATTCAGCTCCCGGTAGGTCAGGGTTCCAGCGCCGTCAAGAACCGCAGGGTGGTCGGGATGGAGAACGGCCTGTTTTCGGAACAGCTCATGCAGGCACTGGAAAAGGCCGTAATGGCGAAGAGGAGTTGCTATGCCGTACCTGTTTTCAAGGTCTCCTGTTCCCTGTTTCATAATACCCGGTATTATTTTACCTCGTTACCTCAAAATGGACAGAGATGAAAGACGCAAGGTTACTGATGAAGCTCGAGTAATGGCGGCAGGAAAAAATGATGCAATGAATGTCTCTCGATAAACTACCAGAGTTTACTGAGAATAAATCTTATTTCTCAAGGTTTCTGTACAATATTATTAACAATATATATGGAGCGACTTGAGAAGATGAGTTCCGAAAATTAACAGGAGGTATACGGTGTTCACTGCAGCCGCCTGAAAGCACGACGGTAAGAAGACTCTCGGGGAGGCACTTGCAGGCTGGAAACAGCTTAGCGGTAATAGGTCATATAGGACTTATAAGACTTATATGACCTATAATGCAAAAACCGCGAAGAAAGAAGAACTCCCCCAATCACCTAAATCCTCATTTTCACCGGATCGTCTTCGAGTGCGCCGCCGTGGAGGCGGATGTGGGGGTAGTGCGAGGCGGTGCGCTCTGTCCAGGCGCTAGCGCCCTGCTCGACCGCCGATTCGTTCTGCGTCACCGACACGCGGTTCATGGCGAGCGCCACAATCTCGCCCAGCATCTCGTGGTTGAGCCGGTCGGCTTCCGTGGCGACGTCGTCCATGATCTTCGAGGCGAGGCTCTCCAGCTTTTCGAGCGTCACCTTGCCTATGGCGCGGAGCGCTTCGGGCGCTCTTCTGTTGCGATCATCTGTGCTCATAACAGCGAATCTGGTTTCATGGTGTTGCAGCGCCTTACGATAAAAAAATATTTGCGACCTGAAAATCTTTTTTTTATAATAATCCCCGTGTTAGCACTCTCCTCTGTTGAGTGCTAATGCCGCCTGAACTTCGTAATCAGGCTGTTTCTGACTTTTACAGATTACAATCGATCCATTAACCAATTCAAACGAGAAAGAAGACAATGAACTTGAAACCATTAGCTGATCGAGTTATTGTTAAGCCCGCGCCGGCTGAGGAGAAAACCAAGGGCGGCCTCTACATTCCCGACACCGGCAAGGAAAAGCCGCAGTATGGCGAGGTTGTCGCCGTCGGCGAAGGCAAAGTGGCGGACAATGGCCAGCTTGTCCAGATGCAGGTGAAAGCCGGTGACAAAGTGCTCTACGGCAAATACTCCGGCACCGAAGTTCACGTCGAAGGCGAGGACTACCTCATCATGCGTGAGTCCGATATCTTCGCGATTCTTGGCTGATCAATTCACAACAGTTTTTAAAAAATCCTTAAGGAGGAACGCTTTACAATGACTGCTAAAGATATTCTCTTTGACGCCGAGGCCCGGACCAAACTCAAGGTCGGCGTTGATAAACTCGCCAATGCCGTCAAAGTCACGCTCGGCCCAGCCGGTCGCAACGTGCTCATCGACAAAAAATTCGGCGCTCCGACCTCCACCAAAGACGGCGTAACCGTCGCAAAAGAGATCGAGCTTGTCGATCCGGTCGAGAACATGGGCGCACAGATGGTTCGCGAAGTCGCCTCCAAGACCAGCGATGTCGCTGGCGACGGCACCACCACCGCAACCGTGCTCGCGCAGGCTATCTACCGCGAAGGTCTGAAGAACGTCACCGCCGGTGCTCGTCCGATCGACCTGAAGCGTGGCATCGACCGCGCCGTGAAAGAGGTGATCGCCGAGCTGCGCAGCATCAGCCGCAGCATCTCCAGCAAGAAAGAGATCGCCCAGGTTGGCACCATCTCGGCCAACAACGATCCTGAAATTGGCGAGCTGATCGCCGACGCGATGGACAAAGTCGGCAAAGACGGCGTCATCACCGTCGAAGAGGCCAAGGGCATGGAGACCGAACTGAAGGTTGTCGAAGGTATGCAGTTCGACCGCGGCTACCTCTCTCCCTACTTCGTGACCAACCCCGAGACCATGGAAGCCGAGCTTGACGAAGCGCTCATCCTGATCTACGACAAGAAGATCAGCAACATGAAAGAGCTGCTTCCGATCCTCGAAAAAGCCGCCCAGTCTGGCCGTCCGCTGCTCATCATCTCCGAGGACATCGAGGGCGAAGCGCTGGCTACCCTCGTGGTCAACAAGCTCCGTGGCACACTGAAAGTCGCCGCCGTCAAGGCTCCCGGCTTTGGTGATCGCCGCAAGGCCATGCTTGAGGACATTTCCATCCTCACCGGTGGCACCGTCATCTCCGAAGAGAAGGGCTACAAGCTCGAAAACGCCACCCTCTCTTACCTCGGCCAGGCTGTTCGTATCACCATCGACAAGGACAACACCACCATCGTCGAAGGCCGCGGCAAGCAGGAGGAGATCAAGGCTCGTATCGCCGAGATCAAGGGTCAGATCGACAAATCGACCTCCGAGTACGACACCGAGAAGCTCCAGGAGCGCCTGGCCAAGCTCTCCGGCGGCGTGGCCGTGCTCAACATCGGCGCATCGACCGAAGTCGAGATGAAAGAGAAGAAAGCCCGCGTCGAGGATGCGCTGCACGCAACCCGCGCAGCCGTTCAGGAAGGCATCGTGGTTGGCGGTGGCGTCGCGCTCATCCGCGCAGCCAAGGGCCTTGCCAACGCGCTTGCCGACAACGAAGACCAGAAGACCGGTATCGAAATCGTTCGCCGTGCGCTTGAAGAGCCGCTCCGCCAGATCGTGGCCAACACCGGCACGACCGACGGCGCCGTCGTTCTCGAAAAGGTGAAGAACGCTGAAGGTGACTACGGCTTCAACGCCCGCACCGAAGTGT
>JAAXXD010000006.1 GCA_013334655.1 Chlorobaculum sp. | reverse complement strand
CGGTGACATCTGGTTTGCTGCTTCTTCCATTCCCTTGACTATAAATAGATAATAGTGGTTATGCCGTTGCCGCCTTGCGGGTCTGGTCGATCACCTGCTGCGGATCGACGCTTTTGTCGGCCAGCTTTTTCAGCGCCTCTTCACGCGAAATACCAAGACCTTCCATGCGGATCAGCTCCTGAACCTTCATCAGGCCGCCGATCAGCGCCTCGGGACGCGGAGGGCATCCGGGCACGTAAACATCGACAGGAATGACGCGGTCAACGCCCTTGAGCACATGGTAGCCGTGCTGCCAGTAAGGGCCGCCGCAGTTCGAGCAGCTTCCCATCGAAAGCACGTAACGCGGCTCGGGCATCTGCTCGTAGAGCGTGATCACCCTTTCGGCCATCTTCATGGTCACCGTACCGGCAACGATCATGAGGTCGGACTGGCGGGGCGAGGAGCGCGGAAAGATGCCGAAGCGTTCGAGATCGTAGTTCGATGCGTTGGTGGCCATCATCTCGATAGCGCAGCAAGCCAGACCGAAACCCATCGGCCAGAGCGATGAAAGGCGAGCCCAGTTCATCACATTGTCAACCGAAGTCACCAGCACATTGCGGTTCGATACCCTGGCGTCAAGCAAACCCATAGCGTAAAATCGATGATGATTGAAAGATTATCCGTTCGCCCTTCCCGTGCGACGTTTCGGCATTTCCGGCATTTTCGGAATATTCGGAGTCGGACGCACCCAGTCGAGATCGCCCTTGACCCAGGCATAGACAAGACCGAGCACGAGGATGCCCGCAAAAATCAGCACCTCGACCAGCGCGAAATTACCGAGCTGCTTGAAAACGGTTGCCCAGGGATAGAGAAAGACGACTTCGACGTCGAAAATGATGAAGATAAGGGCGACGACATAAAAGCGGATGTTGAACTTGACCCAGGCGCTTCCCACCGCCGGCTCGCCGCACTCGTAGGTGGAGTTCTTTTCGGGATTGGGCCTGCTCGGGCGAAGCATTCTCGCCGTCAGGTAGCCACCTGCGACGAAGACGATACCAAGCACGAGAAACACAAATACGGTGCCAAAACCGGTTAATGTCTGATCCATCTTCTCTTGTTTGACATTTTAAGTAAAGAGAGTGACTTGCCCCCTTCTCAGACAGGCTCAGAGAGCCTCCGAATCAAGTGCCGCCAATATAAAAAAAATCTTCTCAATCTACAGATAAAAAGCGGTTTTTATCAGCGTCGAAGGCGGGATCGAAAAAAGGGGGGTCGAATTTTTTAATGCCAAAGCAATAACAATCGTGAATTTATTACAGCTCATTCGCTTTTTTCAAAAATTCTTGAACCTGCCATTTTGAAGAGCCGGATCAGCGCAACCATGACCAGCAGGGTCACAAGCGCGAGAGAGATGACAACCGGCTGCCAGGCATGGAGAAAGCGCTGCATCAGCGGCCCGGCAATCGAGACCAGAAGCATCCAGATGATGGGCGTCCAGGCAACGCCGAAAATGACCGGCAGCCCGTTTTTCATGAACCGTTTTTTTGTCTGCTCGTCAGGAAAGAGTTTCATCGTAATGTGTGGTTTTGAGATGGATTCACGCCGCTGACATATTAAAGTATACGATAGATCAGGGAAGCAGCTCGGCGATCTGGGCTGCGACGGCAGGCTCCAGCTCCCTGAGCACCTCGTACTCCGCCCTGAGGCCGCGCATGTCGCCGCGCGACATATAATACATGGCGAGCTTGCAGTGCACCTCGGCATTGCCGGGCTGAAGCGAAAGTGCTTTGTCGAGCGCATTGAGCGCCTTGTCGTGCTCGCCAAGATCCATGTGGACATCGGCCAGCACGCACCACGCCTCCACGAAACGGGGATCGCGACGCAACGCCTCTTCGAGCACCTCGATGGCCGACTCCTCCTTGCCCATCGTCAGCAACACGAAACCGAGATGCCGGTAGGCCTGAAGCTGCGTGCGGTCGAGCGCGATGGTGAAGGCCAGATCGGTGCCCGCGCGGCGGTACTCGCCGTTGGAAAGCAGCGCCACAGCGCGCGCGTAACGCACCTTCGGATCACGGCACGCAGGCCCCGCAAGTTCGTCGAGAAGCGAGATCGCCTTGTCATACTCCTGATTATCAATGCAATCGAGCGCTTGCCGATAATTCAGCTCGCGTTCCGACAGCGTTTCGGGCTTCTCCTGATCGTCTATGATAGCATTCATACTCTCTTGTGATGATTTCATTTCCCGGAGTTACCCCTGCCGAACGCTTCGCGCTGCAAGTCGAGCACCTCGATTTCGGCGGTGATCCTCGACGCGAGCCATTCGGCAAAAGCCGGTGAATCGTTGATGCAGGGAATATAGCGCTTCAGGGCGAAGGATGAGCTGTCGAGCTGTTTTTTGGCTTCGTAATCGGTCTCGCTGTTGTCGGCGAAATAGCCGAACGGAAACATCGCCACCGAGCTGAACCCTTCAGCGGCAAACTCTTCGAGCGCCCGCTCGGCGGTCTCGTGCGTCCACTCCCCTCCCCTGTTGTGATTCAGGCATCCAAGCTTCACCTCACCAAACACATTGCGCGGATCAGCCATGATTTTGTCGCGCATCACCCGGAAAAACTCCATTGTCTCGTCGAGACCGGTAAACACCGAGGGCTTTTCACCTCTGCGGTTCTTGACGATGGTGCCGTGAATAACCAGTATGAGACCCTGCTTCGCCCTCTTTGCCGATCCTTGCCAGTCAGACGACAGCGACGAGAAGAGGTGATCGAGATAGATTCGGCGCAGCGCTTCATCCTTCCAGAAACCACGCGCCACGCGCAGCATCCCGAGATGATCCTCGCCAAAGCGGTCAATCGCCATCTGACACGCCGGGCCGCAGGAAAAGGCCGATTCGACCGGAATCATCGGAACGACAAGAATGCCGTCCGAGCGATTGCTGAACCGTTCGAGCACCTCTTCGAGACTCGGATGCACGAAATAGTAGGCGTCGGCAACCTCGATTTCGCATTCCTTTCGAGCGATTCGCGGATCGCGCCGGAGCGCCTCCTTGACGCTGAGGGCCTGCTTGCGATTGATCTCCACGAGACGCGAACGGTAGCGATGCAGCTTCCAGTCGATATAGTGCCTCGTCGAGCGGTAATCGGCGATCATGTAGATGAGCAGCTTCGGCAGCTTGACGATCTTGCGGGTGATCACCTCGATGATCTTGCGCGAACTCGGCCAAAGAGCGCGAACGGTCAGCTTCTCGACCTCGCCATATGTCACCAGCACCACGCTGTAACGCCTTGTGCTCACAGTGACATCCACCATTTGAATTCACCGTACATCAGGAGAAAGCCGATCAGGCCGCCGACCAGCGTCTGCATGAAATTATGCGCCTTGAGATAGACGCGCGACCACATCAGCAGCGGCACGAACGCAAGCAGCGCAAGCGCAGGAGCGCCGATGGACAGAACCAGAAGCGCAATCGACGAAGTGAGTGAAAAGAGATGAATACTGATCTTCCACTGAAGCGTCACCAGCAGGATAAACACCGTGTTGACCGCGTTGAAAAGCAGAATACCGGAGAGAAACCGTGGAGCGCCGACCTGCTTCATCAACTCGTAGCCAACCAGATTGACGCCGACCAGCACCAGAAGCGGCAGAAATCGCTGCTCGCGGAAGGTGATGTTGTAATCGGAGACCTTTCCGATCTTTTTGAGTCCGAGGATCAGAAACATCGGCGCGATGGTAGCCGACAGTAGCAGCAGGAAAAACCAGTCGATATGATGGGGCTTCGCTGAATAGCCATGTTGAACTATACAGAGATAAACTGCCGGCGCCACGACGACAGGACTGATGATCCACGATACCAAAGAGGCAAACCGGCGTGTATCGAACTGCATTGAGAACCAGAAAGGGTGAACGTGATTTTTCCAGATGGCGCACTTCAGGCGCTAATGAAGATAACCCTTTCCCCGAAAAACCGAAAAAAAGAGCGCAAAGCCGCATGTTAACGCTATATAAGTCACCGATCTCTCGGCGCTTTCGAAATCGAAATCGTGATCGACTCCCCTGCTGTCGATTTCGATCCCGAGCTGGATCACCGCCAACAGTATTTTTCGCCGACTTCGGACAAAATCAGGAAAATTCGATCAAAATCTTTATAATATCGGAAAACCACGTATATTAGCCCTCCGAATAGCGAGAGTGGTGAAATTGGTATACACGCTAGTCTTAGGAACTAGTGCCGTGAGGCGTAAGGGTTCGAGTCCCTTCTCTCGCACTGTTCATTTGATCATGCCAAAGTGGCGGAACTGGTAGACGCGCTGGACTCAAAATCCAGTGGGCGCAAGCTCGTGTGGGTTCGAGTCCCACCTTTGGTACACGACCGGCATTCCGGTCTTTCGACAGCATCTCTTTTTCCTGCCTCCACGGCATTCCCGGAAACTCTCATAATCGTCACGGTACCGGCAAGCCGGGGCAAACGCAGCAACCGGATAGCGCAAAAGATTAGCAGAAATTCCCTATGCAAAGAATGTACTCACCGTGGCGCGACGTCTACATGCAGACCTTCAAGGAGGAAAAGCCCATCGTGCCGGAAGAGGGCAAATCGGTCTTCGCCGACATTCCACCCGAACAGGACGAAGAGCGCTACGTGCTCTGCCGTGGTGAATTCTGCTTCGCCATCCTGAACCTCTACCCGTACAACTGCGGCCATCTGATGGTCATCCCCTATTTGCAGACGCCGGAGTTCGGCGATCTGGACGAGAAGACGATGGCTGAGATATTCAAAATGTCCAACCTCTGCATGGAGGCGCTGAAGATGACCATCAAACCGCACGGCTTCAACTTCGGCGCGAATCTCGGCAGGGTCGCGGGCGGCAGCATCGACGAGCACATCCACTTCCACATCGTCCCCCGCTGGGAGGGCGATACCAACTTCATGCCGGTGCTCGGCGAAACCAAGGTGCTCTCGAACGACCTGCGCAAAACCTACATCCAGCTCCGGGAAGCGATCCAGAAGCTCCAGAGCGAGCAGAAAGAAAAGCCGTAGTTCCGCGCGATGGAAACCGCGCCCTGCCCAATCACCGGAAGCAGGGAGTTCATCCCGCTGATGCAAGCGCCAGACCGCTTCAACCTCCAGGGCCAACCGTGGCAACTCGCGAAATCGACCGCCTCCAGCCTCGTCATGCTCAACCCGCGTCCCGCGGCGGACGAAATGGCAACGCACTACCCCGCCGAAGCTTACGACCCGTTCCTGAACCGAACCCACGCCAACTCGTTGCGCGACAAAGCCTATCTTGCAATCAGCGATCTTCTTCTGGTTGGAAAAGCGAGAGTCGTGATGAAAGGCATCGACCAACCGGCGGATTCGGCGCAAGTGCTTGAAGTTGGATGCTCAACGGGCCGACTGCTCCTGCGGATTCACCGCGATTATGGCGTCCCTCTGGAAAACCTCTGCGGCGTGGAGATCGACCGGCAAGCGGCGGAGAGGGCGAGAAGCGCCGGAGTCGGCAGCGTTTCGGAGTCTGGACTGGACGAAACCAGCTTCGAGCGCCGATTCGACCGGATCGTCTTCTGGCACGCCCTCGAACACCTGCACCGCATCAACGAATCGCTCGAGCGCACCCGCGAGCTGCTCAAGCCCGGCGGCCAGCTCCTCATCGCCGTACCGAACCTCCAGAGCGACGACGCCCGCAGCTACGGCGCAAACTGGATCGCCCTCGACGCCCCGCGCCACCTTTACCACTTCACGCCGGAGACGCTCCAGAAACTGCTCGAAAAGCACGGTTTCTCGGTACTCGAATTCGGCAGATGGATTCCCGACACCCTCTACAACGTGTGGTACAGCGAAAAACTGGATTGCGCCGTGAAAGGACAACGATTCGGCTTCGGCGGAATCACGCGGGCAACGACCAACGCCCTCCGCTCGCTCGCCAAAGGACGAGACCCGCGACAGGCGTCGAGCATGATCGTCCGCGCGGTGAAGATGAAGGGATAGGATTATGGGCGATGGATTATGAATATTCCGTAGGGGCAGCCCTCGCGGCTGCCCTCTTTGCGGCTGTCTTTTTTTCGTGGGTTGGCGCGGGAAGGGCTGTGCTGTCATTGGGATGGGCGACCGCGAGGGTCGCCACTACAACATCCATGAAATGCCGCTTTAAACGTGGGGCAGTCTCGACAAAATCGATTTCGATCAACCAGCCCTTCACATCTTCGCTTCGACCGCTGGATCGATTCTTCCCAGCGATTTTTCCAGCTCGGCGGTGGCGACGAGGTAGTCGTAAACGGCTTGCAGGTAGTTGGTTTTGGCGGTGTCGAGCTGTAACTCGGCGTCGGTGAGTTCGAGGCGCGAGCCGATCCCTTCGCGCAGGCGGAGCATGGTGATGCGGTAGCTGCGTTCGGCGACGGCGATGGTTTTCTGCTGCACGTCGATGCGTTTGCGGGCTTCGATGACGTTCGAGAGGCGCACCTCGACCTCAGCTCTTGCCTGCGCCTTCACATCTTCGTACCGGATGCGGGTTTGCAGCCTCGCGATCTTTGCCTGCTCGATCTTGGCGCTCGTGGCGAAACCGGAGAAGATCGGCACCGAGAGCTGCAAGCCCGCCGTCGATGAAACCGGCCAGCGGGTGGAGTGAAGCGAAGTATCGTCGTTGAACTGCGTCTGCGCGTCAAGTTGCCCGAAGGCGCTCAACACCGGCAGCCCTTCGGAGCGGGCGGCCATCACCTTCGCGTTCTCGGCTTCAGCCTGGAGCGAGAGGCTCCGCACATCCGGGCGCTTGTCGAGCGCTTCGCCATAGGCCGCCGCCACATCCTTCGGCAGCTCGATCTCGTGGAAAGCGAGCGTGCTCGACAAAGTGAGCGGCGTCTCCTGATCGATGCCCATCACCCGCTTCAGGTTGGTCGCCGCGATGGACTCGCCGTTCCGGGCGCGGATCAGGTCGGGCCTGAGATTTTCGACCGAGAGCCACGCCTTGAGCGTATCGAGATCGGCGGCCACCCCCTGCCGGAACAGCGCATTGGTGTCCTTGCGAGCCGCCTCCCAGCGGGAGATGCTCTGCTCGACAAGCTTGCGCTTTTCTGTGGCGATCAGGACGTCGTAATAAGCGCGGCGGATCGACGTCACCACCTCGGCGTTCGACTGGCGGAACGACTGGTCGCTGATCTTGCGCACCAGCGACGCGGCCTTGATACCCGCGAAGGCCGAGAGCTTGAAGATGTTCTGGCTGAGATTGACCGACGCGATGGATGAGTTGTCCGAACTGATCTCGATTGCCTGCGTGCCGCCCGTACCGCCCGTGCCGCTGAAAATGCCTGAAGGCAGGAACAGCACCGACGGCTTCAGCGTGCGCGTGTAGGTCAGGTTCGACGAGAGATGCGGCAGCACCTCAGCCCACGACTCCCTAACCTTCTGCCCCGCCATCCGCTTATCGAGCCGCGCAATCTCCAGCTCCCGGTTATGCTGCTCCCCAATCCGAACCGCATCGTCAAGGCTGATAACCAGCGGCTGTTGGCCGGACGGCGCCATTTCAGCAGGCGAGTTGGGTTTATCTTTGGACTTGCCCTCGGCAAGGGGAGGCCATGCCAACAGCAGTAGAAGAGAAAAAGAGACAAACAATCGATGCAGGCTCATGGCGACAATTTGATGGTTTCGACGTGGTTCAAATATACCACGGGCTTCCTTTCTGTGCAATTAAGAGGCAAAGTTGTCTCAGAAGGCACTTACAATCATCATATCTATGATCTGGATTACAGTAAAGCACTATATTTTTACGTCTAGTCATCAAAAACGCATCTCATCTTAAATGTTCAAAAAGACCGCAACATAATTCTGTTATACTTAAAGTTATTGATTTGTTATCAACTGAGAGTCTGGTTCAGCATAAGATGCAGGATAAGTCACCTACAGAAAGCAAAATAAGGTTCGTTAATTGGTGATATTGCTACATTTTAAATAAAATCAACTACCCCGTAGCAAGCTGCGGGCTATGAAAACATCTTTTGTCTACACCTTCCCGAAGCAAGCTTAGGGGAATTAGACCCTCAGAGATTAAAAACGGTATAAAAAATAATTTCTCCTGATTTTGTTATTTTATTTTAAATGAATTTAAATAATGCTTTTTAATACTGCTTAAGAACGATTTTTTTGTTGCATTTGAGAAATAATTTTTGTATTCTCTTGCTGCTTTGCCGCTATTGCTAATAAAGGCACATAGCACGACTGTACTCATGGTGAGTTCCCAGCTCGACAAAGCAATTTTAAACAAATAAAAAATGACCAAAAAAAATGCAAATCGGCTTGAAGAATTGAATAATGCAATCACCTTGCATCCCAATAGCTCAAACATCAAAGGTATGTTTGATGCCTATGAGAAGGGAATGACAGATCGTGCTAAGAGATACGCTGCCTTCGATAAATTTTACGGAGACGCAAAAGAACTATTTGAGTCTTATGCTGATTCCACACCAGAATGTAAGCATTTGGGTGATTTGTACTCCTTTTGCATATGTCCTGGTGGGAGGTATGGAGGACTAAACAAAAGGAAAGTAGAAATTTTCTACGGCAATCGACCATTTGATTCAGTAACAACTATTGGTAAAAACCAACAACCAACAGAAAGACTGGAAACAGCGCATGGAGCTACTCTGTCCTATCAACGAACAGATGATGGGCAAGTGTTGTGCTGCCTATATCCCGCAGCGTCTGAGAACTTCCGACCTCACGAAGACTTTATCCTTCTTGGAGTAGTCAAAAACCCAGCCACACTTAAAAGCGAGTCCAAACGACACTGGAAAACGTTCTTAGCCTATATGCAAGTTACCTGCTTGGACGGAAAGCCAAGTATCTTCCAGGGGATAAGAGTTTTTTATATACGAAATTTCAAAGAGTGTTTTGTGAATGGGACTGTTCAACGGCGTAAGGCATCAGAATTTACCGGCAAAATCGTAAAGTACGCCACCAGAGTTGGACTTAGTGGCTTCATTATTTTCTTCGTTACCTTGGCCAAAGAGTCATCTGATAGCAAGCAGGCTGAAAAAAATCGTCAAGAAATGTTGAGAATCTATTCAAATATCCAAGCTAGTACACAATTAGTAGCCAAAAACTCGGAAGCAATTGAAGCTGAAATTCAAAGACTAGATCAAAACACCAGCAAAAATTTGCAGCTTCTCAATGATGCAGTTTCAAAAAATACTACTCGAAGTGAAAACGCTATATCTCAGCTTGAATTAGGCAAAAAAGTTGAAGACGCGGATGATCAAAAGACGGTAAAGTAGCATGGGGACGGCATTGATTTTAAGCTTCCCCCTAGTCTATAAAAATTGCATTTTTATTTTAATACTGATAACCCCAGCTAACTACTGGGGTTTTGTGTTCTCATCCGCCCCTCATTTTTCTTTTTTCCGTCTCGCTCATCTCATGGAATTCAGATTCGGGAAGCCGAGGTTTTTTGAGAATCCTTCAAAAATATACCATCTAACCCAATCCATTGCAATCATTCGCGATAGCGATCCTTCCACAAACTTTCCAGCCGCTCGCGGATGAATTTTTCGCGGCCTTCGCCGGTGGGGCGGTAGTAGGCTTTTGGCTCCATCTGTTCGGGGAAGTAGTGCTCATCGACGAAGTGGCCGGGGTAGTTGTGCGGGTAGCGGTAGCCTTCGCCGTAGCCGATCTCCTTCATCAGATCGGTCGGGGCGTTGCGCAGGTAGAGCGGCGGCACGGCGGAGGCACCGCCCTTTTTGACCTCCGACAAGGCCGCGCCGATCCCCTCGTAGCTCGCGTTCGACTTCGGGCACGAGGCCAGGTAGGTCGCGCCCTGCGCGAGGTTGATCCGCGCTTCGGGCATACCGATCAGCTCGACGGCGTGGAACACCGACACGGCGAGCGTCAGCGCGTAGGGATCGGCGTTGCCGATGTCCTCGCTGGCGAAGATCACCATGCGCCGGGCGATGAACTTCGGGTCTTCGCCGCCGTCGATCATTTTGGCCATCCAGAAGAGCGCCGCGTCGGGGTCGGAGCCGCGCATCGATTTGATGAAGGCCGACACCGTGTCGTAGTGCGACTCGCCCCCCTTGTCGTACGCCGCCGCGCGGTGCTGGAGCGCCTGTTCGAAGAGCTTGCGGTCGATCACCACCGGCGTGGTTCCGCGCGGCACGAGCGATGCGGCGGCTTCGAGCGCGTTGAGCGCCTTGCGGGCGTCACCGGCGGCGTAACCAAGCAGGAACTCCATGTCGCGCACCTCGATTCCGTCGGCGGAAAGCACCGGATCGTCCGCGATGGCGCGTTCGACGACCCGCCGCACCTCGTCGTCGCCGAGCGGCTGGAGGATGTAGACCTGCATCCGGGAGAGCAATGCCCGGTTCACCTCGAAGGAGGGATTTTCGGTGGTCGCGCCGATCAGCACGATAAGGCCCTGCTCGATGGCGTGGAGCAGCGTGTCCTGCTGCGCCTTGTTGAAGCGGTGGATTTCGTCGATGAAAAGCAGCGTCTGGCGGCCCTCGATGCGGCGCGTCTTGTCAGCGGCGTCGAGCACGCGGCGCACATCCTTGACCCCCGCGTCGGTGGCGGAGAGCTGCTCGAAGCGGTAGTTTTGCGACCCGGCGCAGATTTCGGCGAGCGTGGTCTTGCCGGAGCCGGGCGGCCCCCAGAAGATCATGGAGGGAATCCGCCCCTCTTCGATGTAGCGCCGGATCGGCCCCGCCGCGCCGACGAGGTGCTCCTGGCCGAACAGCTCGTCGATCTGGCGCGGGCGCACCCGTTCGGCGAGCGGTTGGAACAGCTTCGCGGAGGCACGCTTGCCGGAGGGAAGTCCGAACAAATCTGGCTGCACTGGCTCTTCGGGCGTCATGCGAACCCCTGGCCGCTCAGCCACGATTCGGTGATGCGGCTCTCCGCCGGTGAACTGACGCTCTTCTGGCGGGCGACGTACTTGCCGAGGATGTCGAATTCGAGATTCACCTCGCTGCCGGTAGCGAGACCGGTGATCGTCGTATGGCCGAAGGTGTAGGGAATGATCGCCACCGTGAAAAGCCCCGGCTCGACCGAAGCCACCGTGAGGCTCACGCCGTCGATGGCGATGGAACCCGCCGATACGATCCACTGGTCGAAGCGCGAATCGAACGCCACCGAAATCATGCGGCTGCCGCCAACCTCCTCGATGCGCGTCACGCGCCCGACACCATCGACGTGGCCGAGGACGAAGTGGCCGCCGAGGCGATCCATCGGGCGCACGGCCCGTTCGAGATTGACCGGCGTGCCCGGACGGAACGAGCCGAGCGTGGTCTTCTTGAGCGTCTCGGCGACCGTATCGACCTCGAACCACCCCGGCCCAACCGCCACCGCCGTCTGGCAAGCGCCGCTGATGCTCACGCTCTCATCGACGCCGAGATCGCCAAACTCCGCCTGCGAACTGTACCGCACCTTCAGCCGCACCCCGCTCCCCTGCCGCGCGGCGCTCTCGACCGCCCCCACATCCTTGACTATGCCTGTGAACATTTTTTTTAAGATGCTTTATGATAAAGTGATGGTATTCCGTTTGCTCTACATGTCATTCTGAGTCCGTCCTGACCGCTGTCGGGGCGGGCGAATACGGAATAGTCTCGAATTGCATTACAGATAAGTCGGTTATTGCAACGTTCCCGAAACTGGATTCTTCTCCGCACAGAGGTCGGGACAGAACAACAAACAAATACTGGCTCGTATTTGCTTCTGTAAACGTCATTTGAGACGTTAATTCCTCAACCTTACCTCTTTTCCGAAAACCACCCTTTCGCGTCGTCAATCGCTTCGAGCACGGCTTCTTTCGCGATGTCGTGGTCATGCAGGAAGGCGTGGCCGATGCGGTCGAGGAGGACGAAGCGGAGCTGCTTGTCGATCTTCTTTTTGTCGGAGTGCATACTCTCCAGCAACTCCTCGCGGTCGAGCGAGAGGAAGCGCTTTTCGACGAGGCCGCGCGGGAAGCGGAAGCGGGCGAGCAACGCGAGGCCTTCGCGCAGTTCCGCTTCGGCGAGGAATCCGAGGCGATTCGAGAGAAAGAGCGCGCAGATCATGCCGATCGTCACCGCCTCGCCGTGGCGGAGGTTGCGGTATTCGGCCATCTTTTCGAGGCCGTGCGCGAAGGTGTGGCCGAAGTTCAGGGTCGCCCGCAGGCCGCTGGTTTCGCGGAAATCCTTCTCTACCACGTCAGCTTTGATGAAGGCGCTCCGGCTGACCGCTTTGGAGAGCCACGGCTCTTCGAGGCGCACCACCTCGCTCCAGTGCCCGGCAAGCAGGTCGAAAAACTCGCGGTCGGCGATGAAACCGTATTTTACTACTTCACTCATGCCGCCGTAAATTTCGCGCGAGGGGAGCGTCCGTAGGTACGCGGGGTCGATCAGCACCAGTTCGGGCATATGGAAGAAGCCGATGAGGTTCTTGCCGAGCGGGTGGTTGATGGCCACCTTGCCGCCGATGGAGCTGTCGGTCATGGCGAGCAGCGTCGTGGGGAGCTGCACCACAGGAATGCCGCGATAGTAGCTGGCGGCGATGTAACCGCCGAGATCGCCGACCACGCCGCCGCCCGCGCAGAGCAGGTTCCAGCTCCGGTCAACGTCGGCCTCGATCATCTGTCCGTACAACTTCCACGCAGTCGAGACGCTTTTTGAGGTCTCGCGAGCGGGCACGACAAGCTCCACCGTGCGGAATCCCTGGCGCTGCATCGACTCGATGATCGCGTCGCCGAAGAGCCTGCGGGTGTTCTCGTCGAAAAGCAGCACGGTTTTCTTGCCGAGTCCTCTCGTGACGTAGAGTTCGCCAATGGAGTCGATAACCGGCGTTCTGACGATGATATGGCTGGACGGAGTCTGCATGAATTACTTTTCTTGAGTGTTTTTCGATGCGCGGCGGATGTGCCGCTCAATTTTGCGCGTCAGCTCCTCGACGCTTGAGCCGATCTTTTTCGCATCGGTGGCGAGCACCAGATCGGCCTTCAGATAGCGTGGCTCCCGTTTTTTCAGAAGCTCCGCGATGCGCTGCTGAATCTCCTCCCGCGTGAGCTTCTGCCCATCCGGGCCTTTGAGCAGAGGCCGATCGGTCTTGTGCTGAAGCCGGAGCGTGAGGATTTCGGGCGTCGATTTGAGGTAGATCAGGGTGCCGTGCGTCTGGATCAGCTCGAAACAACGGTCGTTTTCGAGCACGCCGCCGCCAAGCGAGACCACCATCCGTTCCTGCTGGCCGATCTTTTCGAGCGTCTGGAGTTCGAGCGCCCGGAAGGCGGCTTCGCCATCCTCGGTGAAAATCCGGTTGATGCTCTTGCCCGCAGCAAGTTCGATCTCGCGGTCGAGGTCGATGAACTCGAAGCCGAGCGAGTTGGCCAGGAGCGGGCCGATGGTCGATTTGCCGGAACCGCTGAAGCCGGTCAGAAATATGAGTGAGTGATGTTTCATCCTGTGACTGGTCGGGCGACGCAGGCCCGCTGTTGATTTGCGGCCAATATACGAAAAAGCGCGATAACCGGCGCGGCGCGATTGCTTCCGCTCGCGAAAGATGATAGCTTTGCGGCAGCAATTTCGATCACTGGAAATCATCGTGCATGAAAAGCTTGTATATCATCAAGGCCGGGAGCACTTTCGCCACCGAGGCGCGGCGGCAGGGGGATTTTGAAAACTGGGTGGAGCGTGGCCTCGGCGACGTGCCGTGTCCCATCGTGGTCGTTAATGCCGAGGGCGGCGAACCGCTGCCCGCGCCGGAGATGTGCGCCGGGGCGGTCGTCACCGGCTCTCACGCGATGGTGACGGACAATCTGCCGTGGAGCGTCGCCATCGAGCGGTGGATCATGGAGCTCGTCGCCGCCCGCGTGCCTTTTCTCGGCATCTGCTACGGCCACCAGCTTCTCGGTCGCGCCGCTGGCGGCGAGGTTGGCTATCATCCCCGAGGGCGGGAGGTCGGCACGGTTTTCATCGAGCTGACGCCCGAAGGGGTGCTCGATCCGCTCTTCGACGGGATTTCGGTGCGGTTCGCGGCGCACGTGACCCATGCGCAGAGCGTGCTGCGGCTGCCGCCAGAATCTGTCCATCTCGCCTTCAACGGCTTCGAGCCGAATCACGCTTTCAGGGTTGGCGAGTCGGCGTGGGGCGTACAGTTCCATCCCGAATATACTCGGGAGATCATGCAGACCTACGTGCGAGACGAGATCGCCGACCTCGAAGCGGCGGGCGAGGATGCCGGAGCGTTACGCGAGGTTGTATCGGACGCGCCGTTTGCCGGGAGGGTGCTTACAAATTTTGCCAGCTTTGTTGCCCGGAGGCTCTGAGCCGCTGCGCGAGGCCGGTGAGGCGGCGCTTTGACTTGCAGTTTTTGATGGCGATGGCGAGCGCTTTCGGCTCGGCCACGATCACCACGAGCTTGCGTCCTCTGGTGACCGCCGTGTAGAGGAGGTTGCGTTCGAGCAGCGCAAAGTGCTGCATGGCGAGCGGAATGACTACCGCCGGGTACTCCGATCCCTGGCTTTTGTGGATGCTCGTCGCGTAGGCGAGCGACATTTCGTCGAGGTCACCGAAGTCGTACTCGACGCGGTGGTGGTCGAAACGCGCCGTCAGCGTCTCCGCCTCGGCGTCGATCTCTTCGATGAGGCCGATGTCGCCGTTGAACACCTCCTTGTCGTAGTTGTTGACCGTCTGGAGCACCTTGTCACCCGTCGCGAAGGTGGTGCCGAAGCGCGTCACCTTCGAGCCTGCGGCGGGGTTGAGTTTCGCCTGAAGCTCCGCGTTGAGCGTGTGGACGCCGACGCCGCCCTTGTTCATCGGCGTGAGCACCTGCACCTCCTTCACCGCGTCGAGGCCGAAGCGCTTCGGGATGCGCTCCGTGACGAGCTGCATCACCTTGTCGTGAATATCCTCCGGCGAACTGGCTGGCACGACGTAGAAGTCCGACAGCTCCTTGCCCTCGGCGGTCAGCGGCATTTCGCCCTGGTTGATTCGGTGCGCGTTGACGACGATCATCGACTCGGCGGCCTGCCGGAAGATTTCGGTGAGGCGCACGGTCGGGATCACCTCCGACGAGATCAGGTCCGAGAGCACCGCGCCGGGGCCGACCGACGGGAGCTGATCGACGTCGCCGACGAAGACCACCGCCGCGCGGTCGGGAATTGCCGCCACCAGCTTCTGCATCAGCGTCACATCCACCATCGAGGTTTCGTCCACCACCACGAACGAGGCGTCGAGCGGGTTGCCGCGTCCGCGCTTGAAGTCGAACGCCTGCGGATCGAATTCGAGCAGCCGGTGGATCGTCTTGGCCTCGATGCCGGTCGATTCGGTGAGGCGCTTGGCCGCGCGGCCCGTGGGAGCGCAGAGCGCCACGGAGACCTTTTCGCGCATGAGCACCGAGAGGATCGCCCGCAGAATGGTGGTTTTGCCGACACCCGGCCCGCCGGTGATGATCGAGACCTTGCTTGCCAGCACGAGCGTCACGGCGCTGCGCTGCGAGGGGGAGAGTTCGAGGCCGGTCGTCTCCTCGATCCACGGAAGCGCGTCATGCGGGTCGAGCGTTTCCCACGGCAGGCCGCCATGCATAAGGCGGAAGAGGCCCGAGGCGACGCCCGTTTCGGCGCGGTGCAGCGATTCGAGAAAGATGCACGGTACCTCATCAATCGCTTCGCCGATGATGCGGCGCGTCAGCTTTTCGTTCGTCACCGCCTCGGCCACGAGCGGCCGGTCGATTCCGAGCAAGCGTGACGCCTCGTCGATCAGCGTCTCCTCCGGCACGGCGCAGTGGCCGCTCTGCGACATCTCGCCGAGCACGTGGCTGATGCCCGCCTCGGCCCGCATTACCGAATTTTTTGCCACGCCGAGGCTGGTGGCGATGGCGTCGGCGGTCTGGAAACCGATCCCTTCGATGTCGAGCGAAAGGCGGTAGGGATTTTCGGTCACGATGGCGATGGCCCGCTCGCGGTAGCGCCGGTAAATCTTCAGCGCCCGCGCCGTGCCGACGCCGTGCGTTTGCAGGAAAAGCATGATGTCGCGCACCGCCTTTTGCTCCGTCCACGACTTGACGACCATGTCGAGCCGTCTCTTTCCGATGCCGGGCACTTCAAGCAGCCGCTCCGGGTCGTTCTCGATCACCTCGAACACCGCGTCGCCGAAGCGCTCGATCAGCTTTTTCGCGTAGAAATTGCCGAGTCCCTTCACCTGCCCCGAGGCGAGGTAGCGCTCCTTGCCTTCGAGGGTGGTCGGCTGCACGGGGGTGAGCTTCGAGGCTTTGAACTGGAGGCCGTGGGTGCGGTCGTTCTGCCACTCGCCGACGCACTCCATGAACTGCCCCACGGCGGGCGAGGCGGCGCGGCCCACCACCGCCACCGGCTCGCGCTGCCCGGCGACGCTCAGGCGCAGCACCGTGAAGCCTGACTCCTCGCTGTGAAAGGTCACCCGCTCGACCGATCCCGAGAGGCGCTCTTCATGGGTGTCGGCGGGTGTTTGCATGGGCGGCGGCGTTGCGGTGGAGGTTGTGGAGCTGGTGGACGTTGTGGACAACCGCCCGGAAGATCGCGTTTACGGTTTTGCGGTGGCGAGCTTCTGGAGTGCTTCGAGGGCGCGGTCGCACTCGGCTTCGAGCATGCGCTTTTTGCCGAGCGAGAGGGCGGCGGTGCTGTTGTTGGTGTTCAGCGTCGAGAGGCGTACGATCTCGGCGTTCACGCGCATGAACTCGCCAAAGTCGGTCGAGGCTTCACGAATATAGACACGGCTCTTCTTGCCGGTCATCTTGTCGAGCGTCTTCAGCGCGGTGCTTACCTTTGCCTGTTCAGCCTGCATCGAGGCTTCGAGCTTTTTCTTGTCGGCATCAGCGTCGTCGTCGATGTGCCTCATCTGGAGTATCGCGATGGTGCGGACAGCGATGCGAGCGTCACTGGCGATTTTGTCCATCTGCATCTTTCTTGCGTCCGGCTTGAGCCTGGCAGTCAGCTTGAACAGGTTGTCGTCGATCTTCTGTTGCAGCTCCGCGCCGATGGAGTTCGACAGGCCGAGCGCCTTGGCATTGGTGTGCTGCATTGCCGCTTCGAGCAGCTCGCCATCGATCTCTTGAAGCTCCGCCCACGATTTGCCGAACTTGCCGACAAGCTCCTTCTCCTTGTCGGAGCCGCTTTTCGTGACCGTCGCTTCAAGCTTCTTCAAATTACGATTGACCGCGCGAGCCGAAGCCTTCGATTGTTCAGCGAAATCGGCAGACTCTTCGTCGCTCGCGGACAGGACGGCGCTCTTCTCCTTTTCCGCCGACTGCGCGAGGTTCAAGCGCATATCCGCAAGCAATGCCTGCTTTTGCGAACCCGTCAGGCCGCCATTCATGATCGATGCATTCTGAAACCAGATCGTCGCAAACAGCGTGACAAGCGCCGTTGCCAAGAGGCTCGCCGCCCACAGTAAACCGGTTTTCTTGCCTGACGCAGCCTTATTTTCACTCATACTCTATAACTCCGAACGATTAAGGTACTTGGTTTGACGAACGTTCCGAATCAAATTGGTGTCTCGGAATGCCCGGAATAGTTTATTTTTCAACGATCCGGGGAATATACGAAAGGGCAGGAACGAATCTTCAGGAAAAGGTGAATCACGCAACGCTCTCCACGCTCGACGCGCTCGTCGATCCCTGGTTGCCGGTGCTCGGGCGCGATTTCCCGGGCTACCGCAACCACTGCCGCCGGGTGTTCATCTTCTGCTGCTCGCTGACCGGAGCGGAAGGGAAGACGCGCCGCAAAATCGCCATCGCCGCCGCGTACCACGACCTCGGCATATGGACGGACGGAACCTTCAATTACCTCGAACCATCGAAGCGCCTCGCTTGCGCCTGCCTTGAATCGACCGGCAATACCGATTGGGCGGACGAGATCGAAGCAATGATCGAACAGCATCACAAAATCACCCCGTGGAGCTGCAATCCCGCTTGGCTCGTCGAACCCTTCCGCCAGGCCGACTGGATCGACGTCACCCTCGGTGCACGCAACTTCGGCCTCTCCCGCCGCTACATCCATGAAATCCGCCGCCGCTACCCGAACGCCGGATTCCACCCCGCGCTGGCAAGGTTGACATTCGAGCGGATGAAGACGCATCCGAATAGCCCGTTGCCGATGATGAGGTGGTAGCGCTGTCATTGCGATGAACGAAAAGATCGAGCCATCAGCATCATATAGAAACTTGTTGCATCTCTACACCATGCAACGAGAAAAACGATACAGAAAAAGTGTTTTACATTGTGGCGTTGATTATTTCATGAGACCATTCATTGCAATCTCTGTAATATATCGCTTTTACAGTATGACACAAGTTGTCATCACAAAGATCGAAGGTGGATTTTTTTTCATATTGGTCAGACAATGAAATCTTTCAGAATCAGATATAAATATAATCTGAAAAATTCACCATAACGATTCGCTATCGTGACCGCGAAATATTCCCCGAAGTCATTGCTCAAGATACAACTTCGGGGAATTGCAGCTCAGCGCACTTCGCGAGCCATACGACTGTCGTCGAGGATGCCGCCCCATTCAACCGCGGTGAAACCGTGTCTGCGAAATCTGGCGAGCTTCGGCGCATCGATCTTTGCAGGTTTATCAAACGGGGTGAAAGAGAGAAGCACTCTGAGCAGGCTGTTCGGTTTTGGATCGATCATCAGGCCGAGACGCTTTCTTACGACGGACGATTCGATCAGCCTGATGATACAGAAGCGGCTTTGCGGAAGATTTTCGAGCCAGTACTCCTTCAGGTCGGCGGCCTCCGCCTGGTTGAGTCCCATTTCGCAAAGGTGTGTGTCGAACCAGCGACGGAGATCGTCGCGTCGCACCGACCAGCCGTGACTGGGGAACTCGATCTTTTTGTCGAGCGCCGCCTCGTAGAAGAGATAGCGGAACCTGCCGTCAATCATGCCATCCCTCCGCGCCGTGACGAGCCAGCGGTCGTTGTAGTCGGGAATCGACCGGACAACCTTGCCTTCAGGCGACAGGCGCACATCGATCTTCGTGGTTCTGACGGGATAGAGATAGAGTGCCGGTTTTTTGACGATCTGGATGTTTGAAAAATCGCTATTGAGCTGGCCGTTATCATCGAGGAAATAGCTTGCGCGTTTCTGCCCGGTGTGGCTGGCGTGCGAATCCGAATCGGCTTGACCGAGCCAGACGATGTCGAGTTCCTCCGGCTGCCACATGGAGGCGGAAGCGGTAAACTGTTTGATTTCGATGTTTTCACCGAGGAGCACCGGCCTGGACTGCGTCAATCCGTTCTCGCCGGAGAGCAGGGCGGATAGCTCGAAGAACGCGCCGCTGCCCATGCCGTGATGCTCGATGATCACCGCAATGTCGGGCTTTCTGTCGCCGTTCAGGTCGCAGAAGACGGAGTTTTTCAGGCTGGCCTCAATGAAATTGTCCGGATTGTCGCCCGCCTTGAAAGCGCCGTTTTTCAGCGTGGCGCTTTTCTTAGCGACAAGAAGTTCGTAGGTGCTGTTTTTTGCAGTCTCTGCCAGGCTTGCCCGCTGCTCGGCGGTTATCGCCAACGGCTCGTGCCCGAAAGCGAAGGATTGCCGGGAAGCGAGCAAAAAACCCGAAAGGAGCGCCATCGAAATGAGAGACTTTTTCATGTACTTCTGAAGCTTTGGTTACTGATGGTGAAGTTTGCTTTCAAAAGTAAGAAGCTCGCAAGCCACTTTAAAACGCAAAATGATGGCCGGTCAGACAAAAGATCAGTGATTGGTCTATCGTTTTTCATTTCTATGAGGCGTGACTCCTCGTCGCTTGTATCAGGGAAAAACAGCATTTATTATACCTCGCAACCGACCTTGAGGATACATTATTTCCATAGACAATGTTTGTTTAATTCCGTCGTATCTCTTTGATTTTTATTATTTATTCCGTATGCTTGACGTTATACCTGTCGTGTGTTCCGGCGACAGATTGACGCTCGAAGGTCAAAATATAACAGGGAGGGGAGCATGCGATCATTCACTGAAGACAATCATTCTGTTCACGCTTCAAGCGACCGGCTCATGCGGAGTGAATACGAAGTTGACATTTCCGGCTTTATCGGGCAAGCGTGGGAACTGTTCAAGCAAGAGCCTGGAAAGTATATCGGATATTCGCTTGTTGTTATCGTTGTTTATCTGATTGAGCAAGTTTTTGGGAATATGTTCGATCCTGAAAAACTTAGCGGAGGATATCAGGATTACTCCTCCGGAATTTTCTGGATTCAATTATTGGTTTTATTGGTGATTTCCATTTTTCTGTCACTTTTGACGATCCCCTTGTATGCGGGCGTGAACGTCGTTGGTTTTAAACAGATGTCCGATCAAGAGGTCAAATTCGGTGATTTTTTTCACGGCTATCATTATTGGGCGTCCCTGATTGCTTCCGCGTTGGCCCAAGGAGTCATTGTGTTTATCGTCATTGGTATCGCTGTTATAGCTGGATCGCTTGTGCTGGGAATGTTCTGGAATACTTCGCAACACCTTATAGCGACTCTTTTGATAATGCTGATAATAGTGCTGTCCCTGGTTTCACTGATATACATTGCCGTGATTTACATTTTTTCGCAAATGCTTATTATCGATCGGCGCTTTGGATTCTGGCAGTCGATGGAGATGAGCCGAAAAGTTGTGACGCAACGCTGGTTCTCAGTGTTCGCGCTTATGATTGTGACCGGTTTGCTCAATTTGCTTGGGGCTGTTGCTCTGATTGTGGGTCTCTTGGTGACGTTTCCTTTGTCCTATCTGACGCTTTCCGTGGCTTACCGGGAGATTTTCGGACTTGAGGGCAGCGACTGGTAAAACGGCAACATCGGGAGGGTTCACTCTTCCGGTTATGCGATAATCGATTTGTCCGTCGGTATTCATATCGCACGGTCAGAGCGATTGACAAAGCGATAATCCGTGATATGCAATGCTATGGTGTCTCGCTTGATCGGCTGCTCCACGATAAAAAGTCATCTCGTTCTGACAAGATGCAGCCAGTCGTTTATCGCTCTCACATCCTGAACTCGAAAAAAAAATCGCGAGTCAGGACAACGGCAACTGCGTCTCACGCTCTCAGTTCCACTGCCCAACGCCTCTTGAGACGCTGTAACGGCCCGCGCCGAAGAAGAAAATGGCGATGGAGCCAACGAAGTAGAAAGCTTGAAGTTCGAGTGCGTAGCCGCCCTGTTCGTTCAGCGCGGTGAGCTGGCCTATATGGACGAGCCAGACGGCCATGCCCATCAGGAATGCCTCTACAAGCGCGGCGGGGCGGGTGTAAATGCCGAGTACGATGAGCAGCGGCGCGACCACCTCGCCCATCGGCACGCCCGCTACGAGCAGCTCGGGCAGGTGAGCGGCTTTGAGTTTGGCCGCGATGAAGGCGTGACCGTGAATCAGCTTGTGCACGCCGTGAAAGAGCATGAGGCCCCCAACGCACAGACGGATCAGGAGCTTGCCAAGATCGTTGTTGTTCATGAACCCTCCGGTTGAAGCGTTGACTCTGGCGCGATTGTTGCTGCCTTTGCTTTTCTTCTTGCCTTTGCTGTTAAAAAATCCTCCCATCACTTTGCCGGATATGCTTCGATTAGAATGTCTTCGCCGAACCGCTGGATTCCGGCGAAGCTGAGTTTGACGGCGCAGTCGGGATGGGCGACGTCGAGCGTACCGAAACTCGGAAGAGCATCGCCGCCGAAGAGCTTGGGCGCGATGAAGAGGAGGTACTTGTCCACGAAGCCCGCCCTGACCATCGCCGCCGACAAGCGACTTCCCCCTTCGACCATCACCGAAAGCACTCGCCGCCTGTGCAGCTCCGCGAACACCTGCGCGAGATCGAGTCCACCGCCGGACTCGCCGACCGTCACCACCTCCGCGCCACGCGCTTCGAGCTGGCTGACCAGGCACGCTTCCGCTTCGTCGCGGAGCGCGAAAACGAGCGTTTTGGCCGCGCTGTTATAAATCCGCGCATCCACCGGCACCTGGAGCCTTCGGTCGAGCAGCACGCGAAGCGGCTGACGCCCCTCGCAATGGCGCACGGTCAGTTCGGCGTTGTCCGCCACCACCGTCGAAGCGCCTGATAATACGGCATCGTATACGCTGCGCAGGCGGTGTACTTCGCGCCGCGATGGATCGCCGGTGATCCACTTCGACGCGCCGAGCGCGGTGGCGATGCGCCCGTCGAGCGTCTGCGCAGTCTTGAGCGCCACGAAGGGACGCCCCTTGCGATGCGAGGTCATGAACGCCTCGTTGAGCCGCTCCGACTCCGCTTCGAGCACGCCGACCGTCACGTCGATTCCCGCCGCCCGAAGCTTCGCGATCCCTTTGCCCGCCACCTTTTCGTGCGGATCGAGGCATCCCACCACCACGCGCGGGATACGCTTCTCGACGATCAGGTCAGCGCAGGGCGGCGTTTTGCCGTAATGCGAACACGGCTCCAGATTGACGTAAAGCGTGGAGTGCTGAAGCAGCGCTTCATCTTCGACCGACGCGATGGCGTTGACCTCGGCGTGCGGGCCACCGTACTGCCGGTGCCACCCCTCGCCGACGACGCGCCCGTCGTGCACGATCACCGAGCCGACCATCGGATTCGGACTCACGCACCCCGCGCCACGCACAGCCAAGTCAAGGCAGCGCTGCATGTATGCCTGGTCGTCCGGTCGAATCATCTCGTTCTCTGTCATAACTCCCGATTTTTCAGCACGATTTAACGTCCACGTCCACCTTTTCCAGCCGGATGCCCGAGAGCCGCAGCAGCTCGGCGATATGCTCGATCTTGTAGGGCTTGTCGTAATAGATCGTCTTGATGCCAACGTTGATGAGCACCTTCAGGCAGTGGATGCAGGGGCTGGCCGTGATGTAGATATCGGCATCCTTGATCGAAACACCGTGCTTGGCCGCCTGCGCGATGGCGTTGATCTCGGCATGAATCGTGTTGACGCAGTTCTCCTCGACCGTGCCGTCGGGATGGGTGCTCAGGTATATCTTGCAGTTGATTTCGTTGCAGTGCGGCAGGCCGGAGGGAGCGCCGTTGTAGCCTGTCGAGAGGATGTTATTGTCGCGCACGATCACCGCGCCGATGTGCCCCCGCGTGCAGGTGGCCCGGCGTGAAATGAGATGCGCGACGCTCATGAAATATTCGTGCCACCCGAGCCGCTGCTCCGGCTGCCCACTTGCGTCGGCAGTACCGCAGCAGCACCCACTATTGCCCTCTTCATGCATAAGCGTAGAATTGATACATTGAGTCAGATCACTTTAGGAAAATAGAGGAAAGAAAGCGCCTTCGCAACCATTCTACCCCATGCTCCGCAACTACTTTACGCTTTACCACGCAGCTGCCGAGCTGCACGACCGGCTTTCGGGGGGCTACCTCTTTGAAATTCACTCGCAGCAGAAAAACGAGATCACCCTCGCCTTCGTCACGCCGGAGGGCGAGCATCTGCAACTCATCGTGACGGTGCGCTCGCCGTACTTCTCGCTTTTCACGCGAGTGGGGCTGAACCGCAAGAACCGCAACACGGCAGGCATCATGAGCCAACTGAATGATCGGCAGATCACCGGCGTGGCGATTTCGCCCAACGACCGGCAGATCAGTTTCTTTCTGGATTACGGCCACGCGCTCGTACTGCGGATGTTCAGCGCTGAAACCAACATGCTGCTCGTGCATGACGGCCTGATCGTCGATGCCTTCAAGGATGGACGCACACTCGGAAATACGCCATTCACCGAAAAGAGTGCTGACGTACCGGTATTCCAGGCGCTCGAACAGCTCGCAAGCAATGCCGGACTGTTCGGGCAAAAGCTCGAAGAGCGAGGTACGGACGAGCCGCTCGACCAGCGTTTGCTCTCGATTTTGCCCGGCTTTGACCGCAGGCTCGTCCGGCGGCTCATTGCGATTGCTGTGGACGAAACGCCGGAGATGCTCCACCAGGCGTTCGTCGGCATCTTCTACGATCTCGCCTCGCCGACGCCGTGCGTGATCGAAAAACCCGGCCAGCCGCCAGCCTTCTCGCTCTTCGAACCAGCGGCGGAGGAGGAGGCGACGACCTTCGACACCGTGCTCGACGCGCTGAATCACTACAGCCACAAGATGTACCGTCACCTGCATCTGCAGGAGCGTGCCGGGACGATGCGGCGGGAGCTGATGGCGAAAATCGGCAAGCTCGAAAAGGAGCTGAACGCCAGCGCCGGGCACGATCCGGAGGAGGTCTCGCAGCGAAACGAGCTGTACGGCCATCTGCTCACCGGAGCCATCGGCGCGGTCGAGCCAACATCGGGTACGGTGACGGTGCCGAACCTCTTTGAACCCGGCTCGCCGGACGTGACCATTCCCGTCAAAACGGGACTCAGCATTCAGGAAAACGCCGCGTGGTACTTCACGCAGGCAACGAAAAACCGCAAAAAAGCTGCGGCGCAGAAACTGCGCCATGCCGAACTTCAGGCGGAACTCGACCTCCTCCGGCGCAAACTCACGGAACTCGACGAGGCCGACTCCCCCGACAAGTTGCAGAAGGCGTTCGAATCCGGCAAATCCTCCAGTAACCGGACGTCTGACAACAACCGGACGGCGAAGGAAAAAACGCCGCGATTCCGCACGATACCGATCAACGACAGAATCACGCTCTACATCGGCAAAAACTCAGCCAACAACGAGCAGCTCACCTTCGGCTTCGCCAGGCCCGACGATATCTGGCTGCACGCCAGAGGCGCATCGGGATCGCACTGCCTCCTCAAGGGCGCGGCCTTGCACAACACCTCGGAAATCCGCCGCGCCGCCGAAATCGCCGCCTGGCACTCGGCGGCAAAACACTCCGAACTCGCGCCAGTCATCTGCACCCAGAAAAAATACCTGAAAAAAGACCGCAAAACCCCCGGCAACGTTATTATAGAACGAGAACAGGTGCTGATGGTCAAACCGATGAGGGAATAATTGATAGTTGATAATTGATAATTGATAATTAAAAAAGAAGAATCACTCTTCAATCTTCCATCCTATAAGTCCTATTATTCAAAAAAGCTTTAACTCACTACCAAACAATCGACTATGGAAACACACAAGCTCGTCATGCCGGAACACCTGAACCATTTCGGCTTCCTCTTTGGCGGCAATCTGCTCAAATGGATCGACGAGGTGAGCTATATCGCCGTGACGCTCGACTATCCCGGCTGTAACTTCGTCACGGTCGGCATGGACAATATCAAATTCAAAAAAAGCATCCGGCAGGGCACGATTCTCTGCTTCGAGTCGAAGCAGAACCGCGTTGGCACGACATCAGTGGAGTATATCGTGGATGTCACCCGGGAGGAGATTTGCTCCGGCTGCAAGGAGCTGGTGTTCACCACCCGGATAACTTTCGTCAGCGTGGATGAAAACGGCAGGAAAAAGGCGATTCCAATCTGATCACTCCTGGACGTTATGCGTCCACCGGAGCGTGCGTGAGATGGCTCTCTGCATTCTGCGGAATCGCCAGATGCCGAATGCGCCGGTCACGATGCCAAGAGGAATGCACGCCACGCCCGCCCACATGAACCAGGGCTTGTTGGCGTAGTGAATGATCGTCAGCCCGGTGATCATCATGGCCACGCCGGAACGCAGATAGGAGAGCAAAGTGCGCTCATTTGCCAGCAGGGTGCGGTCGATGGCCAGCTCGTCACGCAGAATCAGTTCATCGGTATCGAACCGTTCATACGGCGAAACGACTGGACCTGAATCTTTATCGCCATACAAATACTTCTTAATCATGGGCAAAACACCAAAAGGTTAACTAAAGAGAAATGGACAAAATGCAGTTCACCGACCCGATCCACTCATCGAGTGACTCAGGCGGTTGAGCATGAAAAGACCTGAGCCGGTCAGGATGAGGTTTGGCAGCCAGACCGCGATGGCCGGTAAAAGCACGCCTCTGTCGGCGATCTTCTCGCCGACGATCATCAGCGCCCAGTAGAGCACGAAAAAGAAGAGCGAGAGCGCCGCGCCCGCGCCAAATCCCCCGCGCCGCGCCATGACGCCGAGCGGCGCTCCGACCACAGCAAAGACAAGGCAGGCGAAGGCGAGAGAATATTTCTTGTGATACTCGACCATGTAGTCGTTGAACGAATCCCGGTTCTCCTGCATCTGCCCGACGCGGGCCGACAGATTGTCAATCATCGCATCAACCGTCTCGATGGCGCGTCCGGTCACGGCGGGCGGCAAGGCGTCGGTTGCGTCACGACGATTGCGAATCGTGGCGATTTGCGTTCTCAACTCCTCGATCCCCTTGTCAATCGAGCGCTCCGCCACATTGCTTTTCAGATGAAACTCCCTGGCCATCGCCAGAAGATCGGCAGCCGACAGCTCCTTGCCGCCGCGCCGCCGGTTCTCTTCTTCGGTGCGCTCGAATCCGTAGCCGGTCGCATCGAAAACATAGCGATTTTTGGCGAAGACCATTTTCCGATAGCGATCCATCCGTGGCATGGTCAGCTCGTGCACCTGCCCATCTTCAAGCGTCAGAATGAGATAGCGGTAATCATACGAAAACTCGATGCGTCCACGCGCAGCCATGATCACCGTGCGTACATTGGAGCGTCCGCGATCGTAGAGCACGATATCGCGAAGCTCTCCGGTCGAGTTATCGATGTCCTTCACCATGATCGAGTAGCCTTTGATGACGTCAGAGAAGGCGTTCTTGTCGATGCCGAGACCGGGCTTCATGCGGGTTATATCGGCAAAAAGGGCGTTGGCTTTGTAGTTGGCCTCGGGCATCAGGACGTTATTGAAGCGCTCCATCAGAAGCGACAGGCCAAGCGCGGCGATCAGCACCGGCGCGACGAGCCGGTAGATCGAAATGCCACCGGAGCGCATCACGGTCAGCTCGGTGCTGTTGGTCAGTGAGCTGAAAGCCATCACCGTCGCGACCAAGGCCGCCATCGGCACGGCCAGTCCGACCATCCAGGCCGACTGCAACGCCACCACCTCGGCGATGATGCGGAAATCGAGTCCTTTGCCGATCAGCCGTTCGAGAAACTTGGTGAGAAAGGAGAGGATAAACACGAACATGATCGTCACAAACGCGAAAAAGAACGTACCGAGATGCTCTTTGAGAATGTATCGATCGAGAATTTTCATCGAATGCCGTTTTATCCATAGAGGTTACGACCGCACTGCTCGAATGCGAGCCGCTCACAATATACAGCGGAACCCTTTGAGTGCAATAGCTCCCGGCGATTCGGCTCATGCCTGCCTGATAGAGAGAATAGGCAGAAACCAATGGCTCACGCCGTTTACAAGTCCTACTGCCAGAGCCGTCGCTGTCAGGATCCATCGATTGAATCGGATGACTCAACTCTCGATAATACTTTGCGCTTTCGTCATTTAATTATAAATTTCCCATTGACAGAACATTTTCCGGTTATAACCTGCACAAGGGTCATCATCTGTTTTTTTTGCTTCTTGATTGCAGTCATCGAACGGTGTTAACAACAACCTTTGGAGGATATCATGGCATCATTTGATTTCGGACAGAAAGTCGATCCGGCACAGTTTGAAAAGCTGATCGAGCAAGGCTATCAGGTCAACGCATCCGAGTATGTGCAGAAGGGATGGGATATGTTCAAGGAGCACGTCGGGGAGTTCGTCGGATTTACCCTTATCATGTTTGCAATTTCGTTAGTGAGCACAAGAATGGAGATTTTCGGCTCGCTGCTCTTCTCTGCCGTGGCCGCGCCGCTTTATGCAGGCTACAGCATCACGGCGTTTAAAATCATCAGCGGTCAACCCTTCGAGTTCGGCGATTTTTTCAAGGGCTTCAATTACTTCCTGCCGCTGTTTCTCGCCAGTCTGGCAAGCGGCCTCATTGTTAGCGTCGGGTTGCTGCTCATCATTCCCGGCATCTACCTTGCCGTCGGCTATATGCTGACGACCTTTCTCATCATCGACCACCACATGGAGTTCTGGCAGGCGATGGAGACCAGCCGCAAAATCGTCACGAAAAACTGGTTCGCCTTTTTCGTCTTCGCGCTGGTGCTGTTCCTCGTCAATCTGCTCGGAATGCTTGCCCTCGGCCTCGGCCTGCTGGTCACCATCCCCGTAACCTCCTGCGCCGCCGCGATAGCGTACAAAGAGATCGTCGGACTTCACTCGGCGGAGTGGTGATGGGGGAGATTTTTGTGAGCGATTATTGAATTTTTTCTAATCACGTCATACGCTGAAGGGCGACTGAATATGAGCGAGCATTTTTCATATGACGTATACCTGAGCCACAGCACCAAGGACAAGGTGGCTGATCGCCCGCCGCGCGATGATGCTGGTCGGTCACTTTCCGTGGCTGCTCTCCAAATTCGAAAGCGATCCGGCGGGCAGGTGCCTGTCAAGAATCCTGCGCTTTTTCATGATTTTCCATCCGCTGATCTACATCTACTTCTTCATCCCGTGGAGCGAGCTC
This sequence comes from Chlorobaculum sp., assembly GCA_013334655.1. Taxonomy (GTDB): domain Bacteria; phylum Bacteroidota; class Chlorobiia; order Chlorobiales; family Chlorobiaceae; genus Chlorobaculum. Next base: position 29,220 of record JAAXXD010000006.1, on the reverse strand, counting down.
ACCATTGGCGACTGGAGCGCGATTTTCGATCACTACCAGCAGATGCCAGTCATCTTCGGCGAATATCTCCTGCCAGTCGCCTGCATCATCCTCATCCGCATCTGCCTGCACATCTTCAAGCTGTCGGAAGGCTTCCAGAAGCCGATCCTCTTCGACGCCGAAACCGAACACAGCCGCCGGACGGACATGGAACGCCTCGCCGAAGCCTTCGAACGCCAGGCCCAACTGACCGCAGAGTTGGTGAATATGCTGAAAGGCAAGAAGGGAAAAGGAGGAGAATGATAAATGATGAATTGGAAAAGAGCGAGAGAACATTTGTTCAGAAAGGAAAATGCTGTATTTATGAGCTGAAATGACATATTGCAGATGCAGTTCGTGACAGACCCGACTTCCCAAATTCACACATTTTTTCCATGTCAAGATTCAGAATCTTTCTTGTGGCGGTTTCGCTTTTGCTGACACTCGGTCTGCCAGAGGTTGTCTATGCAGATCAGATACCGATCAATCTGCTGCCTATGTACGGCGCTCCATCGGTGATTAAAACTGCTGATCAGAAAAAAGCTGATGAGGAATTTATTTCGAAGGTCACCACTAACGGTGTTTCTCGTGATTCTGCGGCGGTTGGATTCTGGGCTATAGGGATGAAAGCGTTGGGTGATGGTGACAAGGATACCGCCATGAAGCGTTTCAATCAGTCGTGGCTTCTTGATCCGGAATGTTTTTTAGCATACTGGGGGTTCGGAAAAGTCACGTACAATTTCGTAAATCCTCAAGAATCTCTCGATTTTTTTGATAAAAGTCTTGCTCTTTTGCAGTCAAATAAAGAAAGGCCAAGCCTTAAAGACGTCAAGCAGGGCCTCTACTATGATACGGGGAGAGCCTATTCATTTGCAGCTCTTCTCGACAGTTTGAAAGCTCCGGTGTACACTAAAAAAGCTGATGGCTTTTACGAAAAATTATCTCATGAAAATCCGAAGTTTGCCGATGGTTACCATCTCTGGCTGATGAATTCTATGATAAGTAAAAATTATCGCAGAGCCTGGGATATTGTTCATGCTGCTCGCCGGGCAGGAGTGAACGATATTTCGAAAGAAACAATCAAAAAGCTGTCGGAAAAAATGCCTGAGCCAAATGAGTGACGCACTCGAAGGCTTGTGTTTGATATACTTTTCAAGTTATTGCAAACCGTGGAGAGAATGTATGTCTTTTCATTTGGCAGTGAGCTAAAGGAATAACTCCGGTGTCGTTATATCCCCGCCTTTTGATTCGCCCCGTCATCTTTCTTCCCGCCGTCGCCGAGGGCGATGCGCATCGAGGCGGAGTATAGTTTGCGCGGTGATTCGTTTTGAAGCAACACAATCCGTTTCTGATTGAAAATCTGATGAATGTGCTGTAATTTGTCGTGCGGTTTGACGGTCGTCGCACAGCGGTCGTCGGGAAGATGGCATCGGAACAGAAAAAAGTTTCAGGTGGTGAGTAACGTTTTTGAATTCAGCAATGTCAGAGCGTACCGGGGTGGGACGCTGGTGTTTGACGGGCTTGACCTGAGTATTCGCACAGGGGAAAATACGGCGATACTCGGGCCGAACGGGTCGGGGAAGACTACGCTGCTCAAGCTGATCTCGCGCGAAATCTATCCCGTCCACTCCGAAGAGAGCCGGATGCTCGTCTACGGTCGCGACCGGTGGAATGTCGAGGAGCTGCGCTCGCGGCTCGGCATCGTCTCGCACGATCTGCAACAGAATTACGGCACTCATGCGCTGGGGCGAGACGTGATTCTGTCGGGCTACTATTCGAGCATCGACACCTGGCCGCATCAGCTCTTCAGCGCCGCCGAGATCGAGCGAGCCGATGAGCTGATGCGGCAGCTCGGCGTCGATGAGCTTGCCGACCGGCCATTCGGCAGAATGTCCACCGGCCAGCAGCGCCGTTTCCTGCTCGGGCGTGCGTTGGTGCACGAGCCAGAGTCGCTCCTGCTCGACGAGCCGACCAGCGGCCTCGATCTGTCAGCTTCGTTCCTCTACCTCGATACGGCGCGCAAGCTTATGCAGCGAGGAACGCAGCTCATTCTCGTCACGCATCACATCCACGAAATCCCTCCGGAGATCACGAGAGTCATCTTCCTGCGGAAGGGGCGCGTCGTGGCGAACGGCGACAAGGAGGCTATTCTGACCTCGTCAAACGTTTCCGACCTGTTCGATTGCAGCGTCGAGCTGATCGAACGCAACGGCTACTACTTGCCGGCACCGGCGAGTGAATTATGAATTGAAAAAGGCTGGGGCAGAATCAGTCCTGTTCTTCTTTCCTATCCGACTTACCCGACCTTTAAAACTTATAAGACCTATTCTTTTCTTTACGCGGAACTGATCGCCCGAAGCACCGGTTTATGGTGTAAGTGCTTCTGAGAGCTTCAAATAACTACTCAATTTGTATCCATCATGGCAACCATCACGCTCAAGGGAAATTCCATTCACACTGCTGGTGAGCTTCCGGAGGTTGGCAGTGAGCTTCCGGCGTTCTGCCTCGTCAAAAGCGATCTTTCGGAGGTTTCGCCTGCCGATTTCGCGGGCAAAAAGCTGGTGCTGAATATCTTTCCGAGTCTCGACACGGGGGTCTGCGCGGCCTCGGTCAGGCGTTTCAACAAGGAGGCTGGCGAACGGGGAGATACGACAGTGCTCTGCATCTCCGCCGATCTGCCGTTCGCGCAAGGCCGCTTCTGCACCACCGAGGGGCTCGAAAACGTGGTATCTCTCTCGTCGTTCCGCTCGCCGGAATTCGGCAGCGACTACGGCCTCACCATCACCGATGGTGCGCTGAAAGGCTTGCTCGCCCGTGCGGTGATCGTCGCCGACGCCTCCGGCAAGGTGCTCTACACCGAGCAGGTACCGGAGATCGTCCAGGAGCCTGATTACGACAAAGCGCTCGCGGTGCTCGCCTGATCCTCTCCGACACGTCCCACCCCGGAGCCACGTCGCCTGCAAGCGGCGTGGCTTGCGATTTTCTCTGCATTTTTTCATTTCAACAACAGAATAGTGCCGATCCCTTTGTCGGTAATACCTCATTATTTCGTATATTTTTCACGAATTATTTCTGTTCGCCCTTTGGCGCACTCATTTTCATAACGCAAATCCTGACCATTCATGGCATCCAATCCTTCTCCCGCAGCTTCGCCGGTCGAACGCAGCCTCGTCGAGATCAGGCTGGCCGATTTGACCGCTGGCAAGAGCTATTTCCCCTCCCCTGCTACCTGGGAGGATGAAGTACTCTATTTTCTCATGCTCGACCGTTTTTCGGACGGCAGGGAGCACGGCGGCTTCAATGATCTCGACGGCAAGCCGGTCCCGGCGGACAAGGCTCGCACGACGCCGCTCTTCAGCATCGAAGCCGACGCCAACAACGCCGAGTGGCAAAAATGGTTCGAAGCGGGCAGAGGGTGGTGCGGCGGCACCATCGCAGGGATGCAGGACAAGCTCGGCTACCTGAAGCGGCTCGGCGTGTCGGCGATCTGGGTAAGCCCGGTCTTCAAACAGGTGGCGGAGAGCGACTCCTACCACGGTTACGGGATCCAGAACTTCCTCGATGTCGATCCCCGCTTCGGCACGCGAGAACAGTTACGCGAGTTCGTGTCGGAGGCGCACCGCCTCGGTATCAGGGTGATCCTCGACATCATCCTCAATCACGCCGGTGACGTATTTTCCTATCAGGATAACCAGCCGTATTTCTACCACGATGGGTGGCAGTGGCCGGTTTGCGGTTACAGAACAAAGCAGGGCGATCATGGCAGCATTCCTTTCGGCGGCGCAGGCGGTGATGGTCAGCCGGAAATCTGGCCCGACGGGGCGATCTGGCCGGTTGAGTTCCAGTGTGAGACCACCTGGACGCTGAAGGGCGAGATCAGGGACTGGGATGCCTGGCCTGAATATCTCGAAGGCGATTTCTGCTCCCTGAAGGATATTCATCTCGGATATGGACTTGAAGACCCTGCCCTGTGCTGGGATCTGGAGCGGCGGATCAGGGAGTTTCGTCCATCTCCGACGCTCGATCATCTCATCAAGGTCTACCGTTTCTGGATGGCGTGGGCGGACATCGACGGCTTCCGGCTCGATACGGTCAAGCACATGGAGCCAGGTGCGGTACGCTATTTCGCAACGGCGATTCACGAGTTTGCTCAGAGCCTTGGAAAGGAACATTTTCCCGTCATTGGCGAGATTACCGGTGGGCGTGCCAATGCTATCCAGACGCTCAGCGTCACCGGTCTTGACGCGGCTCTCGGCATCGGAGATCTGCCGGACAAGCTCGAATTCCTCGTCAAGGGATGGCGCAGTCCCGGCAATCCGGAAACCGATGATCAGGAGGGCTATTTCGACCTGTTCCGCAACAGTTTGCTCGATGGCAAGAACAGCCATCAATGGTACTCGAAGCACATCGTCACCATGATCGACGATCACGATCAGGTCGGCGAGCAGCGCAAGTACCGCTTCTGCGGCGACTCACCGGAGAGCTGGAGGCTGCTCAAGGCCGCGCTGGGGCTGAATCTCGCCACCGAGGGGATCAGTTGCATCTACTACGGCACCGAGCAGGCGTTCAACGGGGCCGATCCGCGGAGTGACGACCATTCGTGGGGCGACGTGTTTCTGCGCGAGTGCATGTTCGGTGGGCCGTTTGGCTCGCTGCAAAGCAAGGGGCGACATTTCTTCAACGAAGAGCACGAGGTGTATCGCTTCGTGGGCAGGCTTGCGGAGTTGCGGAAGAGAGAGATCACCCTGCGCCGTGGACGGCAGTATCTGCGGCAGGTTTCGGCGACCGGCAAGGAGGGTGATTTTTTCTATCCCCAGCCGATGAACGGCGAGCTGCGATGGGTAGTGGCGTGGTCGCGCATCTTCGCCGAAACGGAGTGCCTCTGCGCCATCAACACAAGTCTCGAAAAGGAGTTGGTGGTCTGGGCGGTGATCGATCACCACCTCAATCCGCCCGGTAAAGTGATGCACTGCGTCTTTTCGTCGTCGCCGGATCAGGAGGGCGCTGAAACGGAGGTCAGCGCGGTGTGCGGCTCGTCGGTGCGGATCACCGTGCCGCCCGGAGGTTTCGTCGTCTATCGGTGAGGCGCGGCGTCGTCTGTCAGGACAATCGTGCAAAGTGGCGGAGTCGGGAGCTTTTCCGGCTCTGCCTTTTTTTACTATTCCATAGGAATGAGGCTGTGTTATTCTATTTCAACAAGGCACTCATCATCCTGGCCCATACGACGATGGAATGAACTCTTGGCGTATCAAACTCCATCGCCCTCAACGATCCTTCAAAGGAATCTTCAGGAGCATCGATACTGTCGAAAACCACATTGCCGAACGCTTTTTCGCGCAGTTCGTCCCAAAATTGCTCGACAGAATCGAGTTCAGTAGCATAGAGCGGTAATGAAGCTAATGCTATATTTTTCTGTTTTTTCACGCAGATGACTTGAACCAGCCTGCGCCATCGAGGATCATCGCGATTCGATTTTTCGGATGTCTGGTGGCGGCCTCATCGAGAATGAGGTGCATGCTTTCGCTGTTGAAATGTTGCAGAACCAGTGTGTCCAGTGCGCCATCACTCACCGATACTGTAGCGTAAACATAGGTATATTCTTGTGTTATCATCGCTTGCGTCAACGGACGAGTGGGGCGTGGACACCAGCATCACCGCGTATCGGAGATACGGCAAAACCGGGCTTTGTCCTGAAACATGACCCGGAGCGAGCCTTGATTGCTGGCTCCAGACCTCTTTTTGTCGATTGAACAAAATCAGTTCCAGAAGTTTTTTTCCACTCCTCCTGCGCTTCGGGATCGCTTTTCGGATGCTTTTTGTCCGGCACAAGTTTGCGCCAGCCGTGCCGGTGCGAAAGATTGTACCGTGATTCGGCCGCACTCTCGCATCCATCGCCGCTTTGATTTCGGTTTTGGAGTCAGAGCGCCTGTGCTGATAAAACCTCGTCGGAGTTTACACGAGCAACTCTTTGAAATACCAAGCGCATCAGCCACTCGAAACATCGACAGACCATACTCGAGCAGCAAGATCACTGCTTGAGCTTCAAGCATTTCGTCCTTACCCGTTGCTGGTCGCGCCAAATAACCACCTCCTTGGGTTTATGGATATATCACAGTAATAATGCAATAGAGTTGGAATATTGCATTACGAAAATTTTCTGGATTCGCCCGACCCGACAGTCGTCAGGAGGGACTCGGAATGACAGAAGATTTGGAGCAACCATGTCACGCTAGATTCATCCGCAACAGCAAGTCCGTGCCGCGAAGCACAGCAAGTTCATCGATGACGCTGACCGCGTCGAGTTCGGGGGCGATGATACTGCTGTTGCCGCCGGTGACAATCACGTCCACTGACCCTCCGCCGGACTCGCCCGTCAGATCGGCGCGGATGGCCTCGACGAGGCCGCCGATCTGTTTCGCCACACCCCAGAAAATTCCGCTCCTGATGCACTCCTCCGTCGAGTTTCCAATCAGGCTTACCGGTTTGTCGATACGCACCTGCGGGAGTTGCGCGGTTCTCGAATGCAAAGCTCCGGCCATCATGTCGATGCCCGGCATGATGAGGCCGCCACGGTAGGTTCCCGACGCATCGAGCACGTCGAAGGTGATGGCCGTGCCAATATCGACGGCGATAACTGAACGTCCTTCAAAGAGATGTCGGCTCCAGGCGCAAAGGGCGAGTCGGTCTGCGCCGAAGGTGTGCGGAGTTGCGTAGTCGAGCCGGAACGGCAAACGGAGTCCGCTGCCGATGGCCAGCACCGGTACGGAGAAGAGCGATTCGAGCAGCGCCGATCCTGCGGCGGCAGCGGCGGGAACCACGCTGCAAATGGCAATGGCCTGCGGAGTTCCGTGCTCGCGGGACAGATCAGCGCAGAGGTTGCGCATCGCTTCGGAATCGGCAATCTTCGCCGTCGGCACGGACTCGACGAATGGCTCATCGTCACGGACGAACATCGCCAGCGTCGCGGTGGTGTTACCGATGTCAACCACCAGCCTCGTCAAAGCGCTGGCCGATGCGTTCCGAGAACTCTGCATGGAAAATACGCCGGACAGCGAAATTATGGCCGTTTGACCGGCAAACCCGTTTTAGCCGACAGCGCCGAGAGCAGCTTGTCCGAGTTCGGAAGCCCGAACTTGCCCTCGGTCACGTTGATCGAGTCCCGGAGACCGGCATTGCGGGCGACGATGAAGACTTTCGCCGGTGGATTGTAGGTCACCGGCTCCTGATAGATCGAGACGATGTCCTTCAGGAGGAACATCTTCTTCTCGCCGTTGCGGTGACGGTACTCGATGCGATCAGACGACAGCACGACGGAGTCACCATCGTTTCCGTGTTCGGCAAAGAATTTCGTGTTGACATACGACGGCACGCCAAGCGCGATGGTGGTCATGATCACCAGCAACGAGGTTTTCCAGAAACAGCCGAAATCCACGCCGTAGCTGAACTTGCCGAAACGATAGAAAAAAGCCCATCCGCCAGCAAGAAACAGCATGGCGAGTGTCCAGGTGAAGTAATAGTAATAATCGATCCACCAGCCGGGAAAGGAGATCGGGTACTGAAAGAGGTCAGTCATGGGCAAACCTTGTGAAATTACTTGTTATCTTGATCGACAATAATACGGCTTTTCGGGCGATAAACGCAAAGCCGTTCCAAAATCACCAGAACCGGAAAAGCAATGAAATCATACCACAAAGAGCTCTGGATGGAGGTGCCCGCCAGAATGGATTTCGTCAACATCACCCGCGACGTTTCGGGAGCGCTCGATGAAAGCGGCATCCGCGAGGGATTGTGCCTGGTCAACGCGATGCACATCACCGCATCGGTCTTCATCAACGACGACGAACCGGGCCTGCACGCCGACTACAAGCAGTGGCTCGAAGAGCTTGCGCCGCACGATCCGTCACACTACCGCCACAACCGCACCGGCGAAGACAACGGCGACGCGCACCACAAACGCCAGATCATGGGCCGCGAAGTGGTGGTGGCCGTCACCAAAGGCAAGCTCCACCTCGGCCCCTGGGAGCAAATCTTCTACGGCGAATTCGATGGCCGCCGCCGCAAACGAATCCTCATCAAAATCATCGGAGAATAGTCCTCCATCTTCGTCCACCAAGTCCACAACGTCCACCTCGTCCACAATCTTACACGCTCCCCCCAAAAGCAAAAAGCCCCGAAAAACCGGGGCTTTTTTTTGCTTTGTACTTTTCTCCTCAGTGCTCGAAGAGCATCTCGGAGTAGGTCGGAAGCTGCCAGCGGCTGCGGTCAACCTGACCTTCGATTTTGTCGGCCACTTCGCGGATGGCGTTCATGCAGGGCAGAAGCCTTGCGGAACAGAAGTCAGCCTTGTCGAGTTCGCCTTCCTGCTCTTCCATCTCTTCGATAGTCTCTTCGAGGATGGAGGTCAAATCGATCAGTTTCGACAGATCTTCGGCCAGCGTCTTGAGGTGACCGGCCTGGCTCTGGAAAGCAGCCTCGGACAGACCGATGGAGTCGGCGGCGGCCACGAGGTTGTTGAAAGAGCTGGCAAGGTCGCCCTGGTACTCGGAAGCGTCCGGAATGACCATGGTCTTGATCATGAGCAAGAGCGTGCGGGCTTCGATGTCGATGCCTTTCACGTAGCGCTCGATGCGGACGTTGTAGCGGGAGTCGATCTCCTCGGCGGTCAGCACGCCGTACTTGACGAACATGGCGATGGTGTCCTTGTCGGTCCAGGCGCGAACCGATTCCGGAGTGTTCTTCATGTTCGGCAGGCCACGCTCGGCGGCAGCCCTCTGGAGGTCTTCGCTGTAGTTGTCGCCAGGGTAGCGCACGGCCTTGGTGGCGGTGATGCCTTCGCGCACGGCGGCGAGAATCGCGTCCTCCTTCGCCAAGCCGCCCTCGATCTTGGCGAGGATTTCACCATTCAGCTCATCGACCGCTTCGGCCATGAGGGTGTTGAGCACCGTGTTCGGCACCGAGATCGGCTGGCTGGAGCCGACGGCGCGGAACTCGAACTTGTTGCCGGTGAAGGCGAAAGGCGAGGTGCGGTTACGGTCGGTGTAGTCCTTGTTGAGCACCGGCACGTGGTTGAGGCCGAGGTCGAGCAGTTGCTTCTCGGTCTTGAGATCGACCTTGCCGCTCTCGATGGCGTCGAGCACCTTTTCGAGCAGATCGCCAAGGAAGACCGTGACGACTGCCGGAGGAGCCTCGTTGGCGCCAAGACGGTGGTCGTTGCCGATGCTGGCGACCGAAGCGCGAAGAATGGCGGAGCGCTTCAGCACGCCCTTGAGCACAGCGACGAGGAAGACGAGAAAGCTGATGTTGGACTCGGGGGTGTCACCGGGATCGAGGAGGTTCATGCCGCCGTCGATGCCGATCGACCAGTTGTTGTGCTTGCCGGAGCCGTTGATGCCTGCGAAGGGCTTTTCAAACAGCAGAAGGGCGAAGCCTTTCTTGTCGGCAACCTTGCGCATCACTTCCATGACGAGCAGGTTGTGGTCGGAGGCGATGTTGGCCTGCTCGAAGATCGGAGCGATCTCGAACTGGTGCGGAGCCACCTCGTTGTGACGGGTCTTCGCGGGTATACCGAGCAGGAAGAGTTCCTCTTCGACCTCCTGCATGAATTCGAGCACGCGATCCGGGATCGAGCCGAAGTAGTGATCTTCGAGCTGCTGACCCTTCGGCGGCAGAGCGCCAAGCAGGGTGCGACCGGTCATGACCAGGTCAGGACGCTGCGAATAGAATTTCTTGTCGATCAGGAAGTACTCCTGCTCCGGGCCGGCGTTGGTGATCACGCGCTGCACGCCCTTGATACCGAGGGTGTCGAGCAGGCGGATAGCCGCCTTGCTGACGGCGTCCATCGAGCGAAGGAGCGGAGTCTTTTCGTCGAGCGCTTCGCCGTGGTAGGAGATGAAAACGGTCGGAATGCAGAGGGTCATGCCCTTGCCGCCCTTCATGAGGAATGCCGGGCTGGAGATATCCCATGCGGTGTAGCCGCGAGCCTCGAAGGTCGAACGCATGCCGCCCGACGGGAAGCTCGATGCGTCAGGCTCGCCCTGAATGAGCTGCTCGCCCGAAAAACGCTCGATGACGGAACCGTCTCTTTCGAGGGTCAGGAATGCGTCATGCTTCTCGGCGGTAGTGCCGGTCATCGGCTGGAACCAGTGGGTGTAGTGGGTGGCGCCGTGCTCCATCGCCCACTCCTTCATACCGTGGGCTACGACGCCAGCGATGTCGGCAGGAAGCTTCTTGCCTGCCTTGATCGTCTCCTGCACAGCCTTGAACACCTCTTTGGGAAGCCTGTCGCGCATGGCTTCAGTGCCGAAGGTCAATGCGCCGTAGTAGGACGCCACTGTTTTTTTGCTCTCGTTACTCAAGAGATCCTCCTTTACATTGTTATTGAACGTGATTGATACACCCTTATAATGGTAATTACTTACGGGATTTTTTCTCGTCGAAGGTGATCAGCACCTGCCGGTCCTGCAGATTGTTGCGAACGATCTCGGCGCTGATCCGGTTGTTTTTCTTCATTTGCGAAAGCACGAAGCTCGTGTTGGTGCCCTGCACGCCGGGCCAGCTTTGGATGCGCGACAGGAACCGTTCGAGCGAAGCGGTGTTGTGCGTCATCACCTTGAGGATATGCGATCCCTCGCCGGTGACGGAGTAGCACTCCATGATCTCCTCTTCTTTCAGGACATGCTCCATGAAGGACTTGTAATGCCTCGACGAGTCAACGCGGACGCGCACGAAGGCCTGGATGTCGAAGCCGAGCTGACGCTCGTCGACCTCCATCGTGAATCCCTTGATGATGCCATTCTTCTGAAGCTTGTCGAGGCGCTCGCTGACCGAGGGAATCGACAGGCCAACGACCTCGGCGAGTTCGCTCAGCCGTATCCGGCCATTGCCACCGAGGGATTCGATGATCTTGAGGTCTATGAGGTCTAGATGTCCTGACATAAAAAGAATCTTCGATTTTGTAGGAAATTAATGAAATCCAAGAAATAAACAAGCTTGATCTAAATAAAAGGGGATTTTATCAGGCATTTTCCTAAAATATTTAGGGCAACTCTTTGATCAATCGCACCATTATTCTGACAGGCATCTTGGTATTTGCAAACGAGAATGTAAGTTAATAATCTATGTCTCTCAACCGCTTTCTCGCACAGCGCGTCCGCAGAGTACCCGTGGCTGATCGAGACTTCAGGTTGCCGTAATTCATACCGATCTTAAGTACGTCATGAAGGAAGTATCCAGAAAATTCTCCGCTGATGATAGTCAATCGCCAAATTCCTCCGGCCGATTGATCCCGCAACCGCAAAGGGATGGACGTCCAGCCTTTCTCGACCTGCGTTTCGTGGTGAAGGAGTCGCTCAACCTCGGATTCCGGTGGTTCGACGAAGTGGACAGAATGCTCCAGAAATTCAAGGAAGACGAACCTGAAAAAAAGGGTGAACCTGAAACCACAGAGGGAGAAGCAGAGGCAAACGAACCATCGTGACTTCCCCCGAACGAATACCGACTTCTCGCGCATCCTTTCGCGAAAGAATACCGATTCCTTATATTCTGCATTATTTTTCAGCATTTCCAACATCAAGCAACTCAAGCAACGTTGAAAGTAGCCATATTCGGAGCCGGTGTCGCCGGTCTCAGCGCGGCCATCGAACTGGTCGAGCGCGGTTATACCGTGGAGCTGTACGAAAAGCGCAAGGTACTCGGCGGAAAAGTTTCGGTCTGGAGAGACAGTGACGGCGACTCGATAGAGTCGGGCCTGCACATCGTTTTCGGTGGTTATGCCCAGCTTCAGGAGTATCTGAAAAAGGTCGGCGCGGGCGACAACTACCTCTGGAAGGAGCACTCGCTCATCTACGCCGAACCGGACGGCAAGCAGTCGTTCTTCAAAAAGGCCAATCTGCCCAGCCCCTGGGCCGAGGTGGTGGGCGGACTTCAGGCGGACTTCCTCACCATGTGGGACAAAATTTCGCTTATCAAGGGTCTCTGGCCCGCGCTTGCCGGAAACGAGGAGTATTTCCGCAGCCAGGATCACATGACCTACTCCGAGTGGCACCGTCTGCAAGGCGCTTCGGAGCACTCGCTCCAGAAATTGTGGAAGGCCATCGCGCTCGCCATGAATTTCATCGAGCCGAACGTCATCAGCGCCCGGCCCATGATCACAATCTTCAAATATTTCGGCACCAACTACGCCGCCACGAAATTCGCCTTCTTCCGTAAAAATCCCGGCGACTCGATGATCGAGCCGATGCGGCAGTACATCCAGAGCAAGGGAGGCCGCATCTTCATCGACGCCCGCCTCGCCCGCTTCGAGCTGAACGAGGACCAGACGATCAAACGCGCCGTGCTCAGGGATGGCCACGCCATCGAGGCGGACGCCTACATCTCGGCCCTGCCGGTGCACAGCGTCAAGAAGATTCTGCCGAACGAGTGGCTTCAGCACGACTACTTCCGCAATCTGCACCAGTTCGTCGGCAGCCCGGTGGCCAACTGCCAGCTCTGGTTCGACAAAAAGATCACCGATACCGACAACCTGATGTTCTCACAGGGTACCACCTTCGCCACCTTTGCCGACGTCTCGATCACCTGCCCGGACGACTTCCAGGCGGGCATGGGCACGGCGACCGGCGGCAGCGTGATGAGCCTCGTGCTCGCCCCGGCGCATCAGCTCATGGGCCTGCCAAATGACGTCATTACCGACATGGTGATGAAGGAGATTCACGACCGCTTCCCGATGTCGCGAGGCGCGAAGCTGCTCAAATCGACCATCGTCAAGATTCCCGAATCGGTCTACAAAGCGGTGCCGGATGTCGATCAGTACCGCCCCGATCAGGTCAGCCCGATCCGCAACTTCTTCCTCGCGGGCGACTACACCGACCAGCACTACCTCGCCTCGATGGAGGGCGCAGCCCTCAGCGGCCGCCAGGTCGCCGAAAAGCTGCACCAGAGGATGGGGCGGTGAGGGATGCGGTGAATCGTCGGACGCAATTCTTATTGTTATTGTAAATATTCTGTAGGGACGGCTCTTGTGTCCGTCCTGCATTTATGACAGGTCGCGACACCGCCGGGAGGGGACGGGCATGAAACCCGTCCTTACAATTGAAATCGCTATCGAAATCGTCTTCCCGCCAACCTCGACAACCACGTTATGGGCGGGCGTGAAACCCGCCCCTACAGGAATCGTATCGAAATCCTCTCACGGAGAAATTCGCATGAACGCCCGACGCGACAATCTGCTCGTCATCTTCTCGAAAAATCCCGTCGCCGGACAAGTCAAAACGCGGCTTGCTTCGGCGATTGGCAACGCCGAGGCGTTGCGTATCTACGAGCATCTCCGCGAGATCACCAGAGAGGCGACGGCGACCGTCGATGCCGCGAAGGTTGTCAGCTACGCCGACTTCATTCCCGACGCCGACCTGCTCCTGACCGGCGACAAGGAAGCGTGGCTCCAGCAGGGCCGCGATCTCGGGGAGCGGATGCACAACGCTTTCGTCAAAGGCTTCTCGCTCGGCTTCTGCCGCGTCGCGCTCATCGGAACGGACTGCCCCGAAATCACGCCGTTCATCCTCGATCTCGCGTTTCAGAAGCTCGACGAATGCGACCTGGTGCTGGGCCCGGCGCGGGACGGCGGCTTTTATCTCTCAGCCCTGAAGCAGCCCTTCCCGGAGCTGTTCCTGAACCGCACCTGGAGCACGTCGAGCGTGCTGAACGACTCGCAGCGCATCGCCCGCGAGCACGGCAAATCGTGCGAGCTGCTCCCGGCGCTCTCGGACATCGATACCTTAGACGACCTCAAAGCGAGCGGGTTATGGACGCCAAACCTCGACTGAGCATCATCATCCCCGCCTGGAACGAAGAGGCTGGAATCGCACGCACGCTCGAAACGCTGCTCGGATTCACCGTGGGACGAGGCGACACCGAGATCATCGTCAGCATATCGGGCAACGACCGCACCGAAGCGATTGCCCGAACCTATCCCGTCACCGTGTGCCGCTCCGAAAAAGGGCGCGCCGTGCAGATGAACGCTGGCGCGAAAATTGCGTCAGGCATGATGCTGTATTTTCTGCACGCCGACACCACTCCCCCGCCCTCGTTCCGCGACGACATTCTCGCCGCCATCGAGCGGGGCGCAGAGGCCGGATGCTTCCGCATGACCTTCGACGACGCCGACTGGCTCATGCAGCTCTATGGCTGGTGCACGCAATTCCCGCTTCCGGTCTGCCGGGGCGGCGACCAGTCCCTTTTCATCACGCGCAAGTTGTTCGAGCGCATCGGCGGTTTCGACGAGAAGTTGCAGATCATGGAGGACATCGAGATCATCGAACGCATCCAGCGCCACGCCGAATTCCACATCCTCGACTCGACGGTCGTCACCTCGGCGCGGAAATACCACGCGAACGGCACAATCCGGCTGCAAGCCATCTTCGGTACGATCCACCTGATGTACGCACTCGGCTTCAGTCAGGAGGATATTCAGAAATTTTACAGTGATTCGATCCGGTAAAAATCCCACCGTTCAAAGCCACGTCTATATCGCTTCATACTCACGCACGACACGATTTTTCGATTATTATCACTATATTTAAAGCATAAAAATTCCAACAGGAGCAGCGCTCCGCAAGGATAACCATCTACGCAATACTCTTCAATCTACACCACTATGGCTAGCGAAGAAACCAACAAACCCACCGCCGCGCCCAAACCTGCTGCCGGTGCGCCGGAGAGCAACGTCGGCAACGGCGATATGGCCCATCTGATCGGCAACATGGGCGTTCTCCTCGACTCGACCATCGAGACCGTTCAGGGAATGCTGAGCAACGTCAGCTCCGCCACCGGCCAGATCGTCGAAGGGGTCACCGCCACGGTCAACTCCGATACGGTCAAGGGGATCATCAGCAACGTCAGCTCCGCGACCAACCAGCTCATCGAAGGGGTCACCACCACGGTCAACTCCGACGCGGTAAAAGGCATTCTCAACAATGTCAACTCGGTTTCCGGCCAGATCATCGAAGGGGTCACGAGCACCCTGAAATCCGAGCAGCTTCAGAACTCGTTCAACGAGCTTGGCAAATTCTGGGCGGGCATGATCTCGAACCTGAACGAGACCGTCAGCACCGGCCAGGTCAAGAACCTGTTCGACAACGTCAGCTCGGGAATCAACCAGCTCGCGGGCGGCATCTTCCCGCAAGGCATGCCCCCGATGTTCATGGGAAGCGGCAGCGAAGAGAAGCGGAAGGTTGTGCAGCAGATCCCGGTAACGCTCGCCGCCGCCAAACCCGCCGCCGAACCGGCTCCAGCAGCGCCAGCACCGGAAGCACCAGAGGGCGAATAAGCGAAAGCATTGCCGAAAGGCTGCATATTTTATAGTCAGGGCGAGCCTCAAAACTCGCCCTGACTTTTTTTATAGCCCCGCGCTACATCCCGCGCCCCGCAATATGCCGGATTCGCATTGAGTAACGCCGTCCTCTTGTCATTGCGAGCCGCCCGTATCCGGTGCCATACCGCACACGGACAATGAACCGTGTGTATATTTGTTCGAGGAAGAGCGCAGCCAACTCTGAAAAAGAAATTGGGCTAAAGCCCCGATTTATTAATGCTTCATCAACCCCGTCCCGAAAGCTTTCGGGACGGGGCAATGGTTGAAGAGAGCAATGGACTCTGTCATGTTCAGGAGGGATTTATCCCGACGGACATTTATCTCTCTTCCATTCATATTGCCCCGGCTTTCAAGCCGGGGTGAGTCAATCAGAAAAGCACCTGGACTTCAGTCCAATCTTTTGCTGTTTGCTGCCACGGACAAAGAGATTTGCCAGAAAAATCATCCATGTTCATGGAAAGGAGCATCGCGACGTGGCTATCCAGCCCATTGAAATGTACGTTCGGATTGCTTCGCTACGCTCGCAATGACAGAGAATGGAACTGTCCTGAAAATAATAGGAGGGTAGACACGGCAGTCTGCCCCTGTATGACCATTATCCATTATCCATTATCCCTTCGCCTGAACGCCGGTGTGGCCGAAGCCGCCCTCTCCCCTCGCGGTTTCTGAAAGCTCCTCAACCTCTTCGAACACTACATGATCGACCTTCGCCACCACCATCTGCGCGATGCGGTCGCCGTGGTTGACCGTGAACGGCTCGCGCCCATGGTTGATGAGAATGACGCCCACCTCGCCGCGATAGTCGGCGTCGATGGTCGCGGGCGAGTTCGGCAGTGAAATCAGATTGCGTAACGCCAGCCCGCTCCTCGGGCGAAGCTGTGCCTCATGCCCCTCCGGCAGCTCGATGGCGAAACCGGTGGGAATGAGCGCCGAAGCCGAGGGCGCGACGGTCACGGGCGCGTCGAGGCATGCCGAAACATCCATCCCGGCGGCGTGAGCGGTTGCATAGACCGGCAGGATCGCCTTTTGATTGAGTCGAACTATTTTTACCTTGATCATGATGTATCTTTTGTTACTTGATGGCCTTAGCGACCCGGAAATCGCGTCGCGCAATATATGAAATCATGACCTTGACCGCACCCACCGAACCGGTTTACGCGCTCGCTTTCGGCGCTCATCCCGACGACGTCGAACTTGCCTGCGGAGCGACGCTCCTCAAAATCATGGACGAAGGGCAGAAGGTGGCCGTCTGCGACCTCACCGCAGGAGAGATGGGCACGCTCGGTACCGCCGAAACCCGCCGCATGGAGGCCGCTCTCGCCACCGAACGCATGGGTTACGCGGCGCGAGAGCAGCTCGATCTCGGCGATTCGGAGCTGTTCTATTCAAAAGAGAATCTGCACAAAATCATCCGGATCATCCGCAAATACCAGCCCGAAACAGTCATCTGCAACCCGCCGGACGAGCGCCATCCCGACCACATGAAGGCCTCGCTGCTGATTTACGACGCCTGCTACTACGCCGGACTGCGCAAGATCGAGACCTTCGACGGCGAACTTCCGCAAACCGCGCACCGTCCGCGCCACCTGCTCTATTACATCCAGTTCAGGCAGCTTGACCCGGACATTATCGTGGACGTTTCGACGACCTTCGAGCGTTCGCGAGGCGGCATCGAGGCGTTCGGCACGCAGTTCCACCGGAAGGAGGGAAGCGACGAGCCGCAGACGATGATCAACCGCAAGGAGTTCCTGCCAGGCCTCGAAGCTCGCGCCAGAGCTTTGGGCGAGCAGATCGGCGTCATGTATGGCGAAGGGTTCCTCCTACCGACGGCGCTTAACGTGGGACACTTCACCTGCGTATTCCCTCCGCGCGCCTGAAGACTCGCCGCTCAACCGAGAAAAAACAAGACAAGATCGCCATGCGCAAATCGCTGTACGCCATATTCTTTCTCATCTTGACGCTGCTTGCGGGCTGCGGCCAGAAATCGCAGAACAAACATCCCGACACCATCGTGGTGGCGCTCTCCGCCGATTTTGACCACCTCAATCCGCTGCTCATCCAGATGTCGCTCGCCCGCGAGGTGTGCACGATGATCTATCCGTCGCTGGTCAGGCCGTCGTTCGACGAGAAGAACGGCGCGATCACTTACCAGCCGAACGCCGCCGAGCGCTGGGAGTTTTCGCCGGACGGACGAAGCGTCACTTTCCACCTCAACGGCAAAGCGGTCTGGGAGGATGGCAAGCCGCTCACCTCGAAGGATTTCAGCTTTTCGTACCGCCTTTATGCCGACCCCGCCGTGGCGAGCAGTCGGCAGGACTACCTGAACGACCTGCTGCTCAAGCCCGACGGTTCGGTCGATTTCGACAAGGCGGTGGAGACGCCGGACGACAAGACGCTGGTGCTGCATTTCAACAAGCCGATGGCCGAGAGCATCGTGCTCGACCACTTCAACGACCTGATGCCGGTGGCCGAGCACATCTTCCGCTCGATCCCCGCCGCCGAACTCCGCCAGCAAGCGGCCACCCTGCCGGTCATCGGTACCGGCCCGTTCAGGGTCAAAGAGTGGCAGCGCCAGTCGAAGCTCACGCTCGTCTCCAGCCCCACCTCGGTGCTGCCCCATCCAGCGGCGACGCCCGCCGTGACCTTCATGGTGGTGCCGGAGTACACAACGCGGCTCGCGATGCTCAAGTCCGGGCAGATCGACGCGCTCGTCTCGGCGGGCGGCATCAACCCGAAAGATGCCTCGGAGCTGGGGCGGAGCAATCCCGACATTGCGATCATCCCGGTGGCAAACCGCTATTTCGACAGCGTCGTCTGGCTGAACATCGACGGCGAAGCGTGGCGAAACCGGAAAGTTGTTCAGCCGAACCGCTTCTTTGGCGACCCGAAGGTGCGGCAGGCGATGAGCTACGCCATCGACCGGCAGGCGATCATCGACGGCTTCATGGGGCCGGAGCACGCAACCATCGTCAACACTACGCTCTCGCCCGCCTACACCTCGATCATCGACAAGTCGCTGCCCGGCTATGCGTACAACCCCGACAAGGCGCTCGTCCTGCTCAAACAGGCCGGATGGACGCCGGGGCCGGATGGCATTTTGCAAAAGAACGGCCTGCGCTTCTCCTTCGAACTCGCCGCCCCGACCGGCAATCCGAGGCGCAACTACGCAGCCACGATCATCCAGCAGAACCTCCGGGAGATCGGCATCGACTGCAAGCTGAAGTTCGACGAGTCGCTCATGTTCAACAAAAACCAGAACCAATACCGCTACGACGCCGCCCTTTCCGGCCTCGCCGCCGAGACGTTGCCCTTCCAGCTCGTCATCTGGGGATCGAACTTCGAGAAAAAACCCTTCAACTCCAGCGCCTTCCAGAACGCCGACCTCGACCGTGTAGTCGCCAAACTCACCGGCCCACTGCCGGAAGCCGAACAGAAAAAACTCTGGATAGAGTACCAGCAAATCCTCACCGAAGAGCAGCCGCGAACCTTCCTCTATTATTATTCCGAGCTTGAGGGATTCAACAAGCGGGTCAAGAATGTGAGATTGAGCCTGTTGGCGACGCTGGGGAATATGTATGACTGGAAGGTGGAGAAGAATTGATAATGGATAATGAACAGTTGATAATTACGACAGTGCCAAATCAATACCAAACAGTCTTGTCCATTCCCCGTCATTGCCAGGAGCATAGCGACATGGCAATCCATGCGAGATCAGTGATGGCTTTTAAAGATGGATCGCCACGTCCCGACAGGTAGGGACTCGCGATGACAAATTTCCGTCATTTTCCTTTTGACACAATAGTAGAGGCTGGCCCCCAAGCCTGCCCGCCTTTTCAAAATCGCAATCATTTCTTTCAATTAAACACAGGGAGTAAATCATGAAAATTTCGAACTTCTTTCATCGCGTATTGTGCCTCGTGCTTCTGATGGTCAGCCTGGCGCTTCCGTCAGCCAGAGCCGCCGAAAATCGTCAAGGTGTGATTCAGATGATTTCTATGTCACTCGACTCGGCGAAGTCTGCGTTAGAGAACGACAAGGCCGGAAACAAACAGCAAGCCCTGACCGCACTCAAACAAACCGAGCAGTATATCAAGCAATATTCAGACAGTGTTCCAGCGGCAAAAATCAAAAAGCTGAAAACAACGATCTCTTCAGCAACAATCGATCTCCAAAGCAACAATATGCCAAAAGCCGGAGAATCAATTTCCCAAGCAATCTCGCTGATACAGGAAATCCAGGCGTCATTTAAATAACCACCTTCTTACCATTTTAATATAAGTGTCATTAATGCATCAGGCTTTTTCGTCCACATTAAATTTCTTCATCAATTTTAAATCCTACGTTTATCGCGTATGCGTTAAAATCAATTGCAGCAACAGTCCCCACTGCTTGCTGTAAATATCTTGATAACTGCAAAAAAAACGTTACAAGTGAAGTCTCACGTTCGCTATATGTTATTTGGTTAAAAGTACGATTTTTATAATAATCTCTTATCCTTTCATCTGGATCTTTTATTTCTTTTTTTTCTACACCGTTATAGTCAATATAAAAACTCCCGAATTCCACAACGCACCCCATATCAATACTTTGAATATCAATCATATTTTTCAAATGCTTTTCAATTGTTTCTTTCTTTGAAAACGAATTGACACTAGTAAGAATCCCGCCAATAATTTTCGTAAGTGGCCTTGGATGTTTTAATTCTCCTCTATCAATAATATTGGCAGAAGTTCTTTTTAATGCTCGAACACTTTCAATTTTTCTACCAGCATATTCAATATAATTAATATTGGATCCTTCTGACGATACCGAACCCTGCAAATCAGGCTTAACTTCAAACACGGCATATACACCTTCTGATGGAATGTAATGAACACCATTCTGAGTAAAAACAAATGGAGTATACTGCTGATCATAAATCACTAAATCGATTTGATCACTAAGATTACCATTAGAATCAATTATTATCGCCTTATCAATACCATAACGATTTGGCATATATTTTTTTAACCACTCTATCCATACATTTTCCAGAGAATCGCCTTTCGTTCCCGGATGCATAATATTCTCTCTATTTGTATTTAATTGCACTTCCATTTGTTTTTGCAATCCATTAAATAGATCACGGATATTTATCGAATTATTTGACATATTTTTTATCATTAAATGGAGGTGTAGGGATCATTTGCTTCACTAAACGTATTGCACTTTCAAATTCAACCGGATTATCCGGATATGCATTAAGAATTATTGAAGGAATAAGACGTTGTGTTAAATCAGAAAAAGTAAAGCCTTCTTTATCTTTATTATTAGGGCCCGTTTCTTTAACTATCTCCAATATTTGCTCTTCTAAAAAACCTAATTCTTTGAGTGGTTCTTTTAGAACCAGACTTCTCTGTTCTTCAGTAGGACGTCCAAATGAAATTATATCTGCGGACCTCCTTTTGACAGCAGGATCAAGAGCATTAATTCTATTTGTACACATAATTATAGCCGCAGGAATTTTTCCATTTGCAACCCTATCTATTCCTCTAATAAATGCATTCACTCCCGCCCTGTCTTCATGGTGCATTTGTGCACTTTCTCTAGACTGAGTCAATGCATCAGCCTCATCAACCAATAATACAACCGCACCTCTGGATGAGCCTGCTTTGTTTTTAAGTTTCTCAGCTCTTTCTATTGTATAATCAAATGCAGCCGAAATCAATCTGGTCATCTCCCCAACTCTTCCTTGTCCTCTAGTAGACAAACTAAGAGGCAATAATTGTATATCAATTTTTTCTTGTCGTGCTACTGCATCACTAATTGTAGTCGCGAGTTCAGACTTACCTGAGCCAACATCTCCCTCTAATACAATCAATGGAGGACGTTTCAATACATAGTTGAACGCTTTCTTAGAGCCTTTGTGATGTTTTTCCGCCCACTTTTCAATTCCATAAGGATTTATTAATAAACTAATTATTTTAACCAAACGAGATTTTTGATTATCTAGACCTACTAACATATTTAGTCTTTCTTGATATTCAAAATCAGGGTATGTTATTACGTTTTCGAAAAGTTCATCAAAACTTGGCTTTCCAACTTCCATTATTGTTTTATTTTAAAGATGAACGGTTTATTGCTTTTCCGCCAGAACCATAGGTCAGATCATTACTAAAGTAACCTGCGGACTGAGGGTTAGCGCCCTCATATCTTTGAATAGGTAACCTTGTCCGAAAACTATTTTTTACAGCTTGGCTTAAATTATCCCATTTACTATTCGTACACAAAAAAGAACCAAATGCTGCATTACGAATGTCAGCGCCAACAAATATTTTACCTGGATCATCATCTGTATTTCCATTTGATAGCTCTATAGAACTATATTTAACAGCGGGCTTAATCCAAACTCCAGCTCTTTTAAAACCATAAGTTATGCTATCCAAATACCCTTCCTTCAGAAGTTCAGTAAGTTCGGCTTCATAATCTGATATTTGCTTGTCATTTGGTTGACCATAAAATCTTTGAATTCTTTTAAGATCAGCAGCAACTTTTGATGCCAGATACTTTGCATGAGTGACAGTAAAGGTCGCATTAAACGTATAACTTGAACTTTCCATAGTAAGTTAAATATTAAATGAGGATCCAAAAACTTTTCGCCAGTAATAAATCGTCTTTTCTTTCGTAGTCGCACTCAAAGCCGCATCAATGGCATCACCAGCTTCTAAGGCAGCATCAGTAATTATTTGAGCCTGTTGAATTGTATATAGTTTAGATGCATTGTTGTTAGAATTAACAGGATCAATGATTTTAACCGGTTCATTGTGACCCGTTGCATTAAGGACTGAATAATAATCGCCAAAAACAATCATTTCCTTTAAATTGCTTTTGGCTATATATGTGTAAAAATGTTGCATTGCTTCTGGGTAATCAGAAAAATCTAACCCGTCATCAGACAACTTTGACAGTATGAGTTCAACCATAAATGATTTAAACTTGAATGATTCATTTTCTATCTTTTGATTTCTAACCCAATATTTTAGCAATCGAATTACCTGAGCAAAATGTACCTCATTTCTAGATTTTCTCTTCCTAATAAATTCAAGATGCCGAGGAATACAAGTTTCAAGAAATGATCCATCTTGCTGACTAACCAATTTTCCATACCAATCAGGGTCCTCGTAATAAAGTACTGGAACGATATCAACATCAAGTCCACTACCTTTGAATGATACAGTTACACTATATGTTTGCGGCTTAACTTGTTCTGGTGAAAAATTCGGAAATGCTTTCCTTAATCTTTCAGCTAAATAATCAAGTAATTTTGGTATATCTTGTGGTGCATCTGCTCCAGAAATATAACAGGCAATATCAATATCATTTAATGACCTTAAAGCTGTTCCCTTCGCCAAACTTCCTGAAAGCAACATTTTTCTTAAAGTAAAATCAGGATGTTCTGAAATGTATGCCTGAACTTTCTCTCTGAGTCTTTTTGCTTGTTCTCTGTATTCTGCTGCTTTATCCTTGGGCAGGTTTACTTTGTTTACTGCCCAATTAGCAATATCAGTGTGCGATACATGAATTCTACTCATTTGTTCAACTTATCTTTGTTATCATAATTGTAATTTTTCTTTAGCATGTGCTATCGCTTACTTATCTAATTCACTTCATGGTATTTTACTTACCATATACCGGGCGAATAAGTACAACAAAGTAGCATGTATTGGCCCAATCGCTTCTCAAACCGTCTCAAAAGGGGTACTGAATAAGCCTGACGGAATTGCTTACAAATTATATGTACAAAAATCACGCCTGATTTTCAAGCAAATTCGGCTGGATTGCCACGTCGCTACGCTCCTCGCAATAACAGGCGGCACAGCAGGTCAAAAAACGCCTCCACAAAATCACGCAACCTGATAAATAGCCGGGCGATATTTTGGTGGCGGAATTGGCTTCCCGTTTGCTTTTACAGCAGCCAGCCAAGCGTCTTTGGCTACAAGCACCTCAGCCAAAGCCATATCTGGCGTCTCGCCAAAAGCCGAGTACGCCTTCAAGTCTGGAATATCGGCTATATATCCTCCATCTTTTTCGATATAAAAAATATTTATATGATAATCTTTCATGATTTATGACAAAGTGCTTCGATCAATCAAGCCACGAGTTCATGAAGAAACTCAGGCGCAAAGTCTGCTCCGTTGCTCCATGAGAGCGAATGAGCTTCCAGTGTAAACGATTTGAAAAAAGAAACATCCTTCAGCGGCTCGAATATCTCGCCGTATAACTCGGACGCCAAATCCACCTCGCCCTGCGTTCCATCGTTGAAAGACAACCATACCTTGTAATCGCCAATATACTTGGCGTCATTGACATGAATAAACATAACCGTCACACCAGAGGTTTGTATTCGCTTTCCTCGAAGCCTTCAACCACGAACGAATATTAGCGTTATTTCGGAATATCGCAAAGCCAGCAACGCGGCATCCGGCCTGCGAAAGATCAACCAGCCGTCCTACTCCCTCCACAATCGCCAGCAGCAGGGATCGATGGTGTCCGCGAAACCGGTGGGCGGGATTGGCGAGGCGGCAATGCAGCCGCCGCAGATGGCGCGGATCGGGCAGCCGTCGCAGGCTTTGAGGCCTCGGCGGAGTTCGGCGCTGGCTGGGGAATAGTAGATATCTTCGAGCGTCTCTTCCCACAGGTTGCCCATGCGCGAGGGCACCTTGCGGCACCCATGCACTTCGCCGTCAGGAAGAAGAATGATGCCGTCAAAGGCGATTCCGCAACCGGAGCCGGTGCATCCGGTGGTCGTCTCCTGGCCGCGTTCCCAGCGAATCAGGTTGATCAGGTTCTCCTTGTATGAGGCAGTCTGGCTTCTCTCAGCGAAAGCAAGGTACTCTTCGAGAAACGCTTTGTACTCGCCGGGAGAAATCTGCTTCAGAGCGGCCCCCTCTCCGATCTGCGAGAGTCGCGTGAAATTGAACGCATCAGTACGCTCTTCAAGCAGCCGGGCAAGGGAAAGTGCCATTTTTTTGAGTTCATCGACACTCACGAAACACCTCCAACATTGAACTGTTCCGCCTCACACACCTACAATCTTTGCTCTAAAGACCCATTTAAATATTTGTGTATAATACTTGCAATGAGCGCCTGATATGGAATACCTTCTTCGATTGCTTTTATCTGAATCTGATGATAATCTTTTTCAAACAAGCCCCAATGTAACAGGCTGAGCCGCTAAAATTAAAGGCACTACCCAAGCAACAGCTAATGAAATGTACGTAAATTATCGGAAAGAAATCTGGCTGAGCGTCATCCTGCCGTCCCGTTTTGCAGCGAGACGGCAAGTGACTGTAAAGGCGGGTCAGCTCAACGCGGCTTCGACGATCTGTTCGGCTTTGGCGTTGGGGAGGTAGAAGTAGCGGCCGCCGAGCTTCTGGGCGAGCTTGGGCGCTTCGCCTCTCGACAGGTAGTTCATCTGGGTATCGACCACGATCGAGGCGATGCCGTCGGCCTGAATTGAGAGCGCGAGCGCTTCGACCTCCTTCTCCAGCTCCTCTTTCGGGGCCTTGGTGACGGCGGGGTCGTAGGCGGCACCCAGCGGAATGTTGCCGCGGCCATCGGTGATCATGACGAACATGATCTGCGTGATGCCTTTGGTGCGCGCCTGCTTGGCGGTTTCCCAGCCGGTGAGTAGCGCCGAGGCGAGCGGGGTTCCGCCGCCGGTCGGCAGCACGTCAAGCTCGCGCTTTGCGCGATCCACGCTCTGCGACGGTGGTAGCAGCACCTGCGCCTGCTTGCCACGGAACGAGATCAGCGAGACCTGGTCGCGATGCACGTAGGCGTTCTGCAAGAGGCTCGCCACCGCGCCCTTGGCCTGGCGCATGCGGTTCAGCGCCATCGAGCCGGAGGCGTCCACCATGAAGACGAAGAGCGTGCCGGACTTGTCGCGGAAACGCTTGATCTTGACGTCGTCCTTGGCGATAATGAGCGCGGCGGTGGACTTGATCCCTTTCCTCGCCTGTTCGGCTTTCCTCGCTGCCTGCCACGGGGCGGCGGAGATGAGCGTCGGAATCAGGGCGACCTTACCGCTCTTGATTTCGCCGGGCTGCGAGCGCACGAAACGGCCTCGCTTGTTGTTCAGCGCTTCGCCACGGCTTCCGGACTTCGCCTTCTTCTTGGAGGCGAGCGAGATGTTCAGGATGTTGTCGGGCAGTTCGGTCTCGACGGCATCCATCATCAGCTCCTCGATCATGTCAGGAGTATCCTTCTGCTCCTCGTCGGCCTCGGAGTCGGTCTCGTCCGGCGGAGCGTTTTCGTCCTCGCCCTCCTGTTCCGGCTGCTCCTCCTGCGGTGGCGGCGGCTCCTCCTGGGCCATCTCCTCGGGATTGGGTTCGCGCTCGGGCATACGGGTCGCCCGAGGAACCAGCACCAGCTTCATGGCGAGCTTCAGGTCCTCGTCGTCCACCTCGGTGCGCTGGCTGAGCGCGGCGTTGGCGATGGCGGCGCGAATCGCGAAGATGTCCACGCGGTTGCCCTCGACGCCGAGGCTGATGGCGGTCTGGATAAGCCCCTTGATCTGCTCGTTGGTCATGGAGACTTTGTGCAGCTGCTCCCTGGCGGCCCCGATGAGACCACGCAACATGCGGAGTTCATCCTGCGTATCCTCCTCGTCGCGCGTACCCATGACGATGTTGACGATCTGCTTGCGGGCGCGGTAGTCGTTAACCGGCGTGAAGGGCACGATGATGCCGATGCGGTCGAGCAGCCCCATGCGCACCTCGCCGTCGCTCGGGTCGTAGGTGCCAACCAGCATGAAGTCCGCCGGATGCACCTCGCTGAGTCCCTCGCGTTCGACAAGCACCACGCCACGGCTCATGGCGTCCATGATGTGCGACACCGCCGAGCTGTCGAGCAGGCTGAGCGAATCGACGTAGAGCACGCCCTTGTGCGCCTTTGAAAGTACGCCGTGCTGGACGACGCGCAAGCCCGAGGCGAGAGTCGCTTCGAGATCGACGCCGCCGATGAGGCGGTCTTCGGTCACGTTCAGCGGCAGCTCCACGAAGGGAGTGCCCTCAGGCAGAATGTCAGCAAAAGCCCTTGCGAGCGTCGATTTTCCCGAACCTACGGTCGAAGGAATCACGACACCGCCAAGGGAGGGATCGACGGCCAAAAGCATAAGCGCCTGCTTGGCCAGATCCATTCCTACAATGTCGGTAAATGCTATCATGCTGCTGCTTCGGCCTCTCCCAGAACTTTGCCGAGTTCGCGGTCGATCTTCTCGCCCGCATCGACGGTTTCGAGCGGATCCTTGCGCAGACGGTGGCGGAGGCAGAGACCGGCGATCTCGCGAACGTGCTTCATGGTGACGTTCGTCTGACCTTCCCAGGCGGCGAAGGCGTGTGCAGTGCGGGTGATGGTGAGTTCACCGCGGTGGCCGTCGATGCCGAGGTTCATGCAGAGACGGGCGATGTCGGTGAGCACCGCGTCGTCCATCGTGACCTGCGGCAGGAGCTGCTGCGCGGCGACGATCTTCTTCTGGAGCTTCTGCTGCTCTTTGGTGACTTTCTTCATGAAGGCTTCCGGATCCTCGTCGTACTCGCGGCGGAGCTTGACGATCTGCACCCTCTTGGCGACATCGTTGATGGTGATGATGCGGGCGTGGAGACCGAAACGGTCGAGAAGCTGCGGACGAAGCTCGCCCTCTTCCGGGTTGCCGGAACCGACCAGGACGAAGCGGGCGGGGTGGCGGATGCTGATACCTTCGCGTTCGACCACGTTCTTGCCGCTGGCGGCCACGTCGAGCAGCACGTCAACGAGGTGGTCGTCGAGCAGGTTGACCTCGTCGATGTAGAGGAAGCCGCGGTTGGACTGTGCGAGCAGGCCAGGCTCGAACGCCTTGACGCCGCTGGTGAGCGCCTTTTCGATGTCGATGGTGCCGCAGACGCGATCTTCGGTAGCGCCAAGCGGAAGGTCAACCACCGGCACGGGAATCAGCTCGGTCTTGACATCCTCAGGCTTGATGACGGCAGCGCCCTTGGAGCCAGACTCCATCTCGATGTACTGCTCAACGGTGCGGTTGTAGATATCGCCCTTGACGCGCGGGATGAACGGAAGCACCTCGGCGAGCGCGCGAACCGTCGTGCTCTTGCCGGTACCGCGATGACCCATGACCAGAACGCCGCCAATCCTCGGATCGATGATGTTGAGGATCAGACTGAGCTTCATCTCCTCCTGTCCGACGATGGAGGTGAAGGGGAATGCCAGGGCGCTTTTCTTTTTGGCAGCCGGCTTCTTGACTTCAGTCACGGCCTTTTCTTCTGCAGGTGCCTTTGCCTTGGCTTCCTTGGTGGCCGATGCCTTGGCTGAAGTGGTTTTTTTTGCGGCTTTGGCAGTCTGGGTCATAGTCAGATTGGTTGGTTAGTACCCGGCCCCGGGCTTCGACGATCACGGTTTTCCCGGCAGGGGCGTGCTTGATTGAGAAGAAAGAAAAATTCAATTATGAGACTTTGAATTTATGCTTTTAGCATAGAGATAACAAACGCTTTTCACGAATGTCACATGGAAATGAAGTACGCCGAAAAGCGCCTCTGAAGCGCCGCGATTGCAAGCGTCGGGGGAAGCGAGATGAGGCTGTCTCAAAAGCAAAAAATGTCCTTTCTATTGTTTTCCCCGGGAGCGCCGAGCGCCTGCTTGAGACAACCTCATCCGCGAAAGCCGCAACAGCGCGAAATTGTTCAAGCGCTGTGCAAAGCCGCGAACGCAGCTTCCTTGACCGTTTCGGAGAGCGTGGGATGCGCGTGCACCGTAGCGGTAATGCCTTCTGCCGTAACTCCCAGGCGGCAGGCGAGGCCGATCTCGCCGATCAGCTCGACGGCGTCGTGGCCGATGAGATGACCGCCAATCATGCGGCCGGTAGAGGCATCGAAAACGAGCTTCACGAAGCCTTCGAGCTGGCCGAAGGCATTGGCCTTGCCCGAAGCGGCGAACATCGAGCGTCCGACGAGCACCTGATACCCGGCCTTGAGCGCCGCCTCTTCAGTCAGGCCGACCGACGCCACCGAGGGCTGGGCGTAGACGCAGCGCGGAATGAGCGCTTCCGCGAGCGGCTCGGGCGACTTTCCGGCGATGGCTTCGACGGCAATCGCGGCCTCCGCTGACGCCTTGTGCGCCAGCAGCATACCGCCGCGCACGTCGCCGATGGCGTAGATGCCGGGCGCGGAGGTGCGGCACTGCGCGTCGGTGCGGATGAATCCGCGATCCGTCTCGACACCCGCCGCTTCGAGGCCGAGTCCATCGATTCCGCCGGTCACGCCGACCGCCACCAGCAGGCACGCCGCTTCGAGCTTTTGCGGCTCCTTGCCATCGACGATCAGTTCGGCGGATACGCCCTCGTCGCTGACGGCAACGCTATCGAGCTTCGCGCCGCAGTGCACGGCGATGCCCGCCTTGTCGAACGAGCGCTTCAGCGCCTCGGAAACCTCCGCCTCCTCGGCGGGCAGGATGCGCGGCATCAGCTCGACAATGGTCACTTTCGCGCCCGCCTTGGCGTAGAACCACGCCATCTCGACGCCAATCGCCCCGCCGCCGACCACGACCATCGACGCCGGAACCTCTTTCAGAATCAGCGCTTCTCGGCTCGTTATGATCTTCTTGCCGTCCGGCTCCAGCCCCGGAATCACCCGCTGCTTCGAGCCGGTCGCGACGATGATGTTCCGCGCTTCGAGCGTGCGCGCGGAGCCATCCTGCGCCGTCACCGCGACGCCATTGCCGCCGGTCAGCACCGCCTCGCCCGGCCACACCTCGACCTTCGCCCGCTTCAGCATGAACTCCACGCCCTTCGAGCTTTTCAGCGCCACGTT